>JBOHNC010000061.1:0-6858 GCA_050730415.1 Planctomycetota bacterium
ATCCAGCGCTGCGGCGTTGGTGTGAAGTGCGCCACCATCACCCCCGACGAGGCGCGGGTGGCCGAGTTCGATCTGAAGCAGATGTGGAAGTCGCCCAACGGCACCATCCGCAACATCCTGGGGGGCGTCGTCTTCCGCGAGCCGATCATCTGCAGGAACGTGCCGCGCCTCGTGCCGGGGTGGTCTGAGCCGATCATCATCGGCCGCCATGCCTACGGCGATCAGTATCGGGCAACCGACTTCGTCGTGCCGGGCAAGGGCAAGCTGACCATCAAGTGGGAGGGCGAGGACGGTCAGGAGATCGAGCACGAGGTGTTCGACTATCCGGGAGGCGGCGTGGCGATGGCCATGTACAACCTCGATTCCTCGATCGAGGAGTTCGCCCGCGCCAGCCTGACCTATGGCCTGGCGCGCAAGTACCCGGTCTATTTGTCGACCAAGAACACCATCCTCAAGGCCTACGACGGCCGGTTCAAGGACATCGCTCAGCGCGTGTTCGAGACCGAATTCGCCGAATCTTACAAGAAGGAAGGCCTCACCTACGAGCATCGACTGATCGACGATATGGTCGCCTCGGCCCTGAAATGGTCCGGCGGCTTCGTCTGGGCGTGCAAGAACTACGACGGCGACGTGCAATCCGACCAGGTGGCGCAGGGCTTCGGCAGCCTCGGCCTGATGACCAGCGTGCTGCTCTGCCCCGACGGCGAGACGCTCGAAAGCGAAGCCGCCCACGGCACCGTCACCCGCCACTTCCGCGAATATCAGAAGGGCAAAAAGACCAGCACCAACCCCGTCGCCAGCATCTACGCCTGGACTCGCGGTCTGTCCCATCGCGCCAAGCTCGACGGCACCCCCGAGGTCGCCCAATTTGCCGACACGCTCGAACAGGTCTGCGTCGACACGATTGAAGGCGGCAAGATGACCATCGACCTCGCCCGCAGCGTCCACGACACCATGAAACCCCCCGAGGATTCCTGGATGGCCACCGAAGAGTTCCTCGACCTGCTCGGCGCCAACCTCAAAAAACGGCTGTAGCCCCCCTGGGAGCGCCGCGCTCCCGCGCGGCTTCTTGGATTTCTTCTTTTCGAGCATGTAATACCGGTCATTTGCCTTCGCGCAGGCGTTCACCAAGGGACCGTTCCAGGTACGGGATCTTAAAAATCTTCTCGACCGTCTTCTCGACGTCGTAGTCCACCCGCCGCCACACCACCGTATCGGCGTCGAAAGTAATATAGCACGCCCGCGGATCGCCGTCGCGCGGCTGCCCGACCGAGCCAACATTCAACAGCGCCTTTTCGTCCGACCCGAACATGTAGATGTCGAACATCTCCGACGGCGGCGTGAAATTGTTCAGCGTGAACACCCCGGGCTGGTGCGTGTGACCGCAAAAACAATAATCTTCGATGTGATCGAACAGGTCCTTCATCTTGCGCCGGTCGTAGACATCGCGCGGCATGACGTATTCCCGCGTCGGCTGGCGCGGCGAACCGTGCACGTAGGTGACCCCTTCAATGCGGGTCTGGATTTTGAAGCTCTCGAGGTAGGCCTTGCGCTCCTTGCGCAGCTCCTCGGGGACGTTCTCGGCTTCCAGCAGTTGGTGGCGCGTCCAGTCGATCGCCTTGCGCGCGCGCGGGGTGAAGTTCGTCGCGCCGAACAGCACCGCTTCCTCGTGGTTGCCCAAAATCACCAGGTCGGTGCGGCTTTTGACCAGGTCCAGGCACTCGGCCGGTTCGGGCCCATAGCCGACGATATCGCCCAGGCACACGATGTCGGTGATGCCGAGTTTGTCGATATCCTGGAGCACTGCGATCAGTGCCGCAAGATTGCCGTGGATGTCGCTGATGATCGCCTTCATAGACCGCCAAAACACCGTTGCCGCAGCCGGATTTACCAACGGGCTCCTGGGGGGGCGGCGGCAACCTCCAATTCTCCGACCGATTCGGCGCGGAAGGTTCCCACCGCTGACTAGTGTAGCACATCCGCGCCCGCGCGCGCGCAATGAATTCGCAACATCGCCGGACTCACGCCAGGAGCTTTTAGTTCTCTCCCAATTTCTGACGTGCCGGAGGCACGCCCGAGATTAGCCCAGCACGGCACTTCGCCATGAATTCGGCTCCGGGGGACATGAGCTACCAGTGCTGGGAGGCTGAGGCAAGAACTAAAAGCCCCTGGGACTCAGGCCAACTTCAGCGCTTTCCGCCGCGTTTCACCCGGGCGGCCGCCTCCGGCAGCAGCGCCGCCTGCCACGCCGCTTCGGCCGCCTGGACCGGCGCCACCGCGATTTCATCCCGCGCCGGCCAGACCACCGCCCCGCCGCCCGCCGGCGGCAGCACTTCGCCCGCCGCGCTCAGCCGGAAACCGCAGGCCTCCAGCAGCCGCCCCACGCCCCGCGCCACGCCCTCCGCGCTGCGCGCCGAAATCAAAATATCCGCTCCCTGGCTCTGCAACGCAAAATCCGCGCCCCGTCCAACCGGGCCAACCGGGCCAACCGGGCCGACCGGGCCGACCGGCCCACTCGTCCCGTCCGGCCCGCCGCGCCCCGCCGCCACCGCTTCCAAGTCGATCAGCAGGAACACACTCCGCGGCACCCGTTCGGGCGTCACCGCCACCGTCCCCTTCGTGACCGACTGCAACGCCGCCCGCAACCGGTCCGCGACGCCGGCCAGCCGAACATCGGCCTCCGCCATCCGCGCCGGCAAACAGAGGCTGTAATGGGCCTGCGCGGCGTCCACCAGCGTGAAGGACAACGGAACCGGCGACGACATACAGGGAACTCCCGGCGAGTACAATCAAGGGACGCGGCCGATTTCGCCGCCGGAGGATCTCCGGGTGCCCTCATCGCGAATGCGTATTGTAGCTCTGGCCGTCCTGCTCGCCGCCGCCGCCGCGGGTTTCCCCGGCCCCGCCATTGCCGCCGACGCGCCGCCCGCCCCCTCCGCGCCCCAACATCTCGATCCGGCCCAGACCATCGCCCGCTTCCTCAAGCTGACCCAGGCCGGAACCCCCGCCGATCTGCGCGCCGCCGCGAAACTCATCAACCAGGACCGCGATGACCTCGCCTGGGCCACCGATCAGTTGGATTCCACCAGCCGCGACCTGCTCACCTCCATGCACGTCTACAATTTCGTGGCCATCCTGAGCAACGACGCCGTGGCCGCGCCGCCGGTCTATTCGCTCTCCACCGCCGCCCCTCCCACCCCAGCCACAGCACCCGCCACCCCCACAAGCCCCGGCCACCAGCCCGATGCCGCCGTCGCCGCCATGTTCAGCCCCCAGCCCCCGGCCCCGCGTCCAACAGCTCCGCCACCCGCTCCCACGCTCACGCCCATGCCCACCACAGCCGTCGCCCCCGTAGCCCCGCCCCCGGCTGCGCCGCCCGCCGTCACCGAAGAACAGGCCGACCGCGCCGCCGTCCGCCTGGCCTCCGGACGCCTCATCGACTTCGTCAAAAATGATGCCGGGGACTGGCTGATGACGCAGTATTCCGAGTCCCTCCAGGCACGCGCCCGCTGGGTCGCCGCGCGCGACCGCGACCTCGACCTGCCCATGACCGGCCAGTTCGACGGCTTTTTCCTCGACCTGCAAAAGCACCCGCCCGACTACGCCTGGCGCGTCGCCATGGCCCTGGGCGAAGCCGGCCGCTTCACCGACCTCGGCAGCCTGATCGATCTCCCCGCCGCCGCCGCCAACGGCGCTCCGACCACCGGCCCAACCACCGCCCCCGCTAACCCCGCCGCGCCCGCCACCCCCCCCACACCCGCCAGCACCACCGCCGCCGGCAGCGAAACGCAGTCCACGCCGAACGACCTCGAACAGCAGGGCCGTGCACTCTACGCCTGGCTGCGTCGCTCCGAGCCCGACCGCGTCCAACTCCAACCCTCCGACATCCCCCTGCCTACCGGCCGTAACGCCCCCGATGGCGCCGCCGCCATCCCCGCCGTCGACGGCAAAGTCGCCAATTTCGTGATCTGGACCAACGACCACAAGCGCGTCCGGCTGCTCGTCCGACGCCACCAGGCCGCCGCCGGCACCGTCGACCTCAGCGCCGACAGCTTCGAATGGCGCTTCGACTGCAATTGCTACTCGGCCGCCACCAAGCGCGCCTGGATTCACGCCCAGCGCCAGTTGCTGCCCAGCCAGCCCTGATTGGGCTGCGTGGAAATCCTCGCCGCCGTGTCTTTTTCTTGGCCCCGCAAGGGGCCGCCTGGGGGTAGCCGGGGGGCGAATGACCTGTACATTACCCATAACTTTTTGGGTGCTATATTGTCTTCCAGCCCCGGCTTTCACCCCGTTCTTGCAGCCACCCCCATACGGCCGCCACACGCGTGATGATTTTAGCGCCGGAGGCGCGGCAGAATCATAGCCCAGCAGTTGGCCGGAAGGCGCAGCCAGGAGGCCATCTGCTGGGAAAGCGGTGCGCAGCAACGCGCCCGCGCGACCCAAAGCAGAACCACGCACCCGACCTTCCATCGCGCGGAACCGCACGCGGCGTTCAACGAAGCGAATGCATTTCGGCCCGTCGCTCGCGACCTTCCATGCGGAAAAACGTGGGAACCGCGACGAGTGGCAAATCAAGGTTAAATTCAGGGGTGCGGTGAGAATACAATTCCAAGAGCCGGTCGAAAGACCGGCGGTCCCAGGCCGAACCAAGAGCCGGTGTGAACCCCGGCGCTCCCAGGGGGGGGTGCTGCTTCCGCACTCGCTCGCGGGCTTTGGGAGGCGGCGCACGATGCTGTATCTATCCGACGCCGAATTTCGCGCCTGCGTGCAGGCAGCGGTGGCATCGTTGCCGGAGGAATTCCGGCCCTACCTGCGGAACATTTCGTTTCTGATCGAACCGTGGCCGACACGGCAACTGGTGGCGGAGGCCGGTCTGCACCTGGCGCCGGGAACCACGCTGCTGGGGTTGTATGTGGGTGTGCCGCTGACGGCGCGGGTGCATGGCGCTCCGCCGCTTTTGCCGGACCGCATTTATATTTTCATGCAACCGTTGTGCGAAGTCTGCGCCGATGCGGAGGCCTTGCAGCGGCAGATCGCCATCACGGTGGTGCATGAAATCGCGCACCATTTTGGCTTCGACGAGGACGAACTGCGCCGGCTGGGGTACGGGTGAAGACTCCCCGGGAGGCTGTGCGGTATTCGGAGGCTGGGGCGTGATTCGATTCGAATTCGCTGTGCGGTCAGGTTGGTACATATTCGGGAGTGAGCGGTTGCGGTTGATTGTCGCAACTATTAAGGGCGCGCGCTTCGCGCGCCCTTTTTTGCACGGGCCTGGAGACCCGTGCCACGATGCGAAGGACATTTTCAATGTGGGAAGAAAAACCCCGGAGCCGAATTCGCAAATCGAACCAGGAGCGGGCGCGCCCGCCGGCGGTTCCGGGAGCGGGGCGGGCAGGACGGTACTACAATGGGCCGCCATGGAAACCTCCAAAGCTCGTCGCGCCGCTCGCGCGGCCGCGACGAAAAACCAGGACTCGGCCACCCGCGGCATGCCGGATGCTCGTGAACGCCGCCGGATCGCGCGGGCGTTGCTGACGTGGTACGACGGCGCCAAGCGCGATCTGCCGTGGCGGCGGACGCGCGATCCGTATTTGATCTGGCTGGCCGAGGTGATGCTCCAGCAAACTCGCGTCGACACCGGCATCGGCTACTTCGAACGCTTCCGCGTCGCCTTCCCCACGGTCGAGGCGCTGGCGGCCGCGCCGCTGGATGCGGTGCTCAAGCAGTGGGAGGGGCTCGGGTATTATTCCCGCGCGCGGAATCTGCACCGCGCGGCGCAGACGGTGGCAGCCGAACTCGCCGGGGCCTTGCCGCGCTCGGCCGCGGAATTGCAGCGGCTGCCGGGGATCGGGCGGTACACCGCGGCGGCGGTGGCCAGCATCGCCTTCGAAGAACCGACGGCGGTGCTCGATGGCAACGTCAAACGGGTGCTGGCGCGGCTGTTCGCCATCGACGATGCGGTCGAGAGCGGGCCGGCGCAGGAGAAGCTGTGGGGGCTGGCGCAAAGCCTGATGCCCGCGCGGCGCTGCGGGGACTTCAACCAGGCGATGATGGAATTGGGCGCGACGGTCTGCCTGCCAGGGGAGCCCTTGTGCCTGACCTGCCCGGTGCGGAGCCACTGCCGCGCGGCGGCGGAGGGCCGGCAGGCGGAATTGCCGCGGCGGAAGAAAGCCAAGCCGCTGCCGCACCTTGAGGTGGTGGCGGGCGCGATCGGCGACCGGCAGGGGCGGTGGCTGATCGGCCGACGGCCGGAAGGCAAAATGCTGGGCGGGCTGTGGGAGTTCCCCGGCGGCAAGGTGCAGCCGGGCGAGACGCGCGCGCAGGCGCTGGCGCGGGAACTCCAGGAGGAAATGGGGATCGAGGTGGAGGTCGGCGCGGAGCTGGGGTACATCGACCACGCCTACACGCATTTCACGATGCGGCTGCATTTGCTGGAAGCGCGGATCGTGAAGGGGCGGGCAAAGGCATTGCAACACACGGCGATCGCGTGGGTGACGCAGGCGCAGTTGGATGACTACGCGCTGCCGACGAGCGACAAACGGCTGGTGGGGTTTTTGCCGGGGGGAAGCGCGGCACCACACAGACACAGGGGCACCGAGAAGAGACTGGGAAAGTAGGGGAAGAGAAGAAGAGAAGAGGGGAAAAGGTGCGGGCTTCGCTCGCACTTTTTTTTGCATCGGTCGGCGACATATGCCCCTCGCTTCATCGTTTCAATTTTTCGGGCATTCGAGAGGAATGGATAAACTTCCGGAGCCGAATGCACACGTCATAAGATTCTCAGATAGTTTCCCGGAAATCCTGTAGTGCCGCTAGACCTGAACCTTCCCCCATCGTTTCCGGTGTCCGTTTCTTGGCGCC
>JBOHNC010000062.1:0-7492 GCA_050730415.1 Planctomycetota bacterium
GGGCGGCGGCCCCACGCGAAATAAACGCGGCTGATAGACACAATTGCGACGCCCGCATACAGGGTTGAAAACACGGACGCCACAAGCCTACAGCCGGCGGCCCTATATGGCGGGGCCGCAGCGCAACCCGTCGCCGGGCTCGAAGCGATGCTGTTGCACAGACACCGATCCGTTCCCGGTGGCGGGAAGATTAAAAAATGAGGCCGACAAGAATCCAAGAAACACCGGCGATGCCGGCACTGCTCTACCTGCTGAGCTACACCCGCATCGCTGCGGGTGACGGGACTCGAACCCGCGACCTGTGTAGTTTCTCCGGGCATTCGGCCTCAAACCGAAATCCAATTCCCGTCTCTGCGCGGTGGCGCCTGCCGGCGACCGTGTGGGAACGCCGGCAGCGCACCGCATTGCAACCTTCTTTTGATCACCTCCCTTCCGGCGGAGTTCACCGCCATGCTGGTTTTCGTCGGCGCGCGTGAGATGGGTGGGTCCGCGCGCCGGCAAAAACGGTTTCTCGATGAAAACATTTCCGACGACAAAAGAGATGAGGCAATTCTCCGTGCTCTGCCTCTGAGCTACTCCGGGATTGGCCCCGGAGGCGGAGAATCGAACTCCACGCTTCGGAATTAAAGTAGTCCCATCGGCATTCGTCAGAAAATCTGAATTCCTTCCTCCTACCGAAAACGAAAAAGGTGGCTGACAAGGAGCGAATGAAACGTTTCCCGGCGAACCGGGTTACAGGGTTTGAACCTGCTCGCCGACAGCCTTGCGACTGCCGACTTGACCATGTAGTTCCATCCAGCATTCAGCCGGTTTTTCCCACCGGCGGCGAAGGGCGACTCCGCCGCCGGCGGAAAAGACGAAAACGGATTCCTCCTCGAACCGAAACTTCGAAAAGAAAACCAGCGTTTCACCGCAGCCTGCGCGCTTCAAATCGTGGATTGACAAAAGGTGCCGAGAGCATTTTCGAGATGTAATCCCGGTGGCATTCAATCCGCACGAAGGCCGTGGCGAAACGAACAGATTCCAGAAGACCGATTTTCCGAACGGCGTTCCTGCGAGCTTTTTGAAATGGGGCTGACAAAAGGTGCTGAGACGACCGGGGTTTCCCCCGACCGGGCGCGGTTTCCCGCGACCCGGTTCCATGTAGTCCGCAGCGGCATTCAGTCCCAAGCTTGAAAGAGCGATCGTTCGAAGGGGCCGGCCTCCAATCGGAGGGGTGGCGGGTTCCCCGTTTTGGGGGGGAACCCAACCGGCCCTGCGGGGTTTCGGCAGTCGACGAAAGCTGTCGGCTGCGCGGCGGCCGTCCGGTGAGCACCGGACAGTCGCCCGGGGTTCAGAGTTCGGTCGCCTCGATTACACCGACCCAGTGATCGGGGTGCAATCGGCCCGCGGCAAAGTCCGCGGTGACGGTGAAAACCTGGTCGGAGAATCCTCCGACGTTGAGAATGTCCTCGCCTTCGGCCGCCTGGGTGGTCCCGTACGGCTGGAGGTCGATGCAGATCAGGCGCGCCTTCGGGTTGCGTTCCTTGAAGCGGTTCCACTGCACGAGCGTCTCGGTGCCACGCCGTGCGCCGGCGTCGACCCAGGACTGGTTGTCGGAGACGTACACCACCAGGTCGCCGGTCGCTTTGCGCTCGTTGAGGAGCGCCAACGGGGCCGAACAGTTGGTGCCGCCGCCGCCGACCTGGGCGAGCTTCTGGGCGTTGGTCATCACCGAGTCGCGCGGATTGAGGTCGATTTCGACCACTTTCTGCTCGAACGGAATCACCTTCGCCTGGCGGTTCTGGCGCAGGAGCGCCGCGGCCACGAGGGCCGCCACGTCCACGCATCGAACCGTCGAAGCCGCGCCCGGCCGGAAGCCGGTCACCGGCGACTGCATCGAGCCGGATACGTCCGGAAAGACGTAGACCTGGCCCGGCACCGCCGGTACGTTGCGGATGGCGATTTCCATGGCGTCCTGCAAGGCTTCCTTCACGTTTCCCGGGACTTCGTCGCCGGCCGACCGAAAGGCCGCCAGCAACTGGTAGGGAAACACGCGCGCCTTCACAATCGCCGCTTCGTCGCGCAACCGCTGCGCAATCAGTTCCTCCATGCCCTTGACCGCAAACACTTCGTGGCGAGCGAAGGTGTTCAGGTTCATCCGCGTCATCTGCCAGCCGGCGTGACGGGCGATGGCCGCCCAGTCTTCCGACTTCAGATCCAGCGCCGTCAGCATTTGAAAAGGCACGTCCGGCACGTGGGCCCGGTCGCCTTTTTTGAATGCTTCGAACGCCTTGACCAGGTCCGGCAGCAGCTCTGCGTTGTGCGGCCGCCCGATCAGGTAGCCGAACAGCGCCTCGCGCTGCTTGGTCTTCGGCTTCGGATGCACCATCTTCAGCAGGTCCGCCAGCGAGGGATCGTTGCCCACCGAGTCCCGAAAGAGCTGTTCATCGCTGCGCGAATCCAGCCATTCGAGCACCAGTTTTTTGGGCAGCGAACCGAGCGACTTTCGGCCGGTCTGACCGGACCGGAGAATCTGCACGAAGTTGCGCAGCATCCGACCGTTGTCGATCACCCGCGGAAAGACCTTGCGCAGTTGCTCCTTGCCCACGATCGAAAGCATCGCGCACAGGAGCGCCGGCATGTCCTTCATAAAGGCCCGCTCGCGGCAGAACAGCGCCGTCTTGGCGATGAAGTCCGCGTCCAGTTCCTCGCACAGCTGCACCACTTTGAAGAGCTGATCTTCGGCATCGGCGTAGAAGGTGGTGTTCAGGCAGCCGGTCGCGGCGTACTGTGCCAGGGCCTGCCTGGGCGCCAGGGTGTAAGCTGCTCCGCCGGCGTAGTTGGTCGCGTCGGCGAACGGCACCAGGCGTCCGAGCATCGATTTGAACAGGTTCTTGTTGGCCATGACTTTTTCCTCCTCACGCGAGCGAATTCCGAAGGACGCGCCTGCGGCGAATCAGCCGTTGCCGGCTCTCTTCCCCCGGGGGCCGCGCGGTGAAGCGTCCTTCTCTGCGCGGCCCCCGTGAGCATTCCCGAATGTGAATTCCTGCGAAACCTTTGAAACAAATGCCTGGAAAACAAAAAAGCCTTCCGAGGGGTTATCCCCGGAAGGCTTGTAAGCCGCGTGAAGCTGCTTGGGGCCCTAGGGGATGTCGCCTTGCGCCGGCGTCGCGGTCCAATCGGCGCGCATATTCAGACACAGGGCCTGAATTGCGGACGCCGCCGGGACGATCTGCAACCGCTGTTGCATACGACCCGACTTCGCGGGGAGTTTACTCCCGCATTCGAGCGTCTTAAAGCCGACTGGATGAATGCTGTTGCGTTTCATCGGCGTTGGTCCTGACTTCCCTGGGCATGAGCACCATGCTCGTTGCCTTTTGACCCCACATCCCGCGCCTGAGCACGAAAAGTGGGTACTGGAACCTACAATATAGACTCGGCAATGTCAAGAAGATTTCAAACTTCGTAAAATTATTTTGCTCGCGGCCGGTGCCAATTTCACGGCGCCGACGGCGCTGCGGCGACCGGCGTCGGCGCGGCGGGTGCGGCACCGGCGTGCTCCCGCAGGTAGTTCAGCAGCGGCGCAACGCAGGTGGAAATCTCGCGGTTTTCATGCAGCCAAAAGCGCGCGTTGATGGCCAGCGTCTTGCGCAGCGGCGCCGGCAGCGTGACCGCCTGGTGGATCGCCTGCACCAATCCCGAGGGGTAGTAGTCGAAGGCGATGAAGCCGGTGCGCTCGGGGATTACCACCTCCGGAATGCCGCCCACCGGCGTGCCCAGCACCGGCAGGCCGGCTTCGAAGGCTTCGAGGATCACGTTGGGCAGTCCGTCGCGATCGTTGTCGGGTGCGATGATGCTGGGCACCACCAGCAAATCGGCTTGGCCCATCAGTTGGTGAATGCGCCCGGCCGGTTGCGCGCCGAGCAAATCCACGCGATCGGTCAATTTCAGGTCCCGAATTTTCGCGCCCAGCTCGTGCAGCAGCGGCCCGGCGCCGGCGATGGCCAGGCCCAGCTCCAGGCCATGCTGGCGCAGGATATCCAGCGCGGAGATCAGGTAGCCGAACCCCTTTTTTTCGACCAGCCGGCCGACGGCGAGCAATTTGAATCGCGCGCTCTGCGTCCAGGCCGGCGGCGGCGGTTCGTTTGCTGAGGCGGCGGTGGGTGTGGCGGGGGCGGCGGGTGGGGCCTCGTCCAGCGGCAGGCCGTGCGGAGCCAGGATGAACTTGGTCGCCTGCGTGGGAAAACGGCGCAACAACTCTTGGCGAGCTGCCTCGTTGCAAACGAACACCCGGTCGGCGGCGGCGATTTTGGCGGGGACCGCGAAGTCCTCGGCCCAGACATCGCGGGCGTGGGCACTGATGGAGTAGGGCACGCCGATCAGCCGGTGCGCGATCCAGGCCAAGGTCGCGGGCAGGCCCAGAAAACTGGCGTGCAGGTGGGTGATACCGTCGCGCTGGAGCCGCCGCACCAGGTCGAAGGCGCTGTTGGCGCGCCACAGGTGCGCCAGACCGGTCGGGCCGAACAGCCCGCCCGGCTGTGCGCGCGCGGTGGCGGCAAGCACCGCGACACCGAGCGTGCCGCCGCGCACCGGGTGGCGCAGGTAGAACCCGGTCTTGAAGGCCAGGCCGCCCAGGGACAGGCTGAACCGTTCAGTGGCGGCGATTTCCGCGGCGGTGGCGCAGGCGCGTTCGGGCGGGAGCGGATCGAGGGCGTAGGTTTTGAGCGGCAGGCTGGAAGCGTTCAACGCGCGCCATTCGTGGAGCAAAAAGGTTTCGCTGAGGGGCAGAAACCGGTCGTACAGCAGTCCGATGGTCACGGCGGGGGGACTCAGCGAACCAGCCGCGACAGGTCGCGGAATTCTGGCGCGGCGGCGGTGGACAGCCATTCAAACAGCACGGACTCGTGATTGACGATCACGCCGCCGGCGCGCTCGATGCGGTGCAGCGCATTGGCGCGATGGCGTGGATCGCGACTGGCGGTGGCGTCGTCGACGATGAACACCGCGCCGCCGGCGGCGAGCAAATCGAGCGCAGTCTGCAGCACGCAGACGTGGGTCTCGACGCCGGCGAGAATCCACTGGCGGCGGCCGCTGCGCTGGAGGGCGGTCAGCAGCGTGTCGCCGGCGGTGTCGTCCGGCGTGCGCGATTCGCAGCCGGAAAAAGCGGCCTTCACGCGGGCCGGCGCCGGCCCGTAGGCATCCCGCACAGGCGTGACGGTGGCGCCGAGCTTTTCCGGGACCTGTTCGGTCAGGAAGACGGGAATTTCCAAACGCCGGGCGGCCACGATCAATCGCCGGGTGCGCTCGATGACCTCCGCGCCGCCGTCGATGACCGGCATGATGCGTTCCTGGAGATCGACGACGACCAAGGCCGAGCCATGGCGGTTCAGCCGTTCGGTTGCATGGGGGAGCGCGCCGGTCGGATGGGCGGCGACGGCCTGGGCAGGCGGGGTGGGGGAGGCGGTCATGGGCGGGTGGCTCCCAATTCCTGCGAAAGGCAGGCGAAGGCGGTCAGCGTTTTGCGCGCGGCGCCGGAATCGATGGCTCGGCGGGCGCGGTCGATGCCGTCGCGGAGGTCGGCGGCCAAGCCGGTGACGAGCAAGGCTGCGCCGGCATTGACGGCGACGACATCCCGCGCGGGACCGGGGTGGCCGGCGAGCACGGCGCGGATGATTTCGGCCGATTGCTCGGGCGTGTCGGCGCGCAGCCGGCCGACATCGGCCGGTTCGACGCCCAGATCGCGGGCGTCGATTGTAAAGCGTTTGACGGCGCCGTTGAGGACTTCATAGACGGTCGTCGGGCCGCTCAGGGCAATTTCATCGAACCCATCGGGGCCAGTGACGACCCAGGCATGCATGTGGTTCAGGCGCAACAGGACTTCGGCGATCGTCGCGGTCAGCGCCGGATTGGAAACGCCGACGATCTGCCGCCGCACGTGGCCGGGATTGGAAAGCGGCCCCAGCAGGTTGAACACCGTGCGCACGCCGAGGTCCAGCCGCGCGGGCATGGCGTGTTTCATCCCCGGATGGTAGTGCGGCGCGAAGCAAAAGCAGATGCGGCATTCGCGCAGGCAGCGCGCGGCGGCGGCGGCGGGCAGATCGGCCCGCACGCCCAGCTGTTCTAGCACATCGGCGGAGCCGGTTTTTCCGCTGACGGCGCGGTTGCCGTGTTTGACGACCGAGGCGCCGGCAGCTGCGGCGACCAGCGCGACCGCGGTGGAAATGTTGAAGGAGCCGGAGCGGTCGCCGCCGGTGCCGCAGGTATCGATCGCGCCCTCGGGAGCATCGACTCGCGTGGCGGCGGCGCGCATGGCGGAGGCCAACCCCGCGATCTCGTCGACGGTTTCGCCCTTGGCCCGCAAGGCGATCAGGAACCCCGCCAGTGCAGGGGGGGGAACGGTTCCGGCCATCACCTGGCGCATGACCTCCTGCGCTTGGTCGAAACTCAGCGCGCGTCCAGACAGCAAAGAATCAATGGCGGCGGCGAGCGGTGCGGGCACGGCGACGAATCCTTTCTGAGCGAAAAAGCGACGCCAGGCGGCGGCGCCATGGTCGATTATAGCGGCGCGGGGCTATAGCAGAACCCGCGCGGTGCGCCGGAAACCTCAGGCGGCTGTCGCGCGCCGACATCCGGCCCGCCGCGGATTGACGCGACGGAACTCTGGCTGTACAGTGGCGCCCATGGATAGACAGCGCGCGAGACGGCCCGGCAGGGTGTCTTTTCCGCGCGTCGGGGGGAAATCGGGGTACCACAGGAGGATTCGACCATGGCAGAAGTACGCAAGGGCGCGATCAAGTTCAAGGGCAATCCAATGTCGTTGGTGGGCAAGGAGGTCAAGGTCGGCGACGTCGCGCCGGCGTTCACCCTGACCGACAACGGCATGCAGGCGGTGACGCTGGCCTCCAGCGCCGGCAAGGTGCGGCTGATCAGCGTCGTGCCCAGTCTCGACACGCCGGTCTGCGATTTGCAGACGGCCAAGTTCAACGAAGCGGCGGCGAAGTTTCCGGCCAACGTGGAGGTGCTCACTGTCAGCCTCGATCTGCCGTTCGCGCAGAAGCGCTGGTGCGGCGCGAAAAGCGCCACCCACGTGAAAACGCTCAGCGACTACAAGGACCGCAACTTCGGCACCGGCTGGGGGTTGCTCATTGACGAACTGAAGCTGCTGGCGCGCGCCGTGTATGTCGTCGACGCCAAGGACAAGGTGGTCTACGCGCAGGTCGTGTCCGAAGTGACCGAACATCCCGACTACGACAAGGCGGTGTCGGCGGTGCAGGCGGCGGCCAAGTAGGGCGGCCTGGCCAGAGCAATCGGTTGAAATAAAAACGGGCGTTGCTATCACAGCAGCGCCCGTTTTATTTAATCGCGACCCCGGCTCTGCCGGTGCGTAATAAGAACTTAAGAAAATGCATGCCGTTTTCAAAATCGGCTCGCGGAGCTGTATCAAAAACGATGCGTTCGGTGAAGGTCGGGTGCGGTTCCGCGCGATGATGCGACAGCGATGCTGTGATCG
>JBOHNC010000063.1:0-2568 GCA_050730415.1 Planctomycetota bacterium
GCTGCGAGCCCAGCCGCCGCTGCGAGCGAAGGCCCGGCCGCCGCCGCAACGCCCGGCCCGGCCGCGGAGGCAGCGCCGGCCTCCACGATGGATGAAGCCTTCATCGCCATCGTCGAACAGGCCCGCCGCGAAGAGTCGGCGGCGGGCGCGGGAGGCGGCGCATGAGCAACCCCGCGCCGACCAACCCGCATCTCACCCTGTCGGCGCGCATCCGGCGCATCCGCGCGCTGGTGCGCAAGGAGTCCCGCCAGATCTGGCGCGACCCCAGCTCCCTCGCCCTCGGCGTGATTCTGCCCGTGGTGCTGATTCTTTTGTACGGCTACGGCCTGTCCCTCGACATCCGCAACGTGCCGATCGCCATCGTCCTCGAAGAAGACTCCCCGACCACCCGCAACCTGATCGGCGGTTTCGAACTGTCCCCCTATTTCAGCCCGCACTTGACCCAGACGATGCGCACCGCGCAGGAGTGGATGCTGGCGCGCAAGGTGGACGGCATCCTGCGCGTGCCGTCCGATTTTTCGCGCGAACTGGCCCGCGGCGACGCGCAGGTTCAGTTGGTCGTTCACGGCGCCGACGCCAACCATGCGCGCATCGTCGAAGCATACACCCAGGGCGCGATCGCCACCTGGACCGCCCGCCGCCAGGCGGAAGGACGGTCCGTCGCCGCCGGCCCGGTGCTTTTGCAGACCCGCCTGTGGTTCAACGAAGCGCAAGACAGCCACTACTTCCTGGTGCCGGGGCTGGTGGTGTTGGTCATGACCCTGATCGGCGCCTTCCTGACCGCCCTCGTGATGGCCCGCGAATGGGAACACGGCACGCTCGAAGCGCTGTTCGTGACGCCGGTGCGCGCGGAAGAAATTCTGATCGGCAAAATCATCCCCTACTTCGGCCTGGGCATGATCGGCCTCGGCCTGTGCATGCTCGCGGCGCAATTTCTTTTTCACGTGCCCTTCCGCGGCTCGATCGTGATTCTCATGGCCGCCTCGATGATCTACCTGCTGGTGGCGCTCTCCTTCGGGCTGCTGGTGTCCTCGCTGGTGCGCAGCCAGTTCGTGGCCAGCCAGATCGCGCTCCTGACCACCTACCTCCCGGCCCTGATGCTGTCCGGTTTTCTGTTTGACCTGCGCAGCATGCCGGCGCCGGTGCGAGCCATTTCATTTCTGGTGCCTGCGCGCTACTACGTGGCGCTCCTACAGACCGTCTTTCTGGCCGGTGACGTCTGGGCGGTGATCCTGCCCAACGCCGCGGTGCTCGTGGCCTTCGGCGTGCTGGTGCTGTTTTTCATGCGGCAGGTGACGCGTAAGTCGCTGGACTGAGGTTGACGGCCATGCTCGAAGCGTTGCTGCGGATTCTGGCGCTCACGCGCAAAGAACTGCTGGCCCTCCTGAAGGACCCGCGCAGCCGCACCGTGCTGTTCATTCCGCCCATCCTGCAGTGCCTGATTTTCGGCTACGCCGCCACCTACGATCTGAACATCATCCCCTACGTGGCGCTGGACCAGGACCATTCCGAGGCCTCCCGCCAGTTCCTGGCGCGGCTCGACGGCACCGGCGTGTTCCGCTGCGAGAAACAGGTTCAAACCGAAGCCCAACTGCGCGCGGAGATCGACGACCGCGACGCGCTGGTGGCGGTGGACATCCCGCCCAACTTCCAACGTGACCTCAGCCGCGGCGCGACCGCTTCCGTGCAGGCGATTGCCGACGGTCGGAACTCCAACACCGCCGGCACGGCGCTCGGCTACCTGTCCACCCTCGTGGGGAACTTCAATGTGGCCTGGCTGGCGGCGCATCCAACCGTCACGCCGGCCGTCGGACCGCAGGCCGCGGCCGCCTACCTGCCGCCGCCGGCCGGCGTGACCGTGGTCACCCGCGCCTGGTACAACCCCAACCTCGAAACTCGCTGGTATATGATCCCCGCGCTGGTCGGCACCCTGACGATGCTCCAGACGCTGCTGCTCACCGCCATGAGCGTCGCGCGCGAGCGTGAACAGGGCACCTTCGACCAGTTGCTGGTCACCCCCTTCCGGCCGTTTGAAATCATGGTGGGCAAGGCCCTGCCCTCGATGCTGATCGGACTCGGTCAGGCTACCAATGTGCTGCTGGTGGCGCAGTTGTGGTTCCAGATTCCCTTCGAAGGCTCGTTTGTGACCCTGTACGCCGGCCTGATTCTGTTCCTGCTCGCGGCGGTCGGCATCGGCCTGCTGATTTCCGCCATCGCCCAGACGATGCAGCAGGCCTCGCTGTACACCTTCTTCGTGATGATGCCCTTCATGCTGCTGTCCGGCCTCACCACCCCGATCAGCGGCATGCCGCCCGTTCTGCAGGCGGTGACGCTCGTCAACCCGCTGCGCTACGCCATCGAGGTGGCCCAGCGCGTCTACCTCGAAGGCGCAACCCTGCAGCAACTCACCCCCGACCTCTGGCCGATGCTGGTGATCGCCGCGATCACCCTCCCCGCCGCCGCCTGGCTGTTCCGCCACCGAATGGCCTGAAGCCCCCCTCCGTCCCTGGCAGCGCCGGTCATCAGACCGGCTTCTTCGCCCAATCCGTCGTGGCACGGGCTGACCAG
>JBOHNC010000064.1:0-17919 GCA_050730415.1 Planctomycetota bacterium
TGGCGTCCGTCCAATGCGGGCCGTTCACATCCGCTTTAAGCAAAATGTTGGCACGCTGGACTTTCTGGGAGGTCCCCCGTAACTTTTTGACGATCCCGTCCAACTGCGCCCGCTCTTCTGGCGTCAGGCGAACGATGTACTTCTTGACCATGGTATGCCCTTCAGGTTAGCCCCTGAAGGTATATCGACCAAATCCATCCCAAACTTTAGCAATGACGGAGCACTAGCTACCCGGCCCAGACCACCCGGACCGAGGCGGGACTTGCACCCGCAAGAATGGCGCGCTATCACCGCGCACCGACACATACCTGACATTATCCGTACCCCGGTGGAGCATGCGGCGGCCTGCGTTGCTGCGCGCTCCGATACGCTCCGCGCGCAGCACCGCAGAGAAGACCCCAAGGCAAATGCTCTCATAACATATGGTGTATAAAACAGGGGCAGATCACCCACATCTCATTGGACCCATTCACCCTTCACGCCTTCACTTCAGACGGATGCTACTGGAAAGCATTTTATTACTCGTGAACCTATGGGAATTTGTGAGAACATGGCCTGCGGAAGATGACAGACGAGACTATCATCGACCCAATGACCCATGTTTGCTTCTAACACAATAAGCGAATTGTTGGGCCGGAGGAAATGTAATTTGTTCCCAATACCAGTGATTGATTGCATGGTTTTAGCAATCTCGGATTTTTGAGATCCGAAAAGTTCTATGTCAAGCCCCAGTTTGACGACTTCCCAATCCCAACCGGAAGGCTGAACGGTGTCATATACAATAAGATCGTTATTAGCCTCATTTGGAAGAAAGAGATTGCAGTGAATTATTTTGCATCCTTCTAGAAAGCACTGTCCAAGAAATTTGGCGCCACACCCTGATGGGCAATCCCCGCGCCCGAGCAAAAACCACCGATGACGGCTGGGAGCTGGACCTTCGTAAACCCAGGAAAATATTGACCCAATTGTCAAATTTGTGGCAATGTCCGGCGACGAGGAATAAGGACGACCCAAAATCAATACTGCATTCTTGCTGCCACACTGAGGACATGAAAGGGAATGATGGCTAAAGGTTATGTGAAGTGTCATTTGGTGGGCTCCTATTTATATGTCCGCACTTTTTACCTCTTCAAGGCCCGTTAGGTATGGATCAATTGGTCCAGCCCGTTTCAGACTCCCAACTACATCCTTCATCATACCTGCAAACTGGACGTCTGAGAGATATGGAATTCCAAGGCCTGCAGCGGCTGCAGCATGTTCAATGCTGGCAGCATGGTATCCCTTATAGCGACGTGTAAGTTCTTGAGTTACCCTTTGAAATGCGGGCGCTTTTTGCAACTCCGCCCATTCTGCCTTGTTAATGAACTTTATGCCCGAACGCTTTAGAAATTCTATCTGCGCAACCTTTCCTCCTTCTTTTTCCCAGAGGACACATCGGTGGTCCCCTACACAGGACCCCTACAGGAAAGAAGCCTGAACATTTCAAAAGCGTCCTGAACCGGGAAGATCGCCCTCGATACTGCCAGATGTTACACCGTGCATATCATTTTCAGCTAAGACATCTATCAAAGCTTTAACGGCTTGCACGGTATCATCCTTTCGGTCTGGTGCCAGATAATTAACGTCGATATAGAATGGATAGAATAGAAAACCGTCTTCTCTCGAGTCCATGAATTCCTTGTTATATTCATCGTTCTTCCGGATATCAATATCTAGTATGGATGTTGAAATACCCCCAAATCTTTCAAAGCGCCCTGAAATATTTCTAACGACTAGCTGTACGATGAATGATCGTTCCAAAAAAGAGCGTAGATAAATTTTACAGTGAGTTTTCATTGGCTTTCTCCGGATTATCTCTTGAAAGGAATCTGTGCCCCGCTATCGAACGGGCCGCCCTATTTGATGATGGATATATCTACATCCATACCGGTTAGTTTTATGATATCCTTTTTCACCGCGCAAAGTGCCGCTTCACCTGAGTCGAGTTTTCCAACTTCGATGGCGTGCTGCATTGTACGCTCTGCCGCACTTCCAAGATTCACTCCAGCAAAGTTTTCAGCTATTAGTTTATTAAACTCTTCTGGTGATATCCGAACCATTATGTCCCAATCGCTTTCAGCGCTCGCGGTACCTGCCGCACGGCCTCCTTGCACGGCAATATCCTTCGATATTTCTCCAACCTTATCAAGTAGCATATTTTGGACCATATTCCATACTTCAGATGATAGTCCTTGTGGAACTGAAAGCCCCTTTATCCTGCAGCGGCAGCATCAGTTGCGTTACCCGCACCAGCAACAGTTGCGCGGGCTGCTGTGCTGCCCAAAAACGCATTAAGACCCGTTCCCGTATAGGTGGGGAGGCGTCCAATACTCCTTACACCAAGCGCAAGAATCGTAGTTGCGCCAACAGTGGCAATTCGGCGCCTTGCGGGGCCAAGAAGAAGATACGGAAGCGAAGGTTTCTACAGAGCCACTCCAATCCTGAGAGCCATGGTACTGCGGCGAGGGTGTGGGCGCAACGGCCGGTTCGCTGCTGGCAGCCGCTTCATTCACCTTGCAGCCGGGCGCCTTCGAGATCGTCGCAGGTCCACAGTTCGGGGTGGCCGGCACGGCAGGCGAACTCGTGGGTGCGGATTTTGAGGGAGCCCTGGCCGGCCTCGCAGGCGCCTTTGTAGGAAGGGGTATAGACCGGCGAATAGAGTTGGAGCACGCTGGGGGCGGCCAGGAAGGCCGGGAGGACGGCTTTGAATGCCTCGGGTCGCGCGGGCGGTCTGGCGACCGCCTCCAGGGGTGCGCCTGCGGAAGACCTCCGGCAACCTCTGGGTTTGTTGCCTCGCGCCGTTGGAGTGAAGAAACCGACCATCTGGTCGGCGCTCCCGGCGAAGAGAGCGCGAAACGCGCTGTCCCGCGGAAACGCTCGGGGACTCGCTGGACACGGGCTGGTCAGCCCGTGCCACTTTAAGATGCGCGCGCGCAAGAAAAGAATAAGGCGCGAGCTTCGCTCGCACTATTTTTGCATCGGTCAGCGACCGATGCCACAATGCCTCGGGCTGGCGAAGGGAATGGATAGACTTCCGGAGCCGAATTGACGGCGATTCGCGGATTCGTGCTGTCGTGCCATGGATTGCTCCAAAGTCGGTCAAACCGGCTTATACTGGCTGCGGCCTGAGTAGCCGACTTCACATTTGGTGAAGCAATGATTCCAAACCACGAATCCCGGCCGGACAGACGGGGCTACCCCCCTTTCCAGCCTTACTCCACCTTCAGGGAGATTCATCCCATGTTCTGCTCGCTTGTTTTCGACACGGAAGACTACACTTCGCCGGAGCACTGGGGGATGGACGACATTCCCAAGTGGTGCGCGGAGATCATGTCCGAAGAGGGCATCACCGGCACTTTTCTGGTGATCGGCAACAAAGCGCGCAGCATTCGCGACCGGGGCCGCAAGGATGTTATTGCGGCGATGCGCAAGCATGAAATCGGCCTGCACACGCAGTTCGGTTCCGACCACCCCACTCTGACCGAAAGCCAGGCGCCGCTGGAATGGCATGAAGCCGTCGAAGCGGCCGAGCTGCGCGAAGGGCCGGGCTACCGCGAACTGGGCGAAATCTTCGACACCAACATCGGCAGTTTTTCCACGCACGGCGCTTCGCAAAGCGCGCCGATGCACTACGTCGCCGGCGCCAAATTCGACCGGCCGTGGTTGTACTCGTTTGCCGCCGCGCCCGCCAATCCGGTGTGCTGGTACGACTACTGCTTCCAGTACGGGCCGTATGGGCTGGGCATCGGCAGCGAAGGCAATTACAGCCGGCCCGATCAAATTGACGCGGTTCTACAGCGCTGGGAGGGCGAGGTCGAAGCGTTCCACACGGCGGGCGTGCCGTGGATTCAGATTTTCATGGCCCATCCGCTGATGATCCGCGCCAAGCAGTTCAACGATGCGCTGAACTACGCCGACGGCAAAAACCGCATCCCCTGGGTCACGCCGGAAATGCGCACGCTGGAGGAAATGGAAGTCGCGCGGACGCAGTTCCGCCGCGTGGTGCGGTGGATTGCCAAGCACCCGAAGCTCACCAACGCCACGCTGTACGACACCTTCCGCAAGCTGGGCCTGCGCAAGGCGAAGATCACGCGCGCCGAACTGGCTGCCTACGCCACCGTCGCGCACCGGCACGAAAGCATCCGCACCGGGTATTCGTTCAGCCCGGGCGAAGCGCTGCTGGCGATGGCCGAAGGGTTGCTCGCCAAAATCCTGCCTCAAGCCACGCAGGTGCGGGAGGTGCTCGGTCCGATCGGCGAAACGCCGCGCATGCCGGACAACTACCTGACCTATCTGGGGGCCGAAGATCTGCGCAAGCTGGCGCGGGGCATCATGAGCCATTTCCACGGGACCGGCATGCTGCCGACGGCGCTGCCCTGCCCTAATACCGGCGTGGCCGGCGGGCGGATGGGGTTGCCGACCATCTACCACGTGCTGTGCGACGGCTGGCTGCAGACCAACGAACAGCGCAAGGACGTTCGCGTGCGGGTGCCGCACATCGTCAATCGCTACCCGCAGTACACCGACGAAGTCGAAGCGCGGTTCCGTCGCGCCTGGCTGAACTGGCCGATCCATTCCATCGATATGCCGCTGGAGAATCTCAGCCGCCACGTGCGCTTGCAGTGCTGGACCTGCAAGAATCTGTACGACGGCAAGGACAAGCCGTTCTACCCGCCCGGCCAGGAACCCGGCGCGGTGACAGTGCGCAGCACGCCGGCCGCGCGCAATAGCACCGCCAGCCAGGGCTCGCACAGCGGGCAGGGCAGCCAGAATGGCGGCAAGCGCCAGCGCCGCAAGCGCTGAAGCCGGCCAGCCACTCCACACCGGAGGTGTGTGAATTTCGGTTGGCCCTACAACGCGATTTTCATTCAAGCTGCAGGAACAGGGGATATGGACCGCGGCTTCGCCGCGGATTTTTCTCCACGGGCCATAGGCCCGTGCCACTTATGCCGGCGGCCGTTGGAACGGCGATTCATGGGCATTGGCTCTATAGGTGCAGGTCCACGCGCGGGAACTGCGGGCCGTGGAACTTTTCCCCGGGCTTGGGGTACTCGGCGTAGTCCTTCATTTTTTGCAGCACACCGTGGCCTTGGCGATGCACGCGCAGGCGGGCATCTTCGGCCACTTCATGGCTGACGATGGCCCAGCGGTCGCGGTCGCTTGTGTTCTTGCCGCTGCCGTGGAACAGCAGACCGTGGTGGAAGGCCACGCCGCCGGCTTTCAAGATCACCGGGACTTCTTCGAACTGCTTCAGGAAATCGGGGCGCATTTCGTCGTCGCCGGAAATGGCCGTCGGCAGGGCGCTGACTTCGAGCTTGTGCGAGCCGCGCATGTACAGCATCGGGCCGCCTTCGGGCACGACATCTTCCAGCGCGATCCAGCAGGTCACCGTGCGCGGGCCGTCGATGCACTGCCAGTAGCCCCAGTCCTGGTGCCAAGTGACGACCTTGCCGCCGTGCGCGGGTTTGAACAGAAATTGATCGTGGAACAGCCGCATGCCGGTGGCGCCGATCAAGGCCGCGGCGATGTCGCCGACACGTTTGTCGCAGACGCAGCGCTTGATGATGTCGTTGGCCTTCCAGGCGTTGTCGTATTTGCGCACGGCCAGCGGATCGTCGCCCACGCGCCACCCCGGCCAGTCGGGCGGCGAGCCGGTCGCGTACTCTTCGCGCATCACCGCCGCGCAGGCTTCGCGCACGCGCGCGACTTCGTCGCGGGAAAAGACGCCTTCACGGAGAAAATATCCGTCGCGCTGAAAGGCTTCGATTTCGGCGACGCTCACCGGCGCCGGGGCCACTGCTGTCGTCATGGAAATTTTCTCCTGAACCGCCTGCCGGATATATCTGACCGTCCCGCTTTCGCCGGCGCGAAAACGGAACGAAGCTTTGCCTGCCGCAGCGCCGATTTGGATCGAGGCTGGCGTTGCCCTGCGCGTCTAGGCGGATCCTTCCCGGCCCCGCCGCGCCGAGGCCGCCGGGGCAATGCGCCTGTGCTATACTACGTCCGGGCGCGCTGGCGCGCGTCCACCTTCGTTCGGCGGATGAAATCGAACATGCCCCGCGTACGAATGTTGCTGGGTCCCTGTCCGGCCTTGCCGGAATTGACGCTGGTCGGAACTGCCGAGTTTCAAGCCGCCTACACCGGCCTCGCCGAGCACGACCACGGACCCAACCTGGAAATCGTGATCCTCGGCCGCGGCCAGACATCCTACGTCGCGCAGGGGGTCACCTACACCGTGCGCGGCGGCGACCTCTTTTCCACTCCGCCCCACCTGGTGCACTCCACCGGCGGCAATCCCCAGAACAAAGCCCACCACGCCTGGATCCAGATCGATCTGTCGCGGCCGCCGGCCGGCCACACCTTTCTGGAGCTACCCGAAGGCGAACTCCTCCGCCGCCGGTTGGCCGCCCTGCCGGTCCTCGCCGGGCGCGGATCGCCAGACCTCTACGAGCAACTCGCCGAAATCTACACCCGCGCGGAGGCGCTCACCGCCACCCCACCGGCGACGCTCGCCACCCTGGCCGCCGCCCACGCCGCCGCCGCCGCAGCCCGCGCCCACCCGCCTGTCCGCCATGATCGACTGCCGCTTTTGAACCTCCGCTCGCGAGTGCTCCGCTTCCTGCTGGATTACCTGGCGGCCGCCGAGGCCCTCCTGGCCGCCGCACCGCCGACAAACAAGCCGCCACAACCCCGTCAGGACTCATCCGTGCCGGCGGCGGGAGCCGGGGGAGCGCCGGAAACGGCCCGAGCGGCGGGGACCGCGGGATCAGCGGAGGTGGCGGGACAGGCTGCAGCGGCAGCCCCCTCGCCGGCCATCGCGGAAGCGATCGCCTACATGCGCGCCAACTTGGCGGTGCCGCTGGCGGTTGGCCACATTGCCCGCGCCTGCGGCTATTCGACGTCGGCGTTCAAACAGAGTTTCCGGCGCGAAACCGGGCTGTCGCCGGCCGACTACTTTCTGCGCCTGAAAATTGAGGAAGCCAAACGCAGGTTGGCGACCAGCGACGTCGCCGTCACCGAACTGGCCATCGACCTGGGGTTTTCCAGCGGCCAGTACTTCGCCACGGTGTTCCGTCGGCTCACCACGCAGACACCCAGCACATATCGCGCTTGCCAGCAGCTCGCCATCACTACCCCAGCAGCCGCTGCCGCCGCAAATCGGAACCCCGGCGCGAGGCGCATGACGCGGCGCCTTCCGCGCTAGTCGATGGGTATCGCGCCGGTTGAGCGGCGCAGAGGCGGGCGAAGTCGTCCGGACTACGATCCGGCGGGCCGGCTGGGGCAGACGCTCACCACTCGACCGGCGTCCTCAGATCCCACCGACATGGTTCCCACGCCGTAGTCGTCCCCGAGGAAGATTATCGCCTGGTAGAGGCCGAACGGCAGGTCGTGCTTGGCGGCGCTGCCTTGTGCATCGGTTTGGCCAAGGTCGATCGCGCCGTGGGCGATATAGGCATCGATCTGCGCGGCCGACAACCCGCTCAGCATCGAGTGCCCGCAGACCGCCTTGATTTTGTCCTGCGGTACCAGCAGGCAGCGCCGCGATGCCAAGCCTTGGTTGTTAATGTCGGTTACACGGATGGTCACGGAAACGGGCTTGAGAGGCTTCAGTTCGAGGCGGACGGCGACCTGGCCGCCCTGCTTATAGGTGACGTTCTTTTGAACTGTACTGTAGTACCCCGGTTTGCAGGCCATCAGGTTGAGGTTGTAGGCACCGATGTGCTCCAGCCGCGCCACGCCCTGTTGGTTGGTGCGCGCATTGGGAAGACCGTTGGCGAAAAACGCCTGACCCGCGGTGAGGTAGGCGAAACCGTTGCCCAAACCCCATGCATCGCTCGTTTCGAAATTGACAACCATGGCGTCGGAAACTGGTTGGCCACGGTCGTCCACCACTGTCACGGTGGCGTCAACGCCGGGGTAGACTTCCAGGCCGATGGGGGCGGTTTTGGAATCCAATTCGACCATGGCGTCGAAGGTCTGGTCGGGCAGGACGTTCAAGGATTCGATTGCCTGAGTGTGGGCGTTCAGGGTGTAACCCGGCCGAACGCGGTAGAAGTACTTGCCCGCACCAAGCGAGGGGAGCTTCAACAAGCCCTTGGCGTCGGTGGTCAGTGCTTGGCTGGCAAGAATGCGGTCGATCATCTGGGCTCGGCCGACCGCGGGGGCGGGACCGAGCACCTCGGGTGCAGGCTGGTGGTCATAGAACAATACGACGCATTTCAGATTGGCCGCCGGCTTGCCGGTGGAATACTGGATTTGGAACTGCAGCGTACAGTTTCCCGGTGCGGGGAGTTGGTAGTTGCTCCCGAGCATCGGGCCGCCACCCGGCCCGCCGACCGGCCCGCCACGTACAATAATGATCGGGGGGGTTGGCGGGGGGCCCGGCGGCGCCGTTTCCGCTCCCAGCACCAAGCCGCTCCAGCCAAATATGCCCACGGCACTCAGGCCGGCAAACCCTGCGAGTTTCTTGACCATCGGTCGAACCTCCGCATAAACCAATGAACCATTGGCGCGCCCCAATTTGAAACTGGACTCCGTTCAGCCAAAAAAGTTTCACCTGTGCAAAACTTTTTTTGGTAGACGATGCCGTGCGGACCGGTATGAAGCCCGTTCCAACGTGAGCAGACAGCGGCGGTATAATGGTCCGGTTGGCGCGCCGAATGGATGCACGGCGCGGCGGCACTTGAGGCCTCCGATGCGCCGATTCCTTCTGCTGCTGACCGCCGCCTTTGTTTTCGGCGGCGGCATGGCCCGATTGGCCGCCGCCGATCACGACCTCCTGTTGCAACTGGCCGACGCCGACATCCTCCACGCGGACATTCCCGCCCTCCGGCGACTGGTGCACGGCCGCCCCAATCTTGTCTATCTGATTGCGACCGGCCGCTTGGAAAGCGCGCTGTACCACGCCGACCCGGCCGTGCTGGAATGCCTGCTCGACGCCGGCTTGAATGCCGATGCGCAGGATCTCGCCGGCCAGACGCCGCTCTTCTCCGCCATGACTTGCCGCAACACGCCGGACGTGAAACTGCTGCTCGCGCGCGGCGCCGATCCCAATTGCGCCGACTTCACCGGCATCACCCCCACCCTGCTGGCTTGCGCCATCGAGCCGCCGGAGATTCTCGATGCGATGATCGCCCGTGGCGCGCGCCTGACGGCGCGAGACGAGTTAGCCAACAGCGCGCTGCATTTTGCAGTGATGGTCCGATCCGATCCGCAGATTCTGCAGCGTCTGCTCGACCATGGCCTGAACGTAAACGCCGTGAACCGCAATGGCCAGACGCCCTTGATGGTCGCCGCCGCACCGCCGCCGACCGATTACTTTGCGCCCAGCAGTTCGCAAAACGATCCGGTCGGCGCGAAACAGGCCGCGGTCGCCTGGCTGCTCGATCATGGCGCCGATGTTCGCCTCGTCGATCACGCCAACATCACCACGCTCGAATACGCCGTCAACAGCAGCGACACGCTGCTGGCGGGGCGCTGCCTGGCCTCCGGCGCCGATCCCAACCGCAAAAATGCCGCCGGCCTGACCCTGCTCGATCTGGCCCTTCTGCGCAACAGCCCGCCGGCTTTCATTCAGTTTCTGGCCGCGCATGGCGCCCGCGCGCCCTACGTGGACCGCGCCGGCAACACTCACCTGCACATGCGTGTTGCCTACGCCTGGGTGCCGGCCCATCCGCCCGCCGGGAGCGATCCGGCGCCGTCGCATTGCGATCCGGTCGTGCCGATCCTGCTGAAATACGGCGCCCCGGTCGACGCCGTCAACACCGACGGCCAGACGCCGCTGGAACGCGCCTGCGAAGGCACCAACCTCGATTCGGTCCGCATACTGCTGGACTACCATGCCGATCCCAACCACGCCGATCGATCCGGCGTGCGACCGTTGGACATCGCCGTCGCCAAGCGCGATCTCGACATCACCCGCCTGCTGCTCGACCGCGGCGCCGACCCCCGCCGCACCGACGCCGCCGGCGACAGGCCGCTGCACCGCCTGCTGACCGCCTCGCTGCCCGGCGAAGTCCGCACTCTCCTGACCGTCCCCCCCGGCGGCCGGCTCAATCGCTATCAGCTTGAAGTCCACCTGTTATATGAGCGCCAACACGGGCTGATCGATCTGCTGTGCTGGATCGCGGCGCTGCTGCTGTTCGGCGCGACGGCGCAAGGGCTGCAACGGTTGGGGCGGCGGCGCGCCGAGCACATCCGGGCCAATGCCGAGGCCGACCTGCCGGCGACAGTCTGGAAAAACGCCGACTGGAAAACGCTGCCCGAAAAATCGCAGCGCGGCCGCATGCTGGCCGCCGGCCGCCGCCGCGCCGAACCCTGGCTGGCGCTGCCGCTCATCGCCACCTTTTGCGCCGCCGCACTCGTTCGCTCCAACCCGGTGCTCTGGAATACTGTCGATACGGTGGACCTTTGGAGCATCTTCCTTCCCGGCGGTCTGTGCGTCCTGTTTTTCGGGCTGCTCATCCTGCAGCCGCGTGCCTTGCGCGCCATTTTGCCGCCGCTGGCGTGCGCCGCCGCGGCCGCCACGGCCGGCCTGCTGGGTTGGCAGGCCTGGTCCCTGGCCGTCGACTGCCACTTCTATTCGCTCGGCGCGCTGGTCGGTCTGCTGTCGCTGCTCGATGCCGCCGCGCTGCCGGCGATCCTGCGCATTCAATGGACCGACCGCAGCCTGCGCGCGCTCAACCTGCCCTTCGATCCGTTCCATCTCCCACTCAACCGCCCGGACGAGGCCGAACAGATCGAATCCCACGCCGGCTGGGACGAGCGCGCCAAAACCTAGCTTTCGAATTTATAAGAATCTCAGAAAACGAAAATCTTTGCCAAACCTGTTTCGCGGGGGTAAATCGAAAACAATGCATGCGGTGCAGGTCGTATGTGATTCCGCGCGGTGGAACGGTGGAGAGGTCATGATCGCCTCGGGTCGCGCGGCAGAGGCGTGTGGCAGCGCGTACCAGGGTAGGCCTGCGGCCAACCCTTCGCTAACCTATTTTGCGCCGTTGGCGCACAGAAAAAAACCGGAGGAAGAATCTGTGTAGCCCGGAAACAAGCGGGCGGCCTGGTGGGGGCAAAGAGGATCCCCGACCGAATCCATTTGGATTCGAAAAGAATGGAATTAACTGGGATTCGTATTACATATCGGGGACCGAAAACTCTGGCTTGGACGGCCGCCTCGGCCTGCCAACGGAGGGTCCGGGTGCATTTCTTCAGTCTGAGACTCGATCTTGGCTTTCGCTTTTCTTCTACATGCTGCGGCGGAAGGGGCCCCAGACTTCGGTCAGGGCGTCGGTGATCTGCCCGACCGTCGCCACTTCCACCGTTTTGATCAGCTCTTCGAACAGGTTGGCCTTGTCGTTTTCGGCCACCTGGCGCAGGCGGGCGAGCGCAGTCTTGGCTTCTGCGTCATGCTTTTTCTTGAAGGCGCGAACCCGTTCGACCTGGTCGCGCTGGGAAGCCAGCGAGGTCCGCACCAGCCCGGACTCGGGCGGCACCGAATAGGGATTGACGCGGAAATTCACGCCGAAGATCGGCCGCTTTTTCGCCGCGACCTCCTCTTCGTACTGCTTCGATGAACTCTGGATCCGCAGCCGGTGATATTGGTGTTCGATGGCCTTGTCCACGCCGCCCTCGCGGTCGATTTCGCGGAAAATCGCCAGCACCGCCTGCTCCACCCGCGCGGTCAGCGCATTCAACCCATAGCTTCCCTGCAAGAGATTCTCGGTGAATTTGAAATCGCCGAATTCGTGAAGTGGAATTTCCTGGCAGCCGATCGCCAGATGCGCATCGTCCTCGGCCGGTGTGGAATAGGCTTCCTTGTAGGAGTTTGTGTGCAACGAGTTGGTGTTGTTGACCAGCGCTCGATGCGCCTGCAAAGTCACCCGGCACAGGTTGGCCAGCGCGTCGCGTTCCACCAGGGTACGCCCCGAAGTCTGCGTGTGGTATTTCAGTTTCTGCGAGCGTGGATCGCCATGGTAGCGCTCCTGCATCGCAATCGCCCACACGCGCCGGGCAACCCGCCCCATCACGTTGAATTCGACGTCGCTGCCGGAGGTGAAAAAGAACGAAAGTCGGGGCGCAAATTTGTTGATGTCCAGGCCGCGTGCGGCGAGGTACTCCACATAGGTGAAGCCGTTGGCCAGCGTGAAGGCGAGCTCCTCGATGGGATTGGCGCCGGCCTCGCCGATGTGGTAGCCGCTGATTGAAATCGGGTACCACAGGGGCATTTCACGGTTGGTGAAGTCGATCATGTCGGCGATCATGCGCATATGGGCGCCAATCGGGAACAGGGCCTCGTTCTGGGCCTGGATTTCCTTCAGGATATCGGCCTGCACCGTACCGCGCAGTTTCTGCGAGGTGAACCCGCGGCGCTTGGCCGCCACCACGTACATCGCCAGGAGCGTCGGCGCCGGACCGTTGATGGTCATCGACACGCTGCACTGGTTCAGGTCAAAGCCCTCGTACAGTTGCAGCATGTCGTCAATGGTGCTGATCGCCACGCCGCCCTCACCCACTTTGCACTCGGCGCCGGGGTGGTCGCTGTCGAGGCCGTACAGGGTCAGGCTGTCGAAGGCGGTGGACAGGCGGACGCTGCGCGCGCCGTGGCTCAGAAAATGAAAGCGCCGGTTGGTGTCGGCCGCGGTGCCCAGTCCCGCGAACATGCGAATCGGGTCTTCCTCGCGGTTGCGATAGTGAAATACGCCGCCGGTGTAGGGGAATTCGCCGGGTACGTTTTCGGTGCGTAGAAAACGCACCATCGCGCCGGGCTCGTCGCACTCCGGCATGGCGATCACCGGCAGCCACAGGCCGGTGTAGGTTTTGCGCTCCACCGCCACACTGCGTTCGCCCTGCCGCAGTTGGATCTCGTCGGGGCCGATGGCGACGCCTTCCGTGCCGGCGCCTTCGTGCGGCCCGCCGTAAACCCGGGTCTTCGCCAGCGCCTCCCAGCGCGCCGTGACCGCCTGTCCGAACTCACCGTCGCTGCGCGCGCGTTTGACGTCGGCCTCGGTCTGCTGATGGTATTGGTCGATCACCGCGCCAATGTCGGCCAGGTAGTTACGCCGCGCGGCGGGCACCAGCAGCGTATCGGCGTTCGATCCGGCCAGCGGCAGGTGCGTCGCATCGAAGCCGAACCGCTCGGCCAATAATTTCGCCAGTTGCAGCGTGCCCGAATGATTGTGCTGCGCCGCCGAGGTCGCCACGCACAGCTTGCTTTTCAAGTGCCCCTGCAGTTCCTTGAAGCGCGTCGAGGCCCCGGCGTAGTCGCTTTTGTTGAGCACCACGACCTCGGCCGCCTTGAGCAGCGATTCTTTTTCCAGTTGCACCCGCGTGCCGTAATCCGGCGTCATCATGTGCACGTGCAGGTCGACCGTCACTGGCACCCGCACCACCTGCCCGGTCCCCGACGACTCGATCAGTACCAGGTCAAAGCCGCACTGGCTCAGGAAGGCCACCGTCTCCGGCAGATGCTCCGGCCAGCCGGTCTCCCCGGCCGGCGCCGAATGCACGAATACCCGCGGGTGATCGGTCACCGTCATGCGCAGCCGGTCGCCGAAGGTCGGATCGATCGACAGCACACCGATTTTCAGGTCGGGAATGGCCAGCAGAATCCGCAGCAGTTCGTCCAGCAGCGTCGATTTGCCGCTGCCGCCGCGGCCGGTGAGCAGCACCGTGTGTGCCGCTTTCTGCGCGGGATGAAAATCGAACGGCACGCCCTGGATGCGGCAATGCACGCCGCGGCCGATTTCCAGCGCGCGGATTTTGCCGTTCACCGCGCTTGCCGTGCCGAAAGTCGGCGGCGTGACCCGGTTGAAGGGCTCCAGGTCGTGGGCGATCGAAGCCACGTCCTGCTGGATATTGCCGCCGGGGCGGAAGATTTTCTTGAAGCCGGCTTTCTCAAGCAGGATCGCTTCGCTGGCGGTGATCGTTCCGCCGCCACCGCCGTAGAGCAAAATATGTGAGCCGCCGGCGGCGTTGAGTTCCTCCCGCACCGCGGTGAAAAACGACATGTGCCCGCCGTTGTAGCTGCTGAGCGCCACCGCCGCAACGTCTTCCTCGAGCGCGCTCTTGACGATCGCCTCCACCGAGCGGTTGAAACCCAGGTAGATCACCTCCAGCCCCGCCTCGCGCAGCAGCCGAGTCACCAAGGCGATCGAGGCGTCGTGGCCGTCGCACAGCGGGGTGGCGGTGAGAATCCGTGCGGGCATGGCAAAATCCACTCCTGACTCGTCGCTGCGAGGGCGGTCTGCCCGAGCGCAGCGAGAGCCGTTGCCCGGCGCAGGCGGTGGAACTCGGTGGCGAGTCCGTGCGTGCGTCAGGCTCCTGCGGTTGTCGCCCACCCCACCGTCGCCGGCGCTCGGCCGAAACGTTGCCAGGCGCACGGTGAAATGCGATGCGGGAAGCAGCCGGGGCGAAAGGTGCGCCGGCCGACGCCGAACCGGCCCCAACCCGGTGCCGGAATGCGACGGTTGGGAGGTATTATACTCCAGACACACAGGGGCGATTAAAACTCGCCCGCCCCTACCGCACCGGGCCTTTCACGGTCGCGATGGCGGGGCCGGAAAAATGGGCGCGCGAGTTGCACATGTGCGCTCGGGACGGGGTGACGAGCGACCGCAGCAGCGCGATTTTTTTCCACCCACGTAAATTCTCACCCCACCGGAAATTCGCTCGAACCGGCCCTGCTGGAAGTTGCTGCGGTGTGGTAGAATCTGACCTGTCGACATCCAGCGTGGAAGCGCACGATTCGTGCACCTGTTTCCGGTGCGCCGCGGCCGTCGGATCGGCGGTCACGCCCACGCTGTAGAAAGCGGCCGGGGCCGAGCGAACTTTTCGCGGTGGGATCCGACCTTCAGGCGGTGCCGGGCCTGAATTCGAACCATCGGGTTCGACCGGTCGGAGCGCAGAATCGGGCCAGCGGCGGCCGCAGGAGCGGGCGTCGCAAGCACGCGTGAACCGCTGGGGCGGAGCGGCGGCAACGTGGGGAAAGTTTTGGGTTCGCCGGCGGCAGTGCGGGACGGCGGCGGATCGCGGTGATCGGGAGCGGTCGAGTGGCTCTGTATCGGGGCGGGCGTGATAGAGATCGCGACAGTCGCAGCGGCCGCGGCCGCTTCGACCGCAGTCGCGACCGCGGCGACCGCGGCACCCGTGCCGGCGCGCGCGGCCGTCTGTCGCTCACCAACGCCGCCAACGACCGCCGCTTCGATCGCCTCCAGCAGCGGGTCTCCGAGGATCAGCGCTTTCAGGTCCCCGTCTTCGGCAACGACTGGCTCTGTCCGTACTGCCTGGAACTGCTCGGCGCCGAACTCTTCGAAGGCGGCCGCGATCCGCTCGATGTCATCTTCCAGCACACCGCCAATGAATGCCAGCGCTACCAGGGCGGCCGCGGGATGGTCGTGGAGCTGTTCGAACTGCTCGAACGCCGCATCGAACTGCTGCTGGCCGAGTCGCAGGAGTTCAACTTTTTCGACGCCGAAAATCGCTGGATTTGCCCCTACGACATGGCCGTCACCAACGTCCTGTCCCACCAGCCCGACGGCACCGAAATCCCGCTCGAACAGCGGCTGATTCAAACCTTGAACTACCTGGAGAACTGCCAGCCCTACCTCGACGATCCCTACTCTTACAACACGCTGCAGTCGCTGCTCAAGCGCTTCGGGCCGGCCATGCGCATCCGCAAGCTGGCCAATCAATTGCGCCCCAACGTGCTGTTCCGCTTCGCCGCCCTCAATGGCGGCTGGGTCTGCCCGTATTGCCACCGGCCGATCGACGGCATTTTTCTGCGCGCCGACGGCAGCACGCCCAACGCCACGGTGCAGATGGCGCAGCATATGCTTTCCGGCCAGTGCGTCGGCCTCCAGCACAAATTCACGGTCTCGCCGACCATCGATCAGATGCGCGCCTTGACCCTCCAGATCAACCAGCAGATGCGCGCCACGCTGGGGCCCGGCATGTTGCCGATGAATACGCCCGGCCTGCCCGATCTGCCGATGGTGCCGGCCATGCCCGAAGTCCTCAGCGTCGCCAGCACGCGCGGGCCCAGCATCTCGGGCATTCTGAGCGCCGTCGATCCCAACGACCCCGCCCTGTCTTCGCATGCCGGCTATCTGTCGCCCTCCGGTTCGTCGCCGATTTCCCCCATCAGCCCGCTCGGACCGCCACCCGCGCCGACCACCCAGCAGCTTAATATTCTGCAGACGCCCACGCCCGGCAACGGTCTGATCCCGCCCGTCCCCGGCGTCCCCGGCATGGCGCCGCCATCGGGCATGCCCCTGCCCGGTCAGCCGATGATCGTGCCGCCCGGGCAGCGCGCGCCTTCTCCCGGCGCCGGCAACTCCCCCAGCCAGTTGGGCATCACGCCGCCGCCCTGGCAGTTGCCGGCCCAGCCCTACCAGCCGCCGGCCACCTCCGGCTACGTGCAGCCGCCTTACCCGCCGCAACTGCCGGTCCAGCCGTCCGGCCGCTCCTCCCCGCGGCCCGGCACGCCGGTGCCCGGCACCAACTTCGCCGGCCCGGGCAGCGCCGAAAGCATCGAACGCATGCGGCTCGAGGAAGAACGCGCCGAAATGCAGCGCCAGATGAACATCCAGCGCCGCGAAATGGAAGAACAGAAACGCCGCATGGAACTCGAACGCAAACGGCTCGAACGTGAACGCGCCGAGGCCGACAAGCAGCGCATGAGCGAACAGGCGATGCTGCGGTGGGAAACCGAACAGGTCAGCACCGCCGCCGAAATCGAACGCCGCCGTCTCGAACAGGAACTCAACCAGCACCGCGAACGCGCCGACATGCTCAAAAGCCACATGGACGAAGCTCGCGGCGTGCAGAACAATTTGCTGCCCACCAAGGCGCCCGACATCCCCGGCTGGCAGACCGCGTTCGTGTACTATCCGGCCGAGTTCATCTCCGGCGACATGTTCGACATCATCCGGATCGACGACCATCACTACGGCTTCCTGATCGGCGACGTCTCCGGCCACGGCGTCGAAGCCGGGCTATTGATGAGCATGTGCGTCAAAGCCTTCCAGATGCGCTCCCGCCAGAATCTCTCCCCCACCCTGGTGATGCAGCAGGTCAACGAGGACCTGTTCGACAACCTCAGCGCCAACAACAAGCGCAAATTCATCACCTGTTTCTATTCGGTGCTCGACACCCAGACCGGCCTGATGAAATACGCTCGCGCCGGGCAGAACTTCCCCATCGTCTGGTGCCCGCCCGGTTCCGCCGGCGGCCCGCGGGTCGTGCAGCTCACCGCCCAAGGCAGCCCGATCGGCGCAATCAAGGGGCCGCGTTTCGCCAAGACCCTCGAAGAAGGCGTCGTTCAACTCGAACGCGGCCATGTTCTGCTGCTGTACACCGACGGCGTCACCGAAGCGCCCAACCCGCGCAACGACCAGTTCGAAGAAGAGCGCATGGTCGCCTACCTGAAAGACTCCGCGCTGCGCGGCGCCAACGCCTGCCTGAAGGCCATCTACCAGGGCGTGCTGACTTTCGCCGAAGGCCGCCCCAACGACGACGACGTCTCGATGATCTACGTCCGCCGCGACTGATTCCAGCCAACGCAACTGGCGTGGCACGGACGAATGCGCAGAATGGCGCATCATTAACACTTCAACCGGCTCTGTTGAATTTATCTTCAGGCCGTGTCATGTCCGTCGTTCTGCGCATCCCGTGTCGGCCGTCAGCGTCGCCCTTTTCGATGCCCTGAAAGGGCAGCACATGACCGCCCTGGGTTGGTTGGACGAGCGCAGCTCGGCAAACCAACCCTGGGTAGGCGGTCGTCAGACCGCTCCCCGCGCCCTTCGAGGCGGACCCACGCCGCCGGCCTGCCATGGCGCGGAACCGTAGCCGGCGCTCAAAGAAAGGAATTCATTTTTGCGCATCGCC
>JBOHNC010000065.1:0-2932 GCA_050730415.1 Planctomycetota bacterium
GATTCAAATTCATGCTGGGGGAGTTTAAAGGCGCGCGCTTCGCGCGCTTTTTTTATGCACGGGCCTGGCGACCCGTGCCACGATGCTTCGGGCGTTCGAAGGGGATGAATAGACTTCCGGAGCCGAATGAACGGTTGGGGCGAAGAAGCCGGTCTGATGACCGGTGCTCCCAGCGAAGAGAGCGCGAAACGCGCTTTCCAGCGGAAACGCTCGCGGACTCGCTGGACACGGGCTGGTCAGCCCGTGCCACTTTAAGACGTGCGCGCTCGGGGGGGGCCTAGCAGGGGCGTTCGAGGGTCCAGTGGCGGTCGGAGACTTTGCGGACGGTTGCGCCGGTCAGGCCGGCGGCGCGCACCAGGCGAGCGACATCGGCGAGGGTGAGCGCGGCGCGGAGGGAGTCGGCGAAGAGGCGGCGCTGGTCGCGGTTGCAGCCGACGGTGTAGCGGGCGACCAGCCGCCGCCAGCCGGCCAGCGAGGTGGGGCGCAGGAGGTCCTTGATGAACAGCCCGGCGCCGGGGCGGGCGACGCGGGCGATTTCGGCGAAGACCGCGGCCGGTTCGGGAATGTGGTGGACGATGGAGTTGGCCAGGACGAAGTCGAACTTGGCGGCGGGGACGGGGAGGGTTTTGGCGTCGCAGCAGCGCAGGCGGATGCGGCGGGCGATGGCGGGGCCGGCGCGGCGCAGATTGACCCGTGCGATGGCCAGCATGGCGGGGGAAAGATCGACGGCGAGGATGCGGGCGCGGGGCAGGCGGCGGGCGATGAGGATGGGAATGCGGGCGGTGCCGGCGCCGAGGTCGAGGATGCGGCCGGCGGCGAAGTTGGGGCCGGCCAGGCGGGCGGCTTCGGCGGCGAAGAGGTCGTTGACGGCGCGGAAGTCCATGCGGTCGTAGTCGCGGGCTTCGGCGGGGCCGTCCATGGCTTCGGGTTCGAGAATGCGGTGGAGCATGGCTGGTGGCACCTTCGTGAGTTTCTGGAGGCGGGCGTGGTGGATCGGTCTGCCGTCCCTACGGGACTCGGGAACCATTTCCATCGCCGTCCCAGTCCCAGCACTGAAGTGCTGGGCTATGGCTCTGGCGTCCCGCGAGCGGGACTCAAAGGCAGAGGCGGGACCAAAACAGACCGCAGGTTTGACGCTCCGCTAGAACCAGGCTTGGGGATCGTGTTCGGCGAGGGCGCCGAAGACGGGGGAGCGGTATTTTTCGCCTTGGAGGGCTTTGAGGCCGGTCCAGGCGAACCAGATGGCGAGGGCGGCTTGGAGGGGCACGAGGGCGACGAAGGTGAGGCCGGCGTAGGGCAGGCCGAAGGCGCCGCCGAAGAGCACGCCGGCGGCGACGCCGACGAACCAGATCACGGCGGTGGCGACGGTGCTCCAGAGAAACCCCTGCTTGGCGTGAAAGGCGACGAAGCGGGAGCGGCGGCGGTAGCGGAGGAAGTACAGCAGCGGTCCGGCGAAGTAGAGCGGGCAGACCATGACGAGAATCAGGGCGGCGGCGGAGAGCCAGGCGCACATGGCGTGGAATTTTTCGTCGTCGTCGGGGGGCAGGTCGGGGAGCGGTTCGGCGGCGGATTTATCGGCGGCGGCGGGTTTGGCGTCTTTTTCGTCGTCGTCGTCGTCGGCATCGGCGGCGTCGACGTCGGCGTCGGGGGGGTCGCCGGCGCGGGTGCGGGTGCGGGGCAGATCGTCGTCGTCGAGATCGTGGTCAGGTTCGAGGTCGCCATCGGGTTCCAGATCGCCGTCGGGGGGGACGATGTCGGGGCTGGGTGGGCGTTTGGCGAGGGGGTCCGGGGGCGCGATGGGGGTTTGGGAGAGATCGTGGTCGGCGGTCTTGGCGGCGGATTTTTCGGCGGTTTTGTCGGTCGGTTTGTCGGCGGGTGCCGCGGCGGGCAGGGCGACGGCGGGAGATTTGTCGGGGCGTGGGGATTTGCGATCGGCCTTGTCGAGCTTTTCGCGTGGCTTGAAGACGCCCTTTTTGGGTTTGCGCGGGGAGGGCGAATCGGCGGAGCCGGAGTCGGACATGCGTGCGGGTCGCTCCTTCCCCGTCGCAGAGACGGCCGGCACGGGGGGTGAATAAATTATCGCTGGGGCGGCAGTGCTGCAATGTGCAATCGCGGAAATGGGCGGGTGGCGCCAGGGCCTTTTAGTTCTCGCATCCGGCACCCAGCACTGGTAACCTATGACCTCCGGAGCCGAAATTGCGCCGCAGTGCCGTGCTGGGCTAATCTCGGGTGTGCCTGACGGCACTTCAGCGATTTGGAGAGAACTAAAAGGCCCTGCGGGTGGCGCGGCGCGGCAGGGGCGGGGCGGCTTCAAACTGAGCGCTTCCCGTATAATGCGGAGCTGCGCAACTCGCATTTTCGTCGGCACCCGGATGGATTCCGAACCTCTCGGCGGGAGGACTTACCCATGTCCCTACGGAAGCGCTCACGCACCGCGGCCGGCTGGCTGGCGATGGCAGCGGCCGCGGTCGGCTGGCTGGCGGTCGACGGGTGCGGCAACAGCCCGGCGGGCGGGGCCGGACTTTCTCCGCAGCCGCAGCCGGCGCAGAAATCGGCGGTGATGGACCATGAGACCACGCCGGCAGTAGCGGCAAACCGTACAACGGGGCCGACGGGGCCGACGGGGCCGACGGGGGCGACGGGGGCGACGGGGGCTGAGCCAGCGGCGGGCGCCACCTCCGCGACTGCCAGCTCCGCGAGCACCGCCACGCCGACGCCGGCGACAGGATCGAATGCGGAGGGGGCCACGGCGTCTGTGGTGGCTCGGCCGACGGCGCTGGTCGTGGCCGATGCGAATTCGAACGCAGCGGCGACGCCCGGCACCATGCCGGCACCGGCGCCGGTTCCGCCGACGCAACCGACAGCCGCCGCGCCCAGCACGCCGCCGGCACCTGCCCCGGCTCCCGCACCGGCTCCCACGCCAGCACCGGCC
>JBOHNC010000066.1:0-7876 GCA_050730415.1 Planctomycetota bacterium
GGCGTGGCCGTCGGAGCCGCCATGCCGGGCAGCGGCGGAAGTTTCTTGGCGGGAGCCCCCGCCGCCGGCGCCGTTTTGGCGCTCGGCGCCACCCGCGCGCTCGGCGCCGGTTTCAGTCCCGGCGTCACGGTCGGCGCAGCGGCCACCGGTTTGCCGGCCGGCGCAATCCGCCCGCTGGCAAGCGTCGGAGCGACCCGCGCACTCGGCGCCTTCGGCGCACCCGCTGGCGGAGCCATCCGCGCGCTCGGCGCTTTCGGCAGGCCCGGCGCCTGACCGGCCGGCTTCGCGTTGCGGTCCGGAAACTTCTTGTTGTAATCCTCGTAGGACATCCCCAGCGACTGAGCTTTGGCGCGGCGAACCGAATCGGACATGGGCAACCCTCGAATCCGTTCTCAACTTCAACCATCCGGCCCGCCCCATGGCAGCCGGTTCAGAATTCGCATCGCAACGCCGACGCTTACCGCTTCGGCGGCGTCGTCCGGCCCGATCCCGTCGGCCCGCCTGTACGCCCCGCGCCATTGGCTCCGGCGGCCCCCGGTGCGCCCCCGCGCCCGGACTCCCGCACCTTCTGTTCCAACTGCTGCGGCTGCGACGAGCGCACCATCATATCGTGGTACGAAATCATTTTCTTCGACCAAAGCTCGAACAGGTGATCGTCCAACAGCCGGTTGCCATCCTTGGCGCCGATCTGAATGTGGCTGTCGATCTTAAAGGTTTCACCCTTGCGGATCAAGGACCGGATCGCGTCGGTGCAGAACATCAATTCGAAGGCCGCCACCCGCCCCGGCTTGTCTTCGCGCGGGATCAGCGTCTGCGAAATCACCGCTTCCAGCACCTGCGCCAACTGGCTGCGGATCTGGTTCTGCTGGTTGGATGGGAACACGTCGATGATACGATCGACCGTTTCCGCCGCACCGGTGGTGTGCAGCGTGCCGAACACCATGTGGCCGGTTTCCGCCGCCGTGATCGCCGCTTCAATCGTTTCCAAGTCGCGCATTTCGCCCACCAGGAACACGTCCGGGTCCTGGCGCAGGCCGCGCTTAAGCGCCTCCGCGAAACTCGGCACGTCGTTGTACACCTCGCGCTGTGTCACCACGCAGTTCTTGTGCGGGTGGTGGTATTCGATCGGGTCCTCGACGGTGATGATGTGGTCGCGCCGCTCCTGGTTGATGAAATCGATCATCGCCGCCAGCGTCGAAGTCTTGCCCGAACCGGTCGGCCCCGTCACCAGACACAATCCGCGCGGACGCATGCACACGTCCTTCACGATCGCCGGCAGTCCGATTTCCTCGAAGGTCCGCAGCTTGTTCGGGATTTGCCGGCAGACCACCCCCACCCCGGACTTCTCCCGGAAAATACTCACGCGGAATCGCGCCGCCGTGCCGTAGGAAAAGCCGAAGTCCGCGCCGCCATTTTCGTTCAGATCGGACTGGCTCTTTTCCGACGCAATCGACTTCATCAGCGCGAAGGTCAACTCCGGCGTCAGCACCGGAAAGCCCGAAATGTTGCGCATGTGGCCGTTCACCCGCACCACCGGCGGACGCCCCACCCGCAGATGCAGGTCCGACGCGTCGTGCTTGACGGCAATGTCGAGCAATTTGCTGATTTCAACCTGCCCGGTCACGCTCATGCGCAGCTTCCTCCTGTTGCGACCCAACCGCTCGCCGCGACAGCCGCCGCCGAACCCGTGCGCAGCACAGCTCCGGCCGGCCCGATGCGCAACGCGCATCCGCGCCAAGCCCGCCGCCGCCCCTCGTGCAGGTGCGCAAACGCCACCCGCCCCAAAAGACCGGCGATCTCAGGTCAGAATCCTTATTTTCCGCAAGCAAACCGAATATGCCACATTTTTCCGTTTAAACAACCCTGATCCCGCTTTGGGGGATGGGCATTGGGCTATAGGCTTTGGGCTTTGGGCTTTGGGCTATGGAAAAAACCAAGAGAAACGCCTCACCCTGCCGCTTGCACTGAATTGCCCACCCAAACGCCACCCACCCAACTGGCACCGGCCGACGGCCCGTGGGCAAAAATGCCGGCCCAGCCGGCGCCATTAATTTTCTTGCGCGCGCAGCGCGCACTCTCCTCCCAATCCCAATTCCCTCCGTTCGCCCCTCCGCCCAACTCGAACCCCCTCTCCACCCCCTCGCACCGCTTGCCGATCCGCTGCCGATCCCTACAATACGCCTTCCGTCGGCAGCCCACCATCGGCCTGTTCGCCCCTGGAAACCTAAGGAGTCCCACCCATGTCCGCCATCATCGGCATTCACGGCCGCCAGATCCTCGACAGCCGCGGCAATCCCACCGTCGAAGCCGACGTGCTGCTCGAAAGCGGCGCCTCCGGCCGCGCCGCCGTGCCCTCCGGCGCCTCCACCGGCGAACACGAAGCCGTCGAACTGCGCGACGGCGACAAAAAGGTCTACCTCGGCAAAGGCGTCCTCAAGGCCGTCGCCAACATCAACGAGAAAATTCAGTTCGAACTCGAAGGCTTCGACGCCGACGACCAGCGCGCCCTCGACCACGCCATGATCGCCCTCGACGGCGACCCCAACAAGGGCAACCTCGGCGCCAACGCCATCCTCGCTGTCTCCATGGCCTGCGCCAAAGCCGCCGCCGAAGAAGCCGGCCTGCCCCTCTGGAAATACCTCGGCGGCGTCGGCGCCTGCACCCTCCCCCTGCCGATGATGAACATCCTCAACGGCGGCGCTCACGCCGACAACAACGTCGACTTCCAGGAATTCATGATCATGCCGGTCGGCGCCAAGTCCTTCTCCGACGGCATCCGCATGGGCGCCGAGATCTTCCACGCGCTCAAGAAAGTCCTGAAGGCCCGCAAACTCAACACCGCCGTCGGTGACGAAGGCGGCTTCGCCCCCAGCCTGACCAGCAACCACGAAGCCTTCGACGTGATCCTCGAAGCCATCGGCGAAGCCGGCTACAAGCCCAAAACCGACGTGCTGCTGGCGATCGATCCGGCCTCCTCCACCTTCTACGGCCAGTCCAAGACCGGCGCCAAAAAAGCCCCCGGCAAATACGTCCTGGCCGCCGAAAAATCGCCGGTCAAAACCGCCAAGGAACTGATCGAGTACTACGCCGAACTGACCGAAAAATATCCGATCATTTCGATCGAAGACGGCCTGGCCGAAGACGACTGGGAAAATTGGCCGATCCTGTACGAGAAGCTCGGCAAAAAAGTCCAGATCATGGGCGACGACCTGTTCGTCACCAACACCAAGCGCCTCAGCCGCGGCATCGCCGAACACTGCGCCAACTCGATCCTGATCAAAGTCAACCAGATCGGCACCCTGACCGAAACGCTGGAATGCATCGAGCTGGCCAAGAAAAACAACATGACCGCGGTCGTCTCGCACCGCTCCGGCGAAACCGAAGACGTCACCATCGCCGACATCGTGGTCGCCACCAACGCCGGCCAGATCAAAACCGGCAGCCTCAGCCGCACCGACCGCATCGCCAAGTACAACCAGCTGCTGCGCATCGAAGAAGAGCTCGGCAGCGCCGCCGTCTTTGCCGGCGCCAACGCCTTCTACAATCTGAAATAGTCCGGCCCCCTGGACCCGGCCCGAAAACCCAGGTGGCACGGGCCTACGGCCCGTGAGCAAAAAGAGCCGCCGAAGCCGGCGCCTTATTTTCTTGCACGCGAGCGCCGGCGAACCCAACTATCGCGCCCCAAATCGGCCGTTTCGTGTCATACGCTATTGCCTGGCTTCCGGATTTCTGTTTTTGCCCTGTGCCTTCCCGATGGCTCAATGGTATGTACACAGGGTGTAGACCGCATCTCAAGCTGCTGGTGGCGCTTCAAACGTGCCCCAACGTGGTATGGCCGTTCCCTGCTCCTGCCTTGGCGTCCCGCTTGCGGGACGCCAGAGGCATTGCCCAGCACTTCAGGGCTGGATCAGGAGCGACCACCATGGCCCCCGAGTCCCGCATGGGTTCAGAGTCCCGGCGGGACGGCAGAATGGTTTGCGGCCCCTACGTTCCGTTTCAATGTTGACGAGGCACGAGCAGACCGTTCAGCCGTTTTGAATCACAGAACCCCCCGCGCGGATTTGCCCCGCCCCGCCGCCGCCGCAGGACCCCCAGGAGTACATCATGATTCGGATGCGTTGGCTTCTGGCCGTGGCCGTGGTCGCCATGAGCCTCCTCCGGCCCTACGCCCTGCACGCCGCCGACACCAAAATGGTCGACGATTTCGAAGACGACGCCGGCCTCAAACTCTGGGATTTCAACGGCGCCCACGCCCTGACCACCGATCACGCCACCAGCGGCCAGCACGCCCTGAAAATCGACACCGGCTCCGGCCTCAGCTCCTGGCAGTTGCCCCATGACTGGTCGGCCTACGACAGCCTCGACATCGACATCTTCGTCGACGGCGATCAGCCGGTGACCCTGGCCCTCCTGGTCGGCGACGTGCCCGGCGCCAAGGGCGGCTACTGGGACCGCCACAACGGCAACTACAACCTCCTGCCGGGTCAAAACACCGTCGAAATTCCCGTCAACGGCCTGTACCGCGGCGAAGCCGGCAGCCGCAATAACCACCTGAAATCCAACATCGATCCCAAGCAGATCAACCGCATCGCCATCAACTTCTCGGGCAAGGGCAAACCGGTCGCGCTCTACATCGACAACATGCGCCTGGTCAAGGAATCCCGCCCCGCCGGGATTCTCGCCTTCGATTTCGGCCCGGCCAGTCAGAGCGTCTTCCCCGGGTTCACCCCGATCACCTGGAACACCGTCTACGGCGAAAAAGGCAACACCGCCGGCCTCTCCCGCGCCGCCAGCCCGGGACGCGCCCGCGACGACACCTTCCCCACCCGGCTGTACGAGGACTACGTCGAAATGGCCGATGGCTCCCTGCAGTTCATCTGCAACCTGCCCGACGGTACCTACCACGTCTGGGTGGTCTACGACGACTGCGGCTACTGGGGCGGCGAAACCTGCCACCACCACCGCCGCTCGATCGACGCCGACGGCGTGGAAAAATACGTCGACGACCGCGGCGAAGCCGGCCCCGCCGACTACCTGTTCCGCTTCGAAAACCTCGAACCGGTCCCCGGCCAGAGCCTCTGGGACCTGTACATGACCAAGCTGTTTTCGCCGGTCGAGTTCACCGCCGACGCGAAAAATGGCGCCCTCCGCCTCGGCTTCCACTCCGACGCGCCCTTCTCCAGCAAGATCGCCGCCATCATCGTCTACCCCGACGCCAACAAAGCCCTCGACGAAAAATGGGTCCGCGAAGTCGAAGCCCGCAACAAAAAAGAGTTCGACACCCGCGCCATTTTCCTGGGGCCCAAGCAGGGCCCGCTGGAGGTCCCCGCCGCCGCCCAGGCGCAAGGCTACTGGCTGGGCTACCCCACCCTCGAACAGGACGTTGAAATGGTCGACCCGCCCGGCCCCGCCACCGGCGAACTCAAGCGCCAGGCCGCCCTCGGCGAGCGCGTCAGCATGACCTTCGCCGTCCGCCCGCTCACCGACCCCGGCGCCACGCCCGTCACGCTCACCGCCACCGACCTGACCGGCCCCGGCGGCACCATTCCCGCCGCCGCCGTCGATTTGCGCTACGTCCACTTCGCCGCCAAACGCACCTTCGGCACCCTCGCCTACCGCATCGTGCCCGACAGCCTGCGCCGCGTCGCCGGCGCGAACCTCGCCCTGAAAAAAGACTTCACCCGCCAGTTCTGGATCACCGTCGCCGTGCCGCCCGACGCCAAGCCCGGAACCTACACCGGCACCGTCACGCTCAGCGCCGGCGCAATCGAGGTCAAACTCCCGCTCACCGTCACCGTGCTCGGTATTGCTCTGGACGACCCGACCTTCGACGTCGGCCTGTTCGGTCTGAACGTGCCCCAGGAATTGCCCCCCGCGCGCCGCGCCGGCGCCCTCAAGGAACTCCTGACCCTGCTCAAGGACAACGGCCTGAACTCCTTCAGCGGCGGGCCGGGCATCCCCTTCCACGGCTTCGACGCCGCCGGCAACCCCCAACTGGATTTCAGCGCCTGCGATGCCTTCTTCAAAGTCGTCCGCGCCTGCGGCTTCACCCACACCATCTACAGCTACGGCGGGCCCGGGATGGTCGAGGACATCATGGAGGAAAAGTGGCAGCACGACAGCGGCAAATCGGCCGGCGAAGTCGTCAAAAGCGTCTGGACCGCCGTGCTCGCGCACGCCAAAGCCAACGACTGGCCGCGCATCGCCTACTGTTTCTGCGACGAACCACGCACCCTGGAAATCGCCCAGTCGGTCGTCGCCAACATGAAAATCTACCAGGACAACATCCCCGCTCTCTACCGCGGCGGCGACTACTCCGTCAACTGGGGCAACGACCCCATGGCCAAAGCCAGCCAAGCCATCTTCCACGCCCTGAACTTCTCGCTGCTCAACGCCCACACCCAGCAGGATTTCGACGCAGCCCAAAAACAGGGCAGCGACCTGTGCATCTACAACCAGGGCACCAGCCGCTACAGCTTCGGCGAATACCAGTGGGCCGAATTCCACAAAGGCGCGAAGGGCCGCCTCGAGTGGCACCTGCTCGCGCTCAGCGGCTACCAGTTCTTCGACCTCGACGGCCGCGAACCGGACTTCGCCTACATCAACTGGGGCAAGGACGAAATCATCCCGATGCTCACCCTCGCCCGCTGCCGCGCCGGCTGCGACGACCTGCGCTTCGCCGTGACCCTCTGGAACCGCGCCCAAAAAAATCCGGACGCCCCCGCCGCCCAAACCGCCCTCGCTTTCCTCAACGGCATCAGCCAAAAGATCCCCGCCGGCGACCGCGAACGCCCCGCCGGCCTCCCCGACGACGAAACCTTCCGCGCCAAATGCATTGAACTGCTTAAGCAGCTCCCCTGACTGCACCCCCTGAAAGCGCCGCGCATCAGACCGGCTTCTTCGTTGAGTCCGCGCATTCGGCTCCGGAAGTCTATGCATTCCCCTCAAACGCCCGAGGCATCGTGGCACGGGACGCTGTCCCGTGCATAAAAAGTGCGAGCGAAGCTCGCTCCCTATCTTCTGTTCTTGCACGCGTCAGCCCGCATTCGTCGTGCCGCGGGCTGCCCAGCCCTCTTGTCCAGGAAACCCAGCGAGTCCCCGAGCCATTCCCCTGCAAAGCGCGCCGCGCGCGCTCTTGCCCCGAAAGCCAATTCATTCCCCTCATGCCATCCCCCCTGTCTTTTCCCGCCGCCCCGCCACGCCATGCACGCAGCCCCCTCCCCCCGTCCCCCCGCCCCCGCTTCCAGTAGAATAAACCCTCGCCGCCCCCACTCACCCCGCGCCGGTGCCGCCGTCGCGCCGGAACGGAACGCACGCAGTCCATGCCCATCCGCAAACCCCCGCCGCGCCAAGCCACCCGCCCGCCGGCCGACTTCAGCGCGCACAAAGCCGAACAGGCCCAGCGCACCCGCATGATGCGCCTGGCGCTGCCTGCTGTCGCGCCGCTGGTTCTGTTGGCCGTCCTGTGCGCCACCCGCCTGATGGACACCTCCCAAGCCGACCAGCCCGACTACTGGGCCGCCGCTGCGCTGGTCGCCCTCCTGCCGGTCGCGGTCGTGCTGCTGCTGAACCCCCGCCGCGCCGTCCGCCGTGCCGGCTACGGCCTCGTGCTGGCCATCGACCTGACCATCCTCGCCGTCGGCCTGCGCTACGGCTCGAAATCCGCCTGGTTCTACGGCGCCGCCGGACTGTTCGCCCTGGCCGCCGGCTACACCCTGTGGGCGCTCACCCGCGACCGCCCGCCCGCTCCCCAGACCCCCGCTGACTCCACCGCCTGAGAGACCGCTCCGCATGTCCGACCCGCTTCCCGCCGACGCCCCCGCCCCACCGCCGCCCGCACACGCGCCGCCCGCACACGCGCCGCCCGCCGCCGCAG
>JBOHNC010000067.1:0-4138 GCA_050730415.1 Planctomycetota bacterium
GGTCGCGCGCGCGCGCGGCCGCAGCGCCGATTCCCGACCACGACAGCGACCTGTTCGATCGTTTGCGGGCTGTGCGCCGGGAACTGGCCGACGCGCGGCAGGTGCCGGCCTACGTGATTTTTTCCGACGCCACATTGCGCCAGATGGCCGCCGACCGACCGCGCACGCAGGATGAATTCCGGCACATCAGCGGCGTCGGCGAAAAAAAGCTGGCCGAATTCGCCGAGACCTTCCTGGCCGCCATCGCCACATATCTCCGCCACGAATAAGACCCCACGGATGAGGAATCGCCGATTCTTTCTCCTCCGGAACTGCGGGCGGTCGGGTCTACTATTCGTACCAATCTCGTACAAATCAAGCATTCGGCTTTGCGAGCACCTCCATTTCCGCGGCGGCTTCGCGACCAACGGGAGCGAACCGAGGCATCGTTCTGTACAGGGACTCGGCAACCCGAAGGGATGCCGGTGGGGCCGCCGCCCCCGAAGCGGCTATTCCCAGGGGGCAACTTCGCCCACCGGTTCGGGCGCGGCGAAGCGCGTCGTCAGCGCCACCGGCTGGCCGGTGTCGCTCGAACGGTTGAAGGCTTCGGCCAGTTCGACGATATGCGCGGCCTGTTCGGCTGAGCAGCGCGGGGCGCGGTGGGTGCGGATGGCGTCGGCCAGATCGACCGGGCCTTTGCCCCAGTCGAGCGCGTTTTTCATCGACTTCGACGGCATGGGCAGCGGCGCGGGTTCGCCGCCATATTGCGACCAGCGGCGCACGACGGCGCCGTCGTTGTGTGGGTTCATGACCAGGCCGGCTTCGGTGCCCAGGATTTCCAGCGGCGGCGTCTCCGAACGGCCGACCCAACCGGTGTGCACCAGGCCGCGCATGCCGTTGACGAATTCCATCAGCCCCAGCACGTGATTGGGAATGGTGCAGGTGAATTTGGTTCCTTCGCGCGGGCCGGAGCGCAGGGTGCGCTCCGGATCGAGTATCCGCGCGAAGCCAAAGACGCGCGCGACCGGCCCAAAGTAGGTGGTCATGACCGTCAGGGGATAGGGTGCGGCGTCGGCGGCGACGCTGATGCCGTTGCGCATGAACACGTCGGCGTTGGCGTGCCAGGCTTCCAGCCGCGTGCAGCAGAACGTGCCGATGACCGTGTGCGGCACACCCAGTTCGCCGGCGCGAATCCGCCGCCACACATCCTGCTGTTCGTAGCCCAGCGGCGACGACGGCGAGCAGGCCAGTTTCAGGTTGTTCTGCTTGGCGGTGGCGATCAGATCGGCGGCCTGCGCGGAGGTGATCGCGATCGGCTTCTCCGAGTACACATGTTTGCCGGCTTTCAGCGCGGCCAGCGTGACGGCGTGATGCGATTCGATCGTGGTGAGGTTCAGCACCGCTTCCACGTCGGGGTCGGCGAGGACTTCCTCGACGGTCTTGTACAGCTTGCCTTTGCCCGCGGCGGCGCGCATCGTTTCGGCGCCTTGCGGGAACTGGTCGAAGTAGCCGTGCAGGGCCACTTTCTGCGGGTAGGTCAGCAGGCGCGGCTGGTAGCCGTTCTTGGCGATGGAGCCGCAGCCGATGACCGCGAAGCGAACCGGATCGTAGGATGCCATGGACGATTCTCCTGAAGGGTGAGCGGGGGAAAAAGACGGAGACTCAGCGGGAGGCGGGAGCCGTTTGCGGCGCGAAACTCAGCCGGGCCGCGGCCAAGCTCCGTGCGGCGCATTCGACCGGCGTGGCGCCGGGCGTCGGCGCGTTTTGCTCGAGCGTGATCCATCCGCGGTGGCCGGCCGCAGTCAGCCAAGCCGCCACGCCGGCCAGGTCGAGCGGCCCGGAGCCGAGCGTGGAACTCAGGCCGTGTTCCGGCGTCCAAGCTTTAAATTCGACCATGCGCGGACGGGTGGGGAACCGTTCCAGCAGCAAGCGCGCGCGTTCGGCAACGGGATGGCCCGCGAAATCCTGCGTGGCGTGGCCGGTGTCGAGGAACAGCGCCAGATGCGCGGGGTCGGCGGCCTCCAGCAGGACGGCATATTCTTCGAGCGTTTCAAACAGGGTGCCGGCGTGGTGATGGAAGCTCAGGCGGACGCCGTGGCCGGCGGCGCGCGCGCCGAAGCCGTCGAATTCGCGGGCGAGGGCGCGTGGATCGGCGCCGGAATCGCGGGCGGGCGTGCCGTGCAGAACCAGGTCCTCGCAGCCGACGCTGCGCAGGAAGTCGCAGCAGCGATCGAGCGCCGCGATTTCGCCCAGCGGCAGATAGGCGGCCGCCAGGGCGAGGCGGTGGCGGTCGAGTCGCGCGCGAAAGGCGGCTGGATCGGCCAGCAGCGGTTGCAGGGTGGCGAAGCGCAGCGCGCCGCCGTCAAAGCCCTGCGCGGCGATGGCGGCGAGAAACGGGTCGAGTTTCGCGCCCTCGACGCCGCCCCACATCAATTCCATGCAGGCGAAGCGAATCATGGGAGGTACTCCAGGGATGCTGGCGAATGCGCCGGCAAGATGCCAGCGCCACAAATCGCGCCGGCCGGCTTCAACGCGCGGCGGCGACCGGCGCGGCGGGCAGTTTCAGGTCGACGAAATCGCGGACCTGCTTGGTGAGCGCCACCTCGGTCGGCAACCGTTCCATGCTGCTGGCGCCGTAGAAACCGTCCACGCCGCGGGTGCGGTCGAGAATGTACTGGGCGTCCTGCGGGCTGGCGATCGGTCCGCCGTGGCAGATCACGATGACGTCTTCGCGCACCGCTTTGGCGGCGTCGGTCATGGCTTGGATTTCGCCGACGCTCTGGTCGAGCGACTTGAAGGTCTTCGCGCCGATGGTGCCGGAGACGGTCAGCCCCATGTGGGTGACGATCAGATCGGCGCCGGCCTGGGTCATCTGTTTCGCTTCGTCGACGTTGAAGACGTAGGGGGTGGTGAACAGGTCCATTTCGCGGGCGCGGGCGACCAGTTCGATTTCGGTCGCGTAGCGGATGCCGACCTCTTCGAGATTCTGCCGGAAGACGCCGTCGATCAGGCCGACGGTGGGGAAGTTCTGGATGCCGGCGAAGCCCATGGCCTTGAGTTCGGTCAGGAACAGGTCGCGCAGCATGAACGGATCGGTGGCGCAGACCCCGGCCAGCACCGGCGTGTGCTGCACGGCGGTCAGGACTTCGAAGCCCATTTCCTTGACCACCTGGTTGGCGTTGCCGTAGGGCATCAGGCCGCACATCGAGCCGCGGCCGGCCATGCGGAAGCGGCCGGAATTGTAGATCACGATCAGATCGATGCCGCCGGCTTCCTCGCATTTGGCCGAGATGCCGGTGCCGGCGCCGCCGCCGACGACCGGTTTTCCGCGCGCGATTTTGGCGCGCAGCCGGGCGAGGATTTCCGTGCGTGAATTGCCCATCGATGTGCTCCTTGGTTGCCGGGTTTTCCGATGCAGGCGCCCGCGCAACGCGGGCGCCTGCGACATGAAAAATCAGGGACAGGCCGCCGCCGCGACGGCTTGGAACTGCTCCACCACCGCCGCTGCAAATTCGGGATCGTTGATATGCCGGTTCAGGCGGATCAGCTTGCGCCGGCGGGTCGGGCGGAGGGTTTTTTCGAGGGCTTCGAACAGCGCGGCATCGGCGGCCGGGTCGAAGAACGGCTGGCCGGCGGCGTCGATGGCCGAGACGCCGCGTTCGGGCAGGAGCAGTCGCACCGGCGCGTCGAAGCGGTTGAGCTGTTCGCCCAGCCACTGCCCCAGCGCGGCGTTTTCGGCGCGGTCGGTGCGCATCAGGGTGGCCAGGGCGTTGTGGCGGTAGAACAGGCGGTGCTTCAGGTGGGCGGGGAGGGTCTCGGGCGGGCCGAAGTTCACCATGTCCATGGCGCCGACCGAGCCGACCCAGGGGCGGCCGGATTGGATGGCGGCGTCGAAGTAGGCGCTGTTGGCGCGTTCGAGGCCGGGGGTGAAAACGGCCAGTTGCGTGGTGGTGATGTCGAGGGTGGCGGCGGTGAGCTTGGAGGCGTTGAGTTTCTGAATTGCCAGGCGGCCCTGTTCGGTGGCGTGGAAAACCAGGCAGTCGAAGTCGGCTTCGAGGCGGCGGCGGATTTCGGTGAGGCAGGGGGTGGTGACGCCGTACATGGTCAGGGCCAGGGCGGGTTTGCCGGGAGCGGCGGCCGGATCGGCCGGCGCGGCGGC
>JBOHNC010000068.1:0-6836 GCA_050730415.1 Planctomycetota bacterium
GCGCCCGCCCCCGCTCCCGCCCCGGCCGACGGTCCGTAGGCATGCGCGACCGGCCCGTTCTGTTTCAAGCCGCCGTCCTGGCGCTGCTTTCGCTCCTGTGCCTGATCGGGATTCTGATCGTCATTCAGAACAACGACACGCAGGTGAAACTCGAAGCCCTGCGGCTGGAAGTGCGGTCGCAGAACGCGGCGACGGCACGTAGCACCGCGCCCGGTGCGCCCGGTTCGCCCGGTTCGCCCGGTTCGCCCGGTTCGCCCGGCGCCCCGATCCTGGCCGACCAGACCGGCGCGGCGTCCCCGGCGCCCCCGTCGGTCTCGGCGGCCCCATTGAACGACCTCGAACCCGGAGCACCCAAGCCCCACCCCGGCCCCGACGGCGTGCTCGAAACCCGCTACGGCGGCCTGCGCGTGCGGCTCACCCCCTTCCGCGATCCCCCCGCCGCCGATGGTGGAACCATGACCCGCGCCTACGCCTACGATCCACCCGGGCTGAACCAGTACATCTTCAACGATGCGATGGGCGCCAGCATTGCCGGCCTGTGCAACGACAGCCTCGCCGCGCGCGATTTCGACGATCCGGAACGCTGGGAGCCGCGCCTGGCCGAACGCTGGGAGGTGCTCCAGGCGATCCGTGTGCACCTGACCGGCGCGGGTCCGGCCGCGCCGGCGCTGGTGGCGGCCTGGCAGGCGGAGCCGGGTTTCGCGCAGGCCTGCACCGCCGCCGACATCACCGCCGTGGCCGCCGACGGTCCCGACGTGATCGTGCTGACGACCGACAGCGTCCGCAGCGCCTACATGAGTTTCCTGACCGCGCGGCTCAAGGACCGCATGGCGCCGGTGCAATTCGTGGAGGTCAACACCGAACCGCAGTTTCAGCCGCCGGCCGGCACCGCGGCGCTGAAACTGGGGGACCTGCTGACCGAAGCCGCCGGCTGGCAGGGTGCCTGGACGGTGCTGAACAGCCGGCTGGAAGTCGGCGGCAGTTCGGCCTGCTTCGCGCTGCTCGGCGACGCCGCGGCGTTTGCGGCTCGGCTCGACGAGCGCATCCGGCGCGCCGCGCCGGCCTTCAACCCGACCGACCCCACCACGCAGTGGGGCCGCGTCGCGCCGGTCGACACGCAGGCCTGCGAAATCACGCCGCGCGTGATATTCCATCTGCGCCATGGCGTGCGCTGGCAGACCATCGCCGATCCGCGCCCCGGCCACGCAGGCGCGCCGATTCCCGGCCCGGCCTTCACCGCCCAGGATGCGCTGTTCACCTGGCAGAAAATTGTTTCGAATCCGCAGGTGCCGTGCGAATTCATCCGCAACTATTTGAAGGACCTCGCGGTGGTCCGCGCGCCCGACGACTACACCGTGGAGTTCGACTGGGCGCGGCCGTACTTCCAGCTCTTCGCCTTTTCCGCCGGCTTCGACATTCTGCCCAAACACATCTGGTCCGGCGAGGACCTCGACCACCTGACGCTTTCGAAGTTCAACCGCACCTGCTGCGGCACGGGCCCTTGGCGGCTGGAAAGCTGGACCTCCGGCGTCGATATCCGCCTCGACCGCAACCCCGACTACTGGGGCGTGAAGCCGCATCTGACCGCCATCCAGTTCAAAATGGTGAAGGACACGACCGTCCGGCTGGCGCTCTTCAAGGACGGCAAGGTGGACACCGCCACACTGTCGCCCGACCAGTGGAAGGACAACGTCGGCCAGCCGGCCTTCATGAAAATCGCCCGCGCCGAAAACGGCGTCGCCAACGGCTACCGCTACGTGGGCTACAACGAGCGCCGCAAACTCTTCGCCGATGTGCGCGTGCGCCAGGCGCTCACGATGCTGATCGACCGCAAGGCGATCATCGACAGGATTTTCAACGGCAACGCGGTGCCGCTCACCGGACCGTTTCACCCGCTCTCTCCCGACTACGATCCCAGCGTGCCCGACTGGCCCTACGATCCGGCCGCGGCGGTGAAGCTGCTGAACGAAGCCGGCTGGAAGGACACCGACGGCGACGGGGTGATCGACAAAGACGGCGTGCCCTTCAGCTACGAACTGCTGTACCCGTCGGCGCGGCCTGAAGACGACCAAATCGCCGCCTACATTCAGCAGGCCGACCACAAGGCGGGGATCGAGGTGAAACTCACCAAGCTCGAATGGGGAACCTTCCTCGGGCGCATCAACAAGCACGATTTCCAAGCCTGCATTCTGGGTTGGCAGTTGGGCTACGAGTCCGACCCCTACCAGCTCTGGCATTCGTCGCAGACCGGCCTGAACGAATCGAATTTCTGCGGCTTCGTCAATTCCGAAGCCGACGCCATCATCGTCAAGGCCCGCTACCTGCTCGACCCCGACGCCCGCCACAAGCTGTACCGCCGCTTCCACCGTCTGATCCGCGACGAGCAGCCGTATACGTTTCTATTCGTGCCCAAGCGCTTGGATGTCTACGCCCGCCGGTTCCAAGGCGTCAAATACACGCTGCTCGACACCGACTACAACCGCTGGTGGGTGAAACCCGCCGACCAGAAACCGGCGCCTTGACCGTTCAGTCCAGCTCCAGCCGCGACAGGCAGTCGCGCGCGGCGACTTTGTAGGCGCTGCTCAGGGTCGGGAAGTTGAAGACCTCGTTGCAGAAATATTCCAGCTTGCCCTTGTAGTACATCACCGCCTGGCCGATGTGAATGATTTCCGTGGCGTTCGGCCCCAGAATGTGCACGCCCAATAGCTCGCGCGTGTCTTGGTGAAAGATCATCTTCAGAATGCCGTCGTGGTCGCCGATGATGTCCCCGCGCGCCAGCTCCTTGTAGCGGCAGACCCCGATTTCATAGGGCACGCCGGCCGCCGTCAGCTCATCTTCGGTTTTGCCGATCATCGCCACTTCGGGAATGGTATAGATGCCGATCGGGAAAACCTTGCCGAAACCAGACACATCCCGCCCGGTGACGGCGTGGTCGGCCGCCAGCCGGCCCTGCTCGTTGGAGGTGCTCGCCAGCGACGGGAAGCCGATCACGTCGCCCACCGCATAGATATGTTCCACCGAGGTCTGGTAGTGATCGTTGACTTGGAGCTTGTTGCGGGAGTCCATCTTGAGCCCGGCTTTCTCGACATCGACCAGGTCGGCGTTGCCGGTGCGGCCGTTGGCGAACAGCATCACCTCCGCGCCCACTTTTTTGCCCGATTTCAGATGCAGATGCACCAGCTTCTCGCCGACTTCCACCGATGCGTACTGCTCGCCCAGTTTCAGCGTCACGCCCGATTCCTGCATCAGATATTGCAGCGCGGTGCTGATGTCATGGTCGAGAAAATCGAGCAGCCGGCCGCGCGGGTCGATCAGGTGCACGCGCGATCCCATTTTGGAAAAGATCGAACAGTATTCGCAGCCGATCACCCCGCCGCCGTAGATCAGGATCGACTTGGGGATGTGTTCCATCGTCAGAATCGTGTCGGAATCGAGCACCCGTTTGCCGTCGAAGGGCAGGTCAGCCGGGCGGTAGGGGCGCGTGCCCACCGCGATGATGATTTTCTTGGCGTGGATGTGGCAGGTGTCCTCGTCGCCGTCCTGGCGCACCAGCAGTTCGTGCGGTGAAATGAACCGCGCTTCGCCCTGGATGTAATCGATCGCGGCTTCGCGGTAACCGCGCTTGATGTCTTCGATGCGGCGAGCTTCGACGATATTCTTGCGATACATCAATTCCTGGATGGTGATTTTCTTGTTGAGGTGCACTTCGACGCCGGTCAGCCCCTGGCTGTACAGCGAGTTGATGTACTGCACCGTTTCGCGGATGGATTTGCTGGGGATGGTGCCGGTGATCACCGACGCGCCGCCGGGATGTTTCCCTTTCTCGATCACCGCCACGGATGCGCCGTGCCTGGCGGCTTGCAGCGCCGCTTTTTCCCCGGCCGGCCCGGCCCCGATAACGCACAGGTCATATTGCTGCATACGTGTTTCCCCCTACCGCCAAGTGACCGAACAGTGTACCGGAAAACGGTGAAGCCGGGAGCGCGTCTTGCCGGGACCGCGGGCGGGCACGCCCGCTCTTCGCCGGGCATGTTTATCCGCGCGGTATAATACACCACCTGCAAAATTTCAGGAGCCTAATTGTGCCGCGCCAGGGAGATCCCCCCCGGTTGTACCGCCGGCAACCGACCGCGAGTAATCCCCGGCGGAGTCTGCCATTCTGGTACAGCCGTGGATATCTGCCGCATTTCGCCACCAACGTTACAGCTCAGATTGTCACCTACCGCCTGGCGGACAGCCTGGCGCGAGCAACCGTCGCATTCCTTTTGCGCGATCGCGAGCGCTTGCGCAACGAAGTCGCCTTTCGCAAAAAAATCGAGACCTATATGGACGCTGGGTACGGCGCATGTCACCTGCGCTGCCCGGAGATCGCCGCAATCGTCAGGGATTCGTTCAACTACTTCGACGGCGAGCGGTATGTCCTGCATGCTTACGTCATCATGCCAAACCATGTCCATGTGCTGGTGGATGTCCGCGCGCCGTACGAGTTAAGTGCGATCGTGCGTCGCTGGAAATCGGGCACCGCCCGTTCTATCAATCGGCATCTGGGACGGAAGGGGCCGCTTTGGAAATCCGATTACTGGGATCGTTACATTCGTGACGATGCGCATTACATGGACGCCGTGGAATATATCCTGCAAAACCCGGTGAAGGCAGGGTTGGTGAAGGAGCCGACCGCATGGCCAGGCACCTGGGTCCGCGATGAACTCCATTGAAGAGCGGGCGTGCCCGCCCGCGGGCCCGGCGGGATTACCACAGCCCCGCCAACCGATCGTACAAACCGGCCGGCAGGGTTTTTTTCAGCAGTTTCGCCCCGTGCACGATGCCGGTCAGCGCCTTCTTCTGACGTGGCGTGAGGTGCTTCAACTCGGTCACCCCCGCCGCCCCCACGTGGCGATGGCAGGCCTCCAGGATTGCCGCGAACAACCCGCCGTCGTCGGCCGCGCAGGTTTCGCGATCCCCCGCCGCCTCACCGCCGCCGACCAGTTCCCCGCAGAGCGCCTCGAACCGGTCAAGGTAGCCCTCCAGGCCGTAGGTCGCCACGGCCTGTCGCCGCGCCGCCGCGCCCCAGCTCGCGCCGTGTGTTGGGTCGGTCAGCAGCGCGCGCATGGCCGCCGCGAAACCGGCCGCATCCTCGCGATCCACCAGCCGCCCGCTCACGCCGTCGGTCAGCATCTGTTCCGGTCCGCCGCAGCGCGTGGCGACGATCGGCTTGGCTGCGGCCATGGCCAGGATCAAACCGACCGGCGAGGGATCGTTGCGGCTCGGGTGCAGCACCGCGCGCGCGCCGACGAGCCGCGCCGGCAAGTCGGCGCAGTAGCCCGACCACACGAACCGCGCGCTCACCCCGCGCGCCTTGGCCCGCGCCTGCAACTGCTTCAAGTAGCCTTTGTCGTGCGCTGCGCCGATCACCTCGATGGTGAACGGCGGCACGGCGCCCGCCGCGTTCGTCCCGCGCGCCGCCGGCGTCAGGTGGTCGGCGACCAAGTCGATCAGCCAGTCCAGCCCTTTGCGCGGGATGATCGACGCGATCACGACCAAGCGCCGGCTCGTGGCGGCCGATCCAGGCGATCGGGATTTCGCGCCGCCGCCACTGCGCGGTGGCGGCGCTGCTGATGCTGCGCCGGCATCAGGCAGCGCCAGGAAAGCGCTCAGATCGTGCCCGTGCGGCAGGCAGTGCAGGTTCCGTTCAGCGCCGCTCGCGCCGCCCGTCAGGTGGCTCGCCGCCAGCGCGCGCATTGCCTCCGAGGCCACCACCACCCGCCCGCGCGGTGGAGCACTCAGCCGCGCCAGCAGCGCCCAGGTGGCGGCCGGGCCGAGCGTCGGGTCCAGGCCGCTGGCGGGGTCGCCGAGCATCTCATGCACCTGCCAAAGGTGCGGACGTTTTTCGAGCGCCGCGGCCAACGCCCCGTGCAGAATCACGCTGGTGGAGCTGACCACGAGGTCCGTTTGCAGCGCCTGCATCCGCTCCCGCAGCGCCGCGACCTGCGGCCCCAGTTGCGCCAGAAAATGCCCGGCGTCCAGTTCGCCCGGCGGCAGAATCCACCACGGCAGGGGCGCAAAGGCCACCGCTACGCCCGCCGTCTCCAACGCCGTCGCCAGCGGCCCACGGCCGGGCAGCACCGCGTGGATCGTGTGCCCGCGCCGGTGCAGGCCCCGGGTGGTTTCCAGGAACACCTGTTCCGCGCCGTCCATGCGCGCCGAATGCGACAGCGCCAAAATGCGGAATCGTGCAACCATCGCGGAGTTTCCGCCGTCTTAGAGGGTGTGTGGGAAGGCGTCCGGGCCGGGTTTTCAGCCGTTTGCTATTTCCCGGCACCTATAATACGTCCAATTGAGGAATGGTGGCATCCCTTCCGCGGACCGGTGGAATCCAACGGTGAGCGTCCTGTCGCAGGAACTGCAATATCTGAAGTCGCACCGCCAGGTGGATGACACCCGGCGGCTGCGCGCTCTTTGGTCGTCCACCGCGGCCCGCGAACGCGGCCTGGATCGCCTGCCTTGGCTGGTGCGCGGAGTCGCCGCGCTGACGCTCCTGGCCTGGCTCGGCGGAGTCGGCGTCGCTTGGAGTTGGCACGCCGGTTTGCTTGGCGCCGCGCTGTTTGCCGCCGGTTGGGCGGCCGCCGAATGGATCTGGCGCGTCGACCGTCGCGCGGCCGGGCTGAGCTGGGAACTGGACCGGCTCAATCCCCACTGCGAAGGCGCCTTCAGCCTGCTGGAATGGTTCGAATCTGCCACCGGCCCGCAGCGCGGCCGCCGCCAGGCGGTGCTCGAGGTCGCGCTGGCCCGCGTCGACTGGAGTCGCCCCATCGCTCGGCCCGACCGCCGTCGCGAAT
>JBOHNC010000069.1:0-3192 GCA_050730415.1 Planctomycetota bacterium
CTCCGCGCCCGCCGGCACCGCCAGACAGGCGGCGCCGAGGACCAACGCGGCACAGGCGATCGCCGAGGCGTTCCGCAGGAACCGTGATGCGGGCCGCTCGACCCGTGCCCGAGCGGCTTTCAAACCGAGTTGCAGCATGCCTGCTACCTCTTTGGCTGGAATGTGTTGTATCTCCAACTCGGCGCCGGACGTAGGCACCGGTTCGACGCTCCCACCACCACGTGCGGAGCGCCTCGTTGCATAGGATACGGCAAGGGCCGGAATTGTTTCAAGAAGAAAGGACGGGGGCACGCGCGGCGGAATTATTTTTGTGCACCGATTTCCCCCACCGATGGACCGGAGGCACTGAAAATCGAATCGGGAACCATCCCAAGGGGGCAAGCGCGGTAGAATTCAAGCGATGCACGGAGACTCCAGAACCGGGCTCGAAGGGAGGCGCGGCCGAAGTTGGCAACTTCACCGCATGACAGCGCGGCAGGTCTGCAACCGCACGGCCGCCGGGAAGTCCCTCCGACGCTGGCCTCCGGCGTGCGGACGCCCGTGCCACGAGGCACCTTCGGGACGCCGGCGCCCCAACCGGCGGTGCCGACCGAAGGCACCGCGCGGCGCGAGCCGGTGAAAGCGGCGGAGCGCCGCGGTCAGCGCAAGCGCCGGGAGGGTGAGGAGGCCCGACCCGGCGATGTCGATGAAATGGCCGCCCTGCTGGGCCAGTCGGTCCAGGCGCTGACGGTGAAGCCGGCGCATTCGGACCGGAAGATACTCGAATCGTTCGAACGTAAAAAATTGGAGCAGGCGGCCGCGGCGTCGGGGTTGGACGCGGCGGGTGCCGCCACCGTCCTGACGGTCGCCAAGGGTGCTCCGGGCGGCGCGGGCAAGGCCGGGGCGGCTCAACGGAACCGTAGTTCGGCCGTCCAAAGTCTGCCGACCGCCGCGCGAGGCTCGGGCAGCCGCGGAGCCAGGGCCGGGAGCAATGCGCGAGGAACCATGACCGCCAGCGCGACACCGTCATCCACCAAGCATCAGGCCAAAGCCAGTGCCTCGCAACTGGCGAAGGTCCCGCGTCTGGTCCCCACCTGGTCGGACAAGGACGAAGACGTCGTCTACCTGCTGGACGAAGAAACCACGGTCGGCCGCGGGCCGGACAATACGCTCAGCGTGGCCGACAAGATGATGTCCAAGCGCCACGCCGTCTTCCGCTGGGACGGCGAAGCGGTGACCGTGAAGGACCTCGGGTCGAAAAACGGCATCTACGTCAACAGCAAAAAAATCCCCGAACAGGTGTTGGCCAGCGGCGACAAGGTGGTCGTGGGCAGCCGCCATTTCAAGTTCGAAATGCCACGCGCCAAGACCGTCAAGCGGACCACCAAAAGGCCGCCCAAGGAATCGGCCGAAGTCCCCATCGCGCCCGATGACGATCAGATGAAAACGCCGGTCAGCGGCATGAAACCGGCCAGCGCGAAAATCGAGAGCGGGATGAAAGCCGACAGCGGCATGAAGGCCGACAGCGCGATGAAAAACGCCAAGGACAACAAGCCGGCCGGCATGAAGAAAATCGCCTATGACGACAAGGTTTCAATTCCGCCGGACGAAGCCAAAATCAAGATCATGCGCTTATGGCTGTTCATCTCCATGTTCGCCTTTGGCTCCCTGCTGCTGATCCTCATGATCGTCGTGATCCTGTTCAAATGGGTGAGATCGTAGCGGCGCCGGCGAGCCGCGTGTCGCTCCCCGGAGGCCCCTGCCCATGTCCCCCACCCCATTCGCCGGCGCCGACTATTTGAACCTCGATGGCGCCTTCGCGCCGGATGAACTTTTGATCCGCGACACCGTCCGGCGGTTCGTGGCCGAGCGCTACCTGCCGCACGCGGCGGAATATTTCGAGACCGAAACCTTCCCGGTCGATCTGATCCCCGAACTGGCGGAACTGGGGCTGCTGGGCGCGCACTTGGAGGGTTTCGGCTGCGCCGGGCTGAACAATGTCGCCTACGGCCTGATCTGCCAGGAACTCGAACGCGGCGACAGCGGCCTGCGTTCGTTTGTCTCCGTCCAGGGCAGTCTGTGCATGTTTCCGATTCATGCCTACGGTTCGCCGGAACAGAAACTGCGCTGGCTGCCCAAGATGGCCGCCGGCCGGGTGGTCGGCTGCTTCGGCCTGACCGAGCCGCAGGGCGGGTCGAACCCGTCGAACATGCAGACGCGGGCGGTGCGGGACGGCGACGGTTGGGTTCTGAACGGCACCAAAATGTGGATCACCAACGGGACGCTGGCCGACCTCGCGGTGGTCTGGGCGCAGACCGACGAAGGGGTGCGTGGGTTCCTGGTCGAAAAGGGCATGGCCGGATTTTCGACGCGGGATATCCAGCACAAGTTTTCGCTGCGGGCATCGCGCACCAGCGAATTGATTTTCCACGACTGCCGGGTGCCGGAAACCAGCCGGCTGCCGGGGGCGGTGGGACTCAAGGGGCCTTTGAGCTGTCTGACCGAGGCTCGCTACGGGATCGCGTGGGGGGTGCTTGGCGCGGCCGAAGCTTGCTACGAGGCGGCGCTGGAGTACGCTCGCGGGCGGGTGGTCTGGAACAAACCGATTGCGGCTCACCAAATGGTGCAGAACGACTTGGTGTATATGCTGACCGAAATCACCAAGGGGCGGCTGCTGGCGCTGCAAGTCGGCCGGCAGAAGGACCAGGGGGAGCATTTCCGGCACCAGATGGTCTCGCTGGCCAAGATGAACAACTGCAAGATCGCGCTGGAGTGCGCTCGCAAGGCGCGGGATATATTGGGCGCGTTCGGGATTTCGAGTGAATACCATGTGATCCGGCACATGCTGAATCTGGAAAGCGTGATCACCTATGAAGGCACGCACAACATCCACACGCTGATCGTGGGGATGGATATCACGGGGGAGGATGCGCTGACCTGAGCCGGATGGGACGGGTGGAGCGCTTTACAAAACGAAGCTAACCTTGGATCGGGTTTTGCCGAAACGGCTTGGGGATGCCTTCGCGGGCGGGTTCGTAGACGGGTAGAAAGGCTGGGGGCGGTTTAACAAAACGAAGCTACCGTTACATAAGCTACTTGTTTTGGGCATTGGGCTGGGGGCTTTGGGGGAAGATGGGGACGAAGAGGGCGCTTTAACCAAACGAAGCCATATGCGTATATTATGCGCATATTTCCATCGGATGGGTGCACTCG
>JBOHNC010000070.1:0-5462 GCA_050730415.1 Planctomycetota bacterium
TGCTAACTCAGGTTCCGAGTCAAGAAAATCCCCAAAATTCGACCGCTCTGGAAACCGTTCCTGGAAAATGAGTTGTGAGGAGTTTTGCTAAAAATGTGCCATTGGGGACAGCGTCCCATGCCACAACGCGCGTGACATGTTTAAGGCCCTCTGCCAACGCTGAAAAACGCCTCTGAAATGTCCGAGGCATCGTGGCACGGGACGCTGTCCCGTGATTGGATGCAGATGTCTTTTTCGTTCGTCCCTTTCACGCACCCCGGTTCACGTCTTCACGTTATGTTCTTTAAGATTTAAAGGCGCGCGCTTCGCGCTCATCATTGTTTTCCCCGGGACTGCGCCCCCGCCCGCTCTTCGTCCAAACCACCAACCAGCGCCGCGATCGTGTCTTCCGCTTCCCCCGATAAACCCGCCTCCCACCCCTCACACCGCGAAATTGTCCGCCGGCGGGGTCCCGCGCGTCAGCGTGAACTGCACGATCTCCGGCGGCACGCCGATCCGGATCGGCAGCCCCACATAGCCGATCCCGACGTTCACGTACATCTGCCGGCGATCGGTCACATACAGGCCCTTGATATACGGCCCCAGCAAGTGCGCCGGCGACAGCGCGTTGAAAATCAAATCGATCTGCCCGCCGTGCGTGTGGCCGCACAGCGTCAGATCGTAGCCGGCCCGGCGGCACATCCGGAAGCACAGCGGATTGTGTGCCAGCGCGATCTTGAAATCGCTCGGCGCGCAGCCCGCCAACGCCTCCGTCGGCCGCGGTCCGATCGCGTGGCGGTTGTACTGCGCCCAGATATCGTCCAGGCCCGCGATCGTCAGCGCCTGCTCGCCGCGCTGCAGCCGCAGATGCTCATTGACCAGCACCGGAATGCCGCCGGCATTCAGCCCGCGCCGCACCGCCTCGCCGTCGATGAAATAGTCGTGGTTGCCCAGGATCGCCGCCACGCCGTCCCGGCCGGCCAGGCCGCGAAACGCCGCCAGAAAATCCGGCAGTTCGTCCGGCGCGCGGTCAACCTGGTCGCCGGTGAACATCACCAGGTCCGACGGCGCCGTTTCGGCCACCGCCCGCGCCGCCTCCATCGCCCGCCGATTCATGTAGATGCCCGAATGCAGATCGGAAAGCTGCAAAATGCGGTAGCCTTCAAAGGCTGGCGGCAGATTGGGAAATTGCAGCCGCACATGACGGACTTTCAATCCGCCCAAGTCGGTCCACAGCGCACCGCCCGATACCGCCGCGCTCAGGCCCAAAACGCCGGCGCCGGTGCGGCTCAGCCACCGCCGGCGCAGGATGTCCAGCGGCGGAGCCTCCGACACCGCCGGCCGTAGCCGCATCTGGGCCGTCGCCTGCCCCGTCACGGGCCCCGTCACGGGCGCGGTCACGGGCGCGGTCACGGGCTCCGCATTTCCTCCTATCGCTGGATTCGGCGCAGGCTGGGGTTTCGCCGCATTCGACGCAATCGTGGCTTTCCCGAGCTTCGCGGCATTCGCGGCATTTGCGGCATTCGCGGCAGACAGCCCGGGTGCAGCCACGCCCGTCAGCGCCCCGCTTTCCGCCGGCGTGCGCTGGGCCGTCCGCGCCCGCCGAATCGCGCGCTGCAGCCCAAACCCGGCGTACCCGAGCGTACAGGCGGCGGCCAACAGCACCACGATCGCCAGCGTCAGGACATACAAATCAGCCAGGTAGGCGTGATCGACGCCCACCATCCGATCGACACCGATCGAAACGGCGATGCCCGGCAGCGCGAGCGCGATCATCCCCCCGTCCAGCCATCGCCGCGCGCGAAAACTCTTCAGCCCCAGCAGCCCCCCCAGCGCGATCCGAATCCAGATCAACGCCGCCACGAAGGCCACAAACAGGATCGTATAGGGTGTCGCCCCAGGCATTCAAACACTCCGAAAACATAAAATGCTACCACCCCACCGTCCCGATGCAAAATTTTTCATTCCTCGATCTGTCCTTTCCGCACCCTGCCCACCTGCTTTTTCCTGACCGCCGCAGCGCGCATCTTCAAGTCCCGCCCTGCGGGACGGCCGACGGCAGCCCAGGACGGCGACCCCTGTCGAGAGGGGCCGCAAGTTCTGGGTTCGCGTTGCGAAGCAACGCTCCGCGCGACCCGAAGCAATCAAAGCGCCACCGTCATGCCAAAGCGCGGAACCGCCGCCGACCTGCGCCCCATGCGTCGCTTCTGCCCTGTCCCCTGTCCCCTACGCCCGGCCGCCCGGCTTGCGCGGCCCGGACTCCATCAGGCCGCATTCCCGCAGCCAGGCATACAGCGTCCGCCGCGTCACCCCCAACGCCGCCGCGGTGCGCGTCTTGTTGCGCCGCGCCTGGACGTAGGCCTGCTCCACCGCGCGCCGCCAGGCTTCGCCATGCGCGGCGTCGGCCGCCGCCGCCGCCAGACCGGCGGCGCTCGGCAGCAATGCCTCCGGCTGGAAAAAATGGCCCTCGAGCACCGGGCCGTCCTCCCGCACCGCCGCCTGCAAAATCACATGCTGCAATTCGCGGACATTGCCCGGCCAGGCATGCCCCGCCAAGCGGTCCAGAAATCGCGGGCTCAGCCCGATCAGCCGCTTGCCCAGTTCAGTCGCCTGCCGCGCCACGATGTCCTCGGCCAACAGCGCCACGTCCGTGCCCCGCTCGCGCAGCGGCGGCACCGTCAGATGGAACTGGTTCAGCCGGTGGTGCAGATCGACTCGGAACCGCCCCCGCTTCACCTCCTCCGCCAGCGGCAGGTTCGACGCCGCCACCACCCGCACATCCACCGAAATCACCGCCTCCCCGCCCAGCCGCGTCACTTCGCGCTGCTGCAGCGCGCGCAGCAGCGCCACCTGGCCGTGCGGGCTGAGCGACGCGACCTCGTCCAAAAATAAAGTCCCGCCCTGCGCCAGTTCAAATTTGCCCAGCCGGCGGCGGTCGGCCCCGGTGAACGCGCCTTTCTCGTGGCCAAACAGTTCGCTCTCCAGCAGCGTCTCCGGCAAAGCCCCGCAGTTCAGGGTCACGAACGGCTTGTGCGCCCGACCGCTCAGCCGGTGAATCTGCCCCGCCACCAGCTCCTTCCCGACCCCCGTTTCACCTTCGACCAGCACCCCCACGTCGTAGGGCGCCACCCGCTCGATCAGCCGGAACAGCTCGATCATCGCCGCACTGCGGCCCAGCATCCCGCCCAAATTCGCCGGCGGCAGACCGCGACCCACCCCGTGCCCGCCGCCCGCCGCGCTTTTCGCTTCCCGCCCACCTGGCCCACCTCGCCCACCCGGTCCACCCGGCCCACCCGCCACTTCCGCCGCCCCCGCCACCCCCGCCACCCCCGCCACGCTCTTGAACCGCCGCACCATGGTCTCCGTGACGTCGCGCAGCGGCAGCCGCTCGAACACCGAACCGCCGGCGAAGCCCTGGACCGGCGTGAAGCGAAACAGCAGCTCCAAATCCTCCGGCGTCGTGACCGGGCCGCCGTAGGCGATGCACGGCAAACCCGGCGCCTGCCCCTGCACCGCCGCCTGCATCGCGTTCAGGGTCGCGAAGGCCTGCTGGAGCCGGTCCCGCTTCTCGCGCAAGTCCTCGATGCCTTCGGTGATGCCCATCACCAGCACCACCCCATCGCACCCCGCCGCGGCGTGACGCATGGCGTCGCCGATCGTGTAGGCGAAAGGAAACGTCTCGAAACCGCGCGCCCGCACCCATCCCAGTGCCTCGATTTCCGCCGCCAAGGTCTGGCCGTCGGCTTCCAGCCCCGCGCGAAATCCCCCGTCGATCTGCCCGACCGATGGCCAGTGCGTCAGCGCGCCGATGCCCGCCGCACGGTAGCGTTCCAACCGCGCCGCCAACCCCGCGTCGCCGGGCGATCCGAAAAATCCGGCCAGCACCGGCACCCGTGCCCGCACCGTGGCAGCCCCGGCTCCGCCCCCGGCTCCCGCCACATGCGGCAGCAGATGCTCGAACAGGAGCCGCTCCGTCATTTCGTTGGCGTCGGCAAACGGCAGCAGCGCCGCGATCGACCCTTGCCCCAGCGTCCGGAACGCCCCGGCACTCAACCCGACCAGAAAATCCGCCCCGGCCTGCACCGCCGCCCGCGCCACCACCCCCGCGCCAGCCACCACGCCGATGCTGCGCGCCCCCGCGCTCGACACCTCTAATAGCCGCGCTCGCAACACACCGTTTCTCCTGCAGCCTCCGGACAACCCCCCCGCCGTGCCCCACGACGAACCGATCCGGCCTTGCGTGCAACCCGCGGCCTGCCCTTCCGCAGCCCACCCTGCACCTCAACTCGATTGGATACTAAAATCGTATACTCAAAGTATACACTTTCCCAGCCCAGATTCGATCCTGCACCTCGTTGAAATTGTAACTCATTTGATTTCAAAGTGTTCCAAATTTTATTTTCGGCCGAACACTGGCCCGCCGCTTGCGTTAGCTTCGTTTTGTAAACCCGCCCTGGAGCGCCCCATGACCACCGGTTCCCCCAACCCCTTCCCCACCGGCCGTTTCCTGCCCGCCCCCGAACTCCCCGTCGAATCTCAGCCCTGGGGCCAAGTCACCTGGCTCAGCCGCCCCGACCTCACCGGCGCCCAGCACCTCACCGCCATGCAAGTCCTCCTCAACCCCGGCGCCGGCCACGGCTTCCACTTCCATCCCAACCAGGAAGAATTCATCCTCGTCCTCTCCGGCCGCATCGAACAATGGCTCGAGCGCGAACACCGCATCCTCGGCCCCGGCGATCTCGTCTTCATCCCCAAAGCCCTCGTCCACGCCAGCTACAACCTCTTCGACCAGCCCGCCCGCGTCCTGCCCATCCTCAGCCCCTGCATCGGCGACGGATACGAGGTCGTCAACCTCTTCGACCAGGCCCCGTGGAAGGACCTGAAAGGAGCCCCCCATGCTTGATCGCCCCCAAGCCCAACCCGCTCCCGCCGCCACCCCCGCCACCCCCGCCGCCTTCGTCGTCGGCACCTGCGACACCAAAGGCGAGGAACTCCGCTACGTCCGCGACCTCATCCGCGGCGCCGGCCTGCCCACCGTTCTCGTCGATGTCGGCACCCGTTCGACCGCCCGCGATGTCGATGTCACCGCCGCCGAAGTCATGGCCGCCCATCCCGACCACCGCTCGCTGGACGGCCTCGACGACCGCGGCCTGGCCGTCACCTGGATGTCCGAAGCCCTGGCCGCCTACCTGACCCGCCGCTGCGCCGCCGGCGCCATCGGCGGCGTGATCGGCCTGGGCGGCGGCGGCAACACGACCCTCGTCACCCACGCCATGCAGGCCCTGCCCGTCGGCCTGCCCAAGCTGATGGTCTCGACCCTCGCCGCCGGCAATGTCGCCGCCTTCATCGGCGGCAGCGACATCACCCTGATGTACGCCGTCACCGACATCGCCGGCCTCAACAGCATCTCCCGCCGCGTGCTCGCCAACGCCGCTCACGCCATGGCCGGCATGGTCCGCGGCCGCACCGCCGCGGACACGCAC
>JBOHNC010000071.1:0-1814 GCA_050730415.1 Planctomycetota bacterium
ACTGGGTTCTTCGCCAAGTCGCCTGGAGACCACCATCCTCATGTCCGGACAGCCTCCCGGCGGATTCGCCGACCCTCCGGCGCCGGCGCCGGCCCCAGCCCCAGCCCCGGCCCCGCCTCCGGCCGACGTGCCCTCCGCACCGGCGCTCCGCAAGCCACTCCGTGGTCGCCACTGGCTGGCGGTCGTGGGCCTGGTCTTCTTCGCCCTGGCCGGTCTGGCGGTCGGCGGAGTCGCTCGGGTCTACCGGGATGCGCATTCTGTGGCGGTCGCCCAGCCGCAGACGGTGGTTTCGATCCGCACCGATCCGCCCGGCGCGATGGTCCTATGGGACGACACCATTCTGGGCCGCAGCCCGATTGCTAATCGGTCCACCCCCCCCGGCGCGCACAGCCTGCGCATCGAACTGGAAGGCTACCGCACGCTGGTCGAGGGCGTCCAGTTGGCGGCCGGCGAGCGCTCCATCGACCGGAGTCTCGCGCCGATCGAATATGCGCGGCTGGAGGTGCAGTCCGATCCCACCGATGCCCGGGTCTATGTGGACGGCGCCTACCGCGGCGCGAGCCCCCTCGTGGTGGACCATCTGCGGCCGGGCCTGCACGACCTGACCGTGGAAAAGCCGAACTACACCACAGCGCAGGAGCGCTACAGCCTGGCCGCCGGTGAGACCCGCCGCGTCACCGACATCCACATGGCCAATACGCTGCTCATCATGCTGAAGACCAACCTCGAACTGAATCCCCGCTCGATTGGCAATCACCTGGACCTGGCCCATTTTTACTACGTGAACAACGAGATGGCCAAGTCGGTGCGGGAGTTCATGCGCGCGCGCGAACTGGCCGCGCTGCCGATGCCGCCGCCGCCGCCGGGCACTTCGGCCGAGGACGTCAATTTCCAGCAGCAACTGTACGAAGACGACCGGCGCCGGGTCGGTTCGGAGGAAGACCACCACTATCGCGCCTACCGCGAGTACTACGGCAACAACCTGGATTTCGCCACTTTCGTGCACGACTTCGATTTGGGCAAGGCGGCGTTTGATGTCTGGAGCGGCGGGATTCACCGCTTGGCATGGGTGGCCGACGAAGCCGAAAAGCAGATGGCCGCGGGCGATTTCGAACGGGCCGCGGAGCTGTTTTCGGACTTCGTGCAGCTCCGGCCGGATTCCGGCCCGGCCTTGGCGGGATGGACGGCGGCGGAACTGCGCGGCGGGCAGATGGCCGCGGCGCTGACGACCTGGCCGCAGGCGAAGACGGCGCTTGAACGGGCCTCGGCGCCGGCGGAAGACGAGCCGTTTCTCGCGCGCGGATGGTTTTGGCTGGGCACGGCCTGGCGCGCGGTGGGCCGGACGGCGCGCTCGGGGCCGCTGAAGGACGGTCTGGCGCAGGCGGAAACCTGTTTTTCGCGAGCGGCGGCCGTGGCCGGCGCGGGCAAGGATGTCGATCCCTATTTGAAGGCCGAGGCGCAGGCGGGTCTGGCGCAGGTCTGCGCCGATCGCAACGACGCAGCGGCGCGCGGCGCCTACCTGGCGCAGGCGCTGAGCACCATCACGACGCTGGCCGCCAACAGCAAGGCCGACGCGGCGGGGTATGCACGCGATCGTGCGCTGCAGGACCGAATCCAGTTGCAGGCGGCCTACTTGGATTGGGCGTCGAACAAGAAGCCCGAAGCGACCGCGCTGTTCCGCGAACTGGCCCTGAACGGATTGGCGACTTCGCCCGAACGCGCTGCAGCGCACGCGGCGGCGGCGGCCATCGACAGCGGGCAGGCGCTCCCGCCCGAGCCGGCTGACAGCACGTCGGAAAAATGAAGCCGCTTTC
>JBOHNC010000072.1:0-6019 GCA_050730415.1 Planctomycetota bacterium
CCCCCCCCCCCACGACCCTCCCAAAAACATCTTCCGCGCGACCCGAAACAATCAGCGCGTCAACACCATTCCATCGCGCGGAACCGTCAACGCCCTGCACTCCATGCATGCTTTCTACAAAGCTGGATGAAGTAAGTCCCAAACCACCGACGGTCCCTTTAAATCTAATATATTAACATTTGTGTGTTCGGTATTTCTTTGCAGCTTCTCTTCTTTCTTGTCTTCCCCTATGTGCCTTTTGTGTCCTATGTGGCTACTCTTCTTTCTTCTCTTCCCCACCCTGCGCCTCGCCCCGTTTTTTGTCCCACCAATCCATCCGTTTGCGAATTTCCTTCTCGAACCCGTATTGCGTCGGCGTGTAGAACACCGTGCCGCGCAAGCTCTCCGGCAAATACTCCTGCGGCACGTAGCAATCCTCGAAATCGTGTGCGTACTGGTAGCCTTGGCCGTAGCCGAGGTCCTTCATGAGTTGCGTCGGTGCGTTGCGGATGGCCAGGGGCACCGGCTGGGTCCCCGAGCGTTCAATCTCGGCCTTGGCCGCCTTCGCCGCGACATACAACTTGTTCGACTTCGGCGCGCAGGCCAGATACACCACCGCCTGCACCAGCGCCGCGTCGGCTTCCGGCAGCCCGACGAAATGCACCGCATCCTTCGCCGCGATGCACAACGGCAGCGCCTGCGGATCGGCCAGCCCGATGTCCTCGCTGGCCATGCGGACGATACGGCGCGCCAGGTACATCGGGTCTTCGCCGCCCTGAATCATCCGCATCAGCCAGTAGACGGCCGCCTGCGGATCGCTGCCACGCACCGCCTTGTGCAGCGCCGAAATCAGGTTGTAGTGCTCGTCGCCGCCGCGGTCGTACAGCAGCACCTGCTGCTGCAGCGCCTGTTCGATCAGCTCCGCCCCGACCACCGGCGCGGCCGCCGCGTCGGCCCTATCGGCCCTATCGGCCCTATCGGACGGCTCGGCCGGCGGCGCGCCGGCGATCCGCGCCAGCGCAACCTCGGCGGCCAAGTCCACGATGTTCAGCGCCGTGCGCGCGTCGCCGCCACACTGATTGACCGCGCGCTCCAGTGCCCCCGGTTCAAACGCCACCCGCCCGGCCAAACCGTCGGGATGCACCACCGCCCGCTCGAGAATCCGCGTCAGCGCCGCAGGCGTCAACGGTTCGAGCACGAACACCCGGCAGCGCGACAGCAGCGCGTTGTTCACCGTGAAGGATGGATTCTCGGTCGTGGCGCCGATCAAAATCACCGTGCCGTTTTCCACGTGCGGCAGCAGCGCGTCCTGCTGCGCCTTGTTGAAGCGGTGGATTTCGTCGAGAAACAAAATCGTGCGCCGCCGCTCACCCCGCAGCCGCTGCGTGGCTTCCTCGATCAGCCGACGGACATCCGGCACGCCGATCAGCACCGCTGAGGTGCCTTCGAAATGCGACTGGCTTTTTTCGGCGATGATCCGCGCCAGCGTGGTTTTCCCGGTGCCCGGCGGACCCCACAGGATCATCGAAGTGATCCGGTCCTGCTCGATCATGCTGCGCAGAATCTTGCCCGCGCCGACCAGTTCGTCCTGCCCGAAATATTCGTTCAGATCCCGCGGCCGGACCCGGTCGGGAAGCGGCGCGCTGCGGCGCTGAATCTCCCCCGCCGCCTGCGCAAACAGCGAGCCGTCGTTCAGCCCGCCGCCGCCGCGCTGAACGGCCGCGCGCGACGGTTTGGAACGCTCCGGAGTCATGGCCGTTTTCTCCCGCGCGCCAGCCGGTGGCCGGATTTCTTGGCCAGCGTCTCCGCCGCCAGCGCGCCAGGCGGTGGCGGTGGCGGTGGTGGTGGTGGCGGCGGCGGTGGCGATGGTACGCCGCCCGGCGGTTTCCGCCCGCGGCGCGGCGCGAAATCGTCGTCGATCGGCCAGGTGGACGGCGGAGGAGGAGGGACAGGCGCGGCTGGCCCCGTCGGCCCGGTCGAATGAGTCGGCCCGGTCGGCCCGGTCGATCGAATCGGCGCGGTTGGTTGGACTGGCGCGGATGGCGCTGAAGAGGCCGCCGGGGGCGTTTGCTTGGCTGGAGCTGCCTCACCGGAGCCCGCATCGCTGCGGCCGGGCAAACGTTCATTCGGGGCCGCCGGGTCCGCGGCGGCCCCGCGCGCAAATCCGCGCGACGCCGCCGGAGCAGCCACCACGCCTGAATTCTCGCCGCGACCCGCCTGATCGCTGCCAGCGGCGGCAGCGGTGTGCGCGTCACCGCCCTCCACAGCCGGTCCGTCGGAGCCATCCGCCGGCGCCGGCAGCGCGGCACTGATCGCAGCGCGGAATTCGACCAGCGCCGTCAGCACCGCCTCGCACAATTCCCACAGCCGCGCTTCGCCCAGCGGCAGATTGCGCCACGGCAACGGCCAGGTCGCGGGCCGGCGCGGATCCAGCGCCGAGCGCCACGTGCCGCGCGGCCGGTGGCGGACCGCCCCGGCGCGTTCGTTGGAGACCTCCGCGCCCGGCAGCGGGAAGGTCGCCGTTTCGTCGTCGAGAATCCGCGCGTCCTCGAAGCGCGTCTGCAGCGCCTGCTTCAGCAACTCGAACTTCCATCCCGCGCCGCGCATCTGCAACCGCCCCTCCACCAGGCCCACGTAGGGGACCCGCGCACCCTGCGTCAGAATTCGCAGCCGCGCTTGGCAGAACACCCGGCTCACTGCGTCCGGCGCCGGGCCGTTGCAATCAAGCGTCTCCGCCAGCACGTCGTCGGCGTCCTGCAGCGTGCGGCACAGACTCAGCCGCCGATAGGCTTCCAGCGCTTCGTCGTCGTCGGCCAGATAGCCCTGCGGAAAGGAGGCGTTCAACCGCAGATCGACGGTGATCTCGACCGCGTCGAAGGCCTCTTCGCCCTTGGCGGACTTGACCACCTTCTCAAGGATCCGCGTGTACAGCTCGTAGCCGATGTCGGCGATGCTCCCCGATTGCTCAACGCCCAGAATGTTGCCGGCTCCGCGGATTTCCAGGTCCCGCATCGCCAGGCTGAAGCCCGCCCCCAGCCCGTCGAATTCCTCGATCGCCTTCAACCGCTCCCAGCCCCGCGCATTGGGCGGGAAATGCTCGTCGATCAGAAAATAGGCGTAGGCTTTGCGTTCCGATCGCCCCACCCGCCCGCGCAGTTGGTGCAGATCGGCCAGCCCGAACTTGTCCGCCCGGTCGACGAACATCGTGTTGGCGTTGGGAATGTCGAGCCCCGATTCGATGATGGTGGTCGCCAGCAATACATCGATGCGGCCGTTGATGAATTCAAACATGACCCGCGCCAGGTCGTGTTCGTCCATTTTTCCATGGCCCACCCCGATCCGGACTTCGGGCAGAATCATCTCCAGCTTTTTTTTCATCCCGTACAGTGACCCGACGCGGTTGTGGATGAAAAACACCTGGCCGCCCCGGTTGATCTCGCGCAGCACCGCGCGCCGGATCAGGTTGGGCTCCCATTTGCAGATTTTGGTGGCGACCGCCTTGCGGTCGGCCGGCGGCTGGGACAGGTTGCTGATGTCGCGCAGCCCCATCAGACTCATGTGGAGCGTGCGCGGAATCGGCGTGGCCGTCAAGGTCAACGTGTCCACGGTCGCCCGCAGCCGCTTGAAAAATTCCTTGTGCATCACGCCGAAGCGCTGTTCCTCATCCACGATCGCCAAACCCAGGTTGGCGAACTTCACGTCTTTCTGCAGCAACCGATGCGTGCCGATTAACACATCCACCCGCCCGCGCCTCGCTTCCTCGAGAATCCCCTTCTGCTCCTGCGCGCTGCGGAACCGGCTCAGCGCCTCCACCCGCACCGCACTGTTTTTCATCCGCTCCGAAAATGTCTTGCGGTGCTGTTCGGCCAGGATCGTCGTCGGCACCAGCACCGCCACCTGCCGCCCGCCGCAGACCGCCTTGAACGCCGCCCGCACCGCCACCTCCGTCTTGCCGAACCCTACGTCCCCGCACAGCAGCCGGTCCATCGGATAGGGCCGCTCCAGATCCCGCCGGATGTCCGCCAGGCTGGCCAGTTGGTCCGGAGTTTCGGTGTAGGGAAAAGCGGCGTCGAATTCGCGCGTCAGGTCGCTGTCCGGCGGATGGACGATCCCGACCATCCGCCGCCGCGCCGCCTGCACCGCCAACAGGTCCTCGGCAATATCCTTCAGCGCCCGCTCCGCCCGCGCCTTGCGCGCCGCCCACTGCTTGCCGCCCAATCGCGAAAGCTGCACCGCCGCATCGGCCGTCGATCGCCCCGCGTCCCCGCCCTTGCCGACATATTTCTGCACCAGGTCCACATGCGACCCGGGCACATACATCCGCACGTCGTCGGCAAACAGCAGCACCAGGTAGTCTTCCAGCTTCCCGTTGCGCTCCATCCGCGTCAGACCCATGTAGCGGCAGATGCCGTGCAGCGCATGAACCACCAGGTCGCCCAAGTTCAGTTCCAGAAAATCGAACAGCCGCTTGCCCAGCGCCGCCTTGCGCGTGTCCGGCTTGCGCAGATGCTTTTTGCCCTGCAAGTGCTCGCGGCTGACGAAAATCACCCCGCGCCCGGATTCCCGCCCGCCTGCCCGGCCGCCGCCTTCCCCTTGAGCTTCCCCCGCACCGCCGCGAAATTCAAACGCCGCCGACAGCGGCCCAATGCACCAAACCACCCGCGCCGCGGCTTGCACCCCGCCCGGCTCGAGCGCCTCCAGTTCACGCCGCAGTTCGTCGCGGTCGCCGACCGTTTCAACCCAGACCGCCAGCGCGGGAAGTTGCGCCTCCGCAAAATCGGCGCCCCCGGCACCCCCGGCGTCGCCGTCCTCGCCGGCAACGCCCCCGGCGGCGGCGGCCGGCGTGAGCCACTCCCGCAGCGCCGCCACCCCCCGACCCGCAGCGCGCTGCAGTTCGGTGGTGCGCCATTCAATCACCGCCGGCGCTTCCGGCCAGGCGGCGGCGATGAGTGCCTCCACCCGCTCGCCCTCGCCGCCCGCTTTCGAATTCGTCTCGATCCCAGCGCTGACCGTGCCCGCCCCTGCCAGCGCCGGCCCAACCGGCGCGTACACGAATCGCGCCCGGGTGCGGCTGCGCGTGAGCAGCTCGTTCAGGCCGAACACCATGCCCGCCGCCGAATCGCCAATTTCGCCCGACCCCGCCGCCCCCGCCGAACCCTCCGCCGCGCCCAAGCCTTCCACCGGCTGCTGACTCTGCAAGTACAACCGCGCCGCCCGCGCGCATTCGTCCGGATCGATCCAGTGCAGCTCCGCATTCGCCGGCAGGTGGTCGAACAGCGTCGCCCGCAGTTCCGGCCGCCGCGGATCGAACGGCTCGCTCAGCCACTGCACCGACATGTCCTGCAGCCGCACCGACGGCACCTCGCCCAGACTGCGCTGCGTCCGCGGATCGAACGCATGCAGTTCCTCGATGCGGTCGAATTCAAAAATGATCCGCACCGCCGTGTCGCGGTCGAAATCCTTCATCGCCCGCACCCAGGGGTAGACATCCAAAATATGTCCGCGCAGCGCCGCCTCGCCATGCGCGAAGGTCTTGGTCACCCGCTGGTAGCCTTTTTCGGTCAGCCAGCGGATGATGTCGATCGGATCGGCCGCGTCGCCCTTGCGAAATACCCGCTCCCCAACGCTCATCTGCGCCGCCAGCGGACACGGCTGCAAAAGCGCCTGCGAAGACGCCAGCAGAATGCCGTGCGCCGGCAGCAATCCCTCGTGGATGTCCTTCAGCACGTTCGACCGCCCCGTCAGCGCTTCCGACTCCGGCGTCAGGCTTTCGGTCGGCAGCACATCCCAGGGCGGGAAGGACTGAATCCCCACATCGCGGTCCAGCGCCGATTCCCAAGCCGCCAAGTCGGCCGCCGCCGTTTCAACCTGCTCGGGCGTCGCCAGCCAGACCACCGCCGGGCCGCCACCCGCGCCGCCTCCGCCGCCCGCCTGCGCGGCGGCCTGCCGCGCGAAAATCAACCACAGCGCCGCCGTCCGCGTCGGCCCCGCCTGCCACTGCCACGCGCCCGCGTGCGCGTGCGCGTGCGCCGCCTCGCTG
>JBOHNC010000073.1:0-15191 GCA_050730415.1 Planctomycetota bacterium
CGGCGGCGCTGGAACGGGTGCGATCGGAACGGCGCGGCACGGCGGCGGCGCAGGGAGGGCGGCCGGTGAGCGACGAACAGCCGGCGCCGGGCGGCGATCCGGCCGACCTGGTGGCGCTGACCGAAACGCGGGCGCAGGTACGCGCGGCGGTGGCGCGGCTGCCGGAGCATGAACGCGAGGCGCTGGTGCTGTTTGAAATCGAAGGCCTCAGCATGCAGGAGGCCGGCGAGGTGCTCGGCTGGAGCACCGCCAAGATGAAGGTGACCGTCTTCCGCGCGCGCCGCCGGCTGCGCGATCTGCTGCAACCCACGTTGCGCGCCGAAAAAGAATCCAAGTTGGAAAGGCCCCTGCCATGAACTGCGAAACTGCTCAAGCCCTGATCGACCTCGAGGTTGACGGCACGCTGACCGACGCGCGCACGGAAGAACTTCGCGCCCACCTTGCCGCCTGTCCCGCCTGCGCCGCCGATCTGGCCGAACTGCGCCGCGTGCGGCAGTTGCTGCATGCCGCGCGGAGCGAAAAAGCGCCGGCCGGGGCGCTGGCGGCGATCTGGCCCAGCGTTTCGATCGCCGCCGGCGCCGCCGCGAGTGCGCTCGAAAAAAAAGGCCCCGCGCTGAATCTCCGTTCGCCTGCGTCCCATGCTCCGAGCACCTCCACCCCGGCCCTGAAAAGGAGTTCCGCCATGCTGTCCGCCGCCGCTGGTTCGTCCGCATCCGCCACCGCCACTGCCGGCGCCTCGGCCGCCGCCGCGGGCCGCGGCACCGGCCGCGGCACGGGGCGGGCTAGCGCCTGGCGCGGCGCGGAGGACGACGATCGCGGGGCGAACGGCGGGAAGCCGAGCATCCATCCGCGCTGGCGGCGAGCGGCGATGGTGGCGGTGCTGTGCGTTGCCTTTCTGGTGGTGTCCTTCGCGCTGGGCACGCGCGGACGCTGGGGGCAGGATTTGGCGCCAAGCAACGGCGATGGGACAAGGATGATCGCCGCTGCAACTCGACCGGCTGCGCCTACCATAGCGCCGGCGCCGGCGGGCCACGCAACATGGGCAAAGGGTAACTCTGGAAGCACGAATTCCTTCGCCTTGCCGACGTCGCAATCCGGCGATTACGGCGAGAGAGAAATATTGGCCAACCACCAGGCCTTCAAGGAAACCACCGACCACGCGAACGTGCAAGACAGCCTGAACGGCCCGCTTCTAACGCCGCCACTGAACAAAACGGAGGACGATTCCGCGAAGAACGGCGTGAATGAAACTGCGCAACTGGCGCGAACCCTGCGCGCGCAACAGCAGGCGGCGGCCGGGGTGGCGGCGATCCCGGATGCAGCGCTCCCCATGCAACACATCGTCGATCAATCCAAGGACCTTACCCTCGCCGACAAGGGAAGCGCCGGAAAAAACGCCCTCGAAGCCGAGAGCACGACCAGCACTGGCGGATTGGAATACGACTACGACCGATCAGGCGGCCAAAGGGGTGGTCAGGATCTCGCGAAACAGAAGAAAAAATCGCTGCCCCCGCCCAAAGCGCCCAATGCCGACTTCTGGAGCGGTGAACAAAAACGCAAGGATGGCGATCCGCAATCCGGGTACGAAGGCCCTGCTCACGAGGCCGAAGCCGACGATCTGCAAAGGCGCGACACCAACGGCAGCGCGCCCGCCGCCGCCGCACCAGCCACCAAGCCCGGCACATTCGTCGGCGTCACAATCGACCACCTCGACGCGCCGCCGCCCGCGCCGCTCACCACCACCGATCCTTCCGCGCCGCCGATGTTCCAGACGCAGCCCACGCCGCCCACCAGCAAACCGCCGCAGACCACGCAGCAACTGCCGAACCTGACCGCCGCGCCGCCCAGCCTGCCCGGCACGGAGAAGCTCGAAAAACCCAAGATCATCAAATCCGGCGAACTGGTCGTGGAGGTCAAGACCTATTCGGTGGCCGCGCAGCAGGCGATCAGCCTGGCCGAGCAGTACGACGGGTATCTCGCCGACGACAAAATCACCGACCTGCCCGGCGGCGCCAAGCGCGCGGACATTGTGATCCGCGTGCTGCCGGAACATTTCGAGGCGCTCTTTAACGACCTGAAGAACCTCGGGAAGGTGCAGTCCGAACGGGCCGGCGCGCAGGATGTCACCGGCGCGGTGGCCGACACGCAGGCGCGGATCGAAAACCTGCAGATCACCGAGGCGCGCTTACAGGAGCTCATCAAGAGCAAAACTTATCTGGACCGGGTCGATGACCTGCTGGCCGTCGAACACCAGCTCGAACAGGTCCGCGGGCAGATCGAAGAAATGCAGGGGCAGTTGCGCGCCTGGTCGGACCTGATCTCCTACTCGACCATCCACCTGACGCTGGAAGAGCCGACGCTCGCGCAGCCCGGCGCCAGCCTGTCGGTGGAGGTCCCCGGCTTGGCCAACGCCAAGCACACGCTCGACGCAGCGCTGCAGAGCTGCAATGGCAAGCTGCTCAGCGGCCAGACGCAGAAGCGCGAAGACGGCACGCTGATGGGCACCTACCAGTTGCAAGTGGACCTCGATCACTTCGCTCAGATGCTGGCGGCGATCCGCGGGCTCGGCCGGGTGCAGGACGAGCAAATCCAGAACCAGCCGTTTTCGCAGACGCCGGCCAGCGGGACTTCGAACGTGCCGTGCAATCTGGCGCTGGTGCTGTTCGAGAAATCCTCGCAGATTCCCGCCGGCACCTTGCAGTTGAAGGTGGCCTCGGTGCCGGACGCGATCAAGGCGCTTGGGCCGATCCTGATCGGCTTGAATGTCTCGGTGGTGGACAACCAGACGACGCACCAGGCGGTGACGAACAGCGGCAATGTGGCGGCGACATCGGCGAACTTGCAGTTGCGCGTCCGGGCGGGGAACTTCGGCGCGCTGCTCGATGCGCTGAAGCCGCTGGGCAAAGTCGTGGTGCAGAACGTGAGCGGGGAGGTGGGTACGTTGCAGGGCGGGACGGCCGACGTGCCGGCGACGCTGCAACTGATTTTGGGCGAAGGGGAAAAAACCGCCGCCGAAGCGCCGCAGGGGACGCTCGGCGTCGAAGTCGATCATTTCGCCGCCGCGCAGGACAGCTTGAAGGGGATCATCGACCAGTACAAGATCGTCGTGAAAGAGGCCGACAGCCGGCAGGTGGGCAAGCAGACGGTGGCGGCCTACACGCTGGCGGTGCACGCCACGCAGATCGACGCGGCGGTGGCGGCAATCGAGAAACTGGGCAACGTGACACTCAGGCAGTTGCAGGGCATCGGGCTGTCGGATGTGGCGCATGTCGATCCGGACCTGATCGGCACGCTGGTGGTGACGATTCAGGAAAAGGCGCCGGTGGCCAAGCCGCAGCCGCAGGGGAGTCTCGACATCGAGGTCCCGGATTTCGCCAAGACGCGCGCGGCGCTGACACAGATCATCGAGCAGTTCAACATCGAGGTGAAGCAGGCCAACAGCCGGGTGGTCGGCAAGCGGACCGAGGCGGCCTATGTGCTGTCGATCCACGCCGACAAGATCGACGACGCGGTGGCGGAGATCGAGAAGCTGGGCGATGTGACCGCGCGGCAGTTGGAAGCGATCGGCCTGGGCAACCTGGTGCATCCGGACCCGGATTCGCTCGGCACGCTGACGGTGACGATCACCGAAAAAGCGGCAGTCGAAAAGCCGCTGCCGGAGGGCTCGCTGGGCCTGGCGGTGACCGACTACAAAAAGGCGATGCAGGATTTCGGGCAGGTCGTAAAGGACTTCAAGATCGACGTGCAGAACGCCGACAGCCGCGAAGAAGACAAGCTGACGGTGGCGACCTTCACGCTGGCAGTGCCGGCGCAGCAGATCGACGACGCGGTGGCGGCGCTGGAGAAAATCGGTGACGTGACCAACCGGCAGTATTCGGGGGTCGGGCTGGGTACGATGGCGCACTACGACGCCAAGGATTTGGGGCACATCTCGCTGACGCTGCGCGAAAAACCGGCGGCAGGCAGTCGGCCGGCGCCGCTGAGCGGCTTCGCGCAGACCTGGCGGGACTCGCTGAGCGCCTTCGGCGGTTCGTTCGACACGATTCTGCGCGGGGCGGGCCAACTGCTGCCGTGGCTGCTGGTCCTCCTGGCGATTCTGTGGCCGCTGTCGCGCTGGTGGAAAAAATCGGCGCGCGGCAAGGACGGCGGGAACGACGGTCCGGGCGGCCCCGAGGGCTCTGCCGGCGGGCGCGGCAATGGCGGCAACGGCGGCGGCGGGCGCGCAACACGGTTGAAGACGGAGGATCCGGCGGGGCCTGGTGCGGCGGGATCGATGGGTGCACCCGCCGCACCGGCCGCGCCGGGCACACAGGGAACACCGGGCAAGACGGGGGAGCCTGACGCGTCGTCGCAGGCCTGAATCTGGGGATGGCGCCTGCGAACCGTCCTGCCGTCCCTCCGGGACTTGGGTTCCATTGCTGGCGCATCTGTGCAAACGTTGAGGTGCTGTGCAGTTCCCTCATCTTTACCGCCGTCCAGCCCAAGCCGCCATAAAAGTCGATTGGGGTCTTTGCGCCATCGGCGCAACATTGGTGAGCGAAGGGTTGGCCGCAGGCCTACCCTGGTACGGCCGCAGAACCCAACCGTCTTCCGCGCGAGCTTGGACGATCATGGCCTCGCCGCCGTTTCATCGCGCGAAACCGCACCCGGCGTTCATCAAGAGGAATTCGTCTCAATCCTGCGCTCGCAACGATTCCACATGGAAAAGCGGGATGGGCGCGACACCGTTTCGGCCCGCGCCGTGCTCCAGGGGGTGCGCCATCGGCAACCCCTGGCTTTGCTGCCTCGCGCCGTTGGCGCGAAGAAAAAAGAAGAGAAGCGCGAGGCGCGCTGTCCCGCGGAAACGCTCGGGGACTCGCTGGACACGGGCTGGTCAGCCCGTGCCACTGCGGATTGCGCGCTCGTCCACGCAAGGAAAGAATCCGCGCGGGGGAAGGGCGGGGAGGAGATGTTCGTTTCGGCTCGCGGCGCAGCGGAGCGCCAAATCTTCCGCGCCCGGTGCTACAATGACCGCCACCGCACTCCCCCGCCGAAGGCGATCGACCATGTTTGAAAATGCCATGGGCTTCCAGCAGGGCAAACTCTGCGAGGACCCCCGCACCGCGCGCGGCGTGAAGCTGTGGCTCGACCGGGTGCTCGGTTTCTACGGCGAAAAAAACGCCGGCGTCGATGTCGAAATCATCGCCGGGCAGTTGATCCTGAACGCGCGCACCGCCGATTACATCTATGGGCCGAAGTTCACCGCGCCGAAACTGCGCTACAAAAAAGGCTCGCGCCCGCTGCTCGAACAAACCCTGGCGGAAATCCTGAAGCCGCGCCTGCGTCAGCGGGAGACGGCGCTGGCCATTTTGCGGCGCTGCCGCGACAACCGCGACCGGGGGCTCAAAGGCGCCGACTGGGTGGGCGGATCGGAGGAGGAACTGCTCAAACGCGGCGCGATCATGTGCAACGAAATCCACCGCGTGTTTGTCTGCCTGTGCCAGATCGCCGGGCTGCGCGCGCGAGTGATGGGCGCGCATATTTCGGGGCACATGATGGCGGAGGTTGAAGTCGACGGCTGCTGGTGGTGGGTCGATGCGATGAAAGGGTGGTACTGTTTCAAAGACGACGGCGGATACGCTTCGACCTGGGACCTGATGCGCGATCCGGGGCTGTTCGCGCGGCAGCCGAAGGGTTCGCAGAAGGACATCCGGCCGGTCGGGCCGTTCCGCGAGCCCTCCAAGGCGGCGGCGCGGGCCAACGTGGACCAGAGCTACGCGAAGAACCGGTATTGCTACTTTCATCCCAAGGAGGCGATCTGCATCGGGAATTATTACGTCTGGGAGCAAGCGAAGTACAGTTTTCCGTGGTTCAAGGAACCGGTCGACGGGGACCGGCTGTTTCTGGCACGGGTCGGGGAAGACCACCTGCGCCGGGAACTGGGCTGGCCGGATTTCTATTTCAGCCCGTATCTTTTGAGCGAAAAAATGCCGGCTCGGAAATAGCCGGATGCGCGCCCGTGGCCAGGGCCTTTCAGTTCTCTCCCAATTTCCGAAGTGCCGGAGGCACGCCCGAGATTAGCCCAGAATGGCACCTCGGCGCGAATTCGGCTCCGGGAGGCAAATGGTACCCGTGCTGGGAAGCGGAGGCGAGAACTGAAAGGCCCTGTGCCTGTCGAGCGACTGTCACGCGCCGGCCGGTTCCGGATGGATTTTTTCCCGGGTGAGGGTATTTTAATATCCCTTGCGGACGCCCCCCGAGCCATCGGCGGGGAAGGGTCCGCCGCGCGAGCGCTGCCATCCTCGCGTCGATTCGTTGCCCTGTCGTCTAATGGTAGGACGTGAGATTCTGGATCTCACTATTAAGGTTCGAATCCTTACGGGGCAACTTTTTTTCTTCCGCGGCGCGCGATGAGGCGGCCGGGGAACAAGACCGGGCCGACGCCGGGACTGCGTTGCAGATTTAATTTAAGCTGCGTGCCGAGCGCGCAAGAGAAAATAAGGCGCCGGCTCCGCCGGCTTTTTTAACCACGGCCATAGGCCCGTGCTACGGGGTTTGCTGCGCGGATGGGGGTGCGCTGGTTGGATCAGAATTGATCACCGGCGGGTGCGACTTTGGGAATTTCCTTCTGGTTTTTGAGCATCGCATCGAGTTTGGCCTGATCGACCGTCAGGGTCTGCTGATCGGCGCTGAAGGCGATCGGCCAGCGAATTTCCTGGCAGGCGTTATAGAGCGCGCTCTTCAAATCGCCCTTGGGCAGCTTGTTGTAGATCGTCTGCAAGGCCGGGCAGTCGGTGAGCGCGCCGTCGGCGCCGAAAATGGCCACCGCGGTGCGCTGGGCGTTGTCGAGGCTTTTGCGCTTGGCCTGCTTTTTGGCGTCGCTCGAACCCTGCGCATATTCGCCGGTGGGCGCGACATCGAACAGGGGCGCGGTCAACGTGAAGCCGCCGCGTTCGTTGGCATTGGCGATGACGGCGACGGCGTTTTCGAAATCCTGCCCGGCTTCGTCGCGCTTCAGGAAGGCCTTGTCCTGGCAGGCGGCCTTCAGCCACCCGCCCACCACCCTGCAGACCGCGTCGTTGGAACGGTCGCGCAAATCGAGCAGCGCGCGGTCGACGATTTCGGGGTTGGGGCTGTGCAGCGCGGCGGCCAGCGCGAGGTCGGTGTCGGGCTGGTTGGTCTCGTACAGCAGCCGCATGACCAGCTCCCAGCGCTTGGTGCCCTTCATGTTGGGCTCCTCGGTTTCATTGGCCGGGTCGAGGACTTCCTTGAGCAGCAGTTCGGCGCGCTTTTCGTAGGGCCAGTCGCGCAGGCCGTAGTAGGCCAGGGAGCGCAGGTTGTTGTCGGGGTTGTACAACTGAAAAATCATTTCCTGGGTGAGGGCTTCGGGGCCGGGGATTTTGCGGGCGACCATCAGCGCGTTGTAGACGGAACTGAATTCGGTTTGGATGCGGGCGGGTGGATTTTCGCGCGCGGCCTGGAGGATCGTCGCCAGCGCGGGGGCGATGGTTTTGTCGTCGTGGAAAACCAGCAGCACCGCGGCGGCCTGCTGCGCCGCCAGCGACTGGGTGCGGATGAGATCCAGCATCCGCGGCACCACCACCGGATTGCCCTGCGCGCCCATCACCGTGACGAGGCTGCGGCGGGCGGTGACGAGGTCCCAATCCACGTCCTTGATGTTCTCGGTGGCGAGCGATTTTTCGACCTCGAGCAGCACCGGCGCCAGCGCCGGGTTGTGGACCTCCTGCAGGATGTCCACGCGGTCCTTCAACTGTTTGTAGTCCTGGGTGGCGAGCAGTTTTTTGAGCGCGGCGACGGCGGCCGGGTCGTCGAGGTAGGCGGAAAGCGCGAGCACGGTGGTGGCCGCCATTTCCGGCGGCGGATTGGCGTCGGCCACCTGGATCACGCCGGCTTTGAGGGCGGGATCGGCGAACTGGGCGATGAGCAGCGCGGCGCCGCGGCGGATGCGCGGATTGACGTCGCTGAGAAGGGTCGGCAGACCGGCGCGCTGGAAGCCGGCGGAGGACGGCACGGCGGGTCCATGGGCACCACCGGCGGAGGGCGGGAGGGTCAGAGGCTGGTGGTCGGCGTTGACGGGCTGAGCCGGTTCGTGGGAACGGAGGTCGTCGATTTTGGCCTGGAGTTCCTGCACCTGTGCGCTGAGCCCCTTGATGGCTTGGTCGTCCTGGCCGCAGCCGGGCAGCAAAAGGCAGGCGACGGCGACAAGCAGCCCGGCGGCGACCCAAGAACCGATTTTCCCGTGCCGGGCCGCAATACGCGAACACTTCGGTTGGCGCCGATTTTCCGCGCCCGCCGGCGCCGGCGCTTCACCGCTTGACCGACTCGCCCCGTTCGCCCCGCTCAACATGTCCCAACCCTTTCCTGCTTCGGCGGCCGTGCCGCCGCCCATCCTGCGCCAGTGAAACCGCCGATGAGCCGCTCAGGTCATTCCCGGTTCCGGCCTGGCCAGACCGCCGCGCTGGAGCGGCTCCAGCCGCGGCGCGGGGGTGACAAGATGGCATTCGAGCGTAGGATTCCCAAGAGCCTGCTTCCCCAGGATTTCCGATCGGTTCCGGACTCGAGTGTAATGATCAGCCTGAAAACGTGGATCTGCTCGATCCGTGCCAAATTCTTCGCCCGGCGGGTCGTTCGCGGTCCGCACGCCAGTCCCGCGGTGGAATTGCTCCGGTGCAGGCGGTACGTCCAGAGCCGCCGCGCGAGCGCAATCGTCGCGGGCCTGTTGCTGGGCTGGATGGCTGCGGCAGCAGGGCTGCGCGGCACCGAACATGCGCCGCTGCTCCAGCCCGATTTCCCGCCCTATGCCCCCTACCCCGGCATGCCGCTGAACGCGGGGGAACTCACTGCCTGGAACAGCACCGACCACCTGGCGGCCGACGCGGCGCTGTACACGGTGTATTCGGGGAACATTCTGCTGACGCCCGTTTCGCACCGGGAGGACACCTACACGCGGCTGCGCGGGCGGGTGCATATATTCTCCGATCCCGGCGACACCGGCTTTCATTTTTCGGTCAGCGGGGAAGCCGACCGGATCCAATTTCTGAAGCATGACCAACTGAGCGACAACGAATTCGCCGGCGCGCTGTTCGCGCACTCGCACACCGACAGCCTGGACTTCCGGCTGAATTACACCGGCGGGCAACGGCTGGTGCCCGACGAGGACCATTTCTCGCTGCTGTACAACAGCTACGTCGACAAGCGAGTGGTGCAGGACGGCACGGGGTCGCTGGCCTTCGGCACGCCGCGGATCGGCATCCAGGGGCAATCCAACGTTCGGGCGATCAGCTTCCCCGGACTGCTGAACGGCCGCAACAATGTAATCGCGACGACCAACGTGGTGCGGCTGGGGCTGCGGCTGAGCGGCCTGTCCGATGCGGCGGCGCTGACGCAGGAGGTCTTTCCCGACGACTTCCGCTATGCGCAGGTGAAAGGCCGGTTCGATGCGCGGCCGGTGGAACGCTACGCGCCGGAATTCGACGAAGTCTATGCGCTGTGCTATTTCGGCACGGTGCACCTGCTCCACCCCGACAACCTCGGCGCGGCCGAGATCGATCCGGCTTTCACGATCACGCCCGGCGTGGGGCTCCAGAGCTGCTTCGGCGATTTCGGCGCGGTGCGGCTGGAAGTCGGCGCGATGCGGTTTGAAATGCTGGGCTCGAACGGTCTGGACCACCCCGGCTGGCAGACGGCGTATTGGAACCTCCGGGCGGAAATCGCGCCTTGGGACGCGCTGCTGGTGTACTTGGACAGCCATTCGCAGCTGTGCGAAATGCGCGACGCGGCCTACGCGCAGGAGGCGACCGGGTCGGCCGGCGCGGAATACTTCATCAACCGCACCTGCGAACTGGACCTGGACTACACCTACACCAGCCTGATCGCCTCCCGCAGCGACTTGGGGCGATATGGGGACTGTACGCGCATGCAGTTTCGCTACCGTTTCGACCGGCACGCAGCGTTCGATTTCCGCGTCGAAGCGCGGCGGCGCAAAGTGAATTTGCCCTCCCCGACAGCGGAAAGTTTCAACGACACGCGCGCGACGTTTGGATTGGTGCTTACGACGGACTGAACTGAACTAAGGATGAAGGATGAGCGATGAAGGGGGACCTGAAGATGCGCGCGGAGGCGCGCAAGAAAATCCTGAGTCCTGAGGCTTCCATCGGCTCTGGAGAATACTTCGCCTCCATGCCTTTTCTTCGCTCCACACGGGGCTGCCTGTGGGGAGCCGAAGGTCGAATGACCGGAGCATGACCCACATCTTTTCCACCGTCCGTTTCATGCCGCCAAAGGAGGCGATTTGATCTTTGCGCCAACGGCGCAAAATACGAAAGCGAAGGGTTGGCCGCAGGCCTACCCTGGTAGGGCCGCAGAACCCAACATTTTCCGCGCGAGCCCAGACGATTATGACCTCGCCGCCGATCCATCGCGCGGAACCTTGCCCGGCGTTCAACGAAGCAAATGCATTTCGACGCATCGCCCGCGACGTTCCGCGCGGAATCACGCGGAAAACGCGACATCGCCTTGGACCGCGCGGGGCGGGCTGGTGACCGCGAACCAGGGGTAGCTTGCGGAAGACCTCGGCAACCCCTGGCTTTGTTACCTCGCGCCGTTGGCGCGAAGAAGCCGCGCCAGCGCGCGGCGCTCCCAGCCGGGGCCATGGATTTCAGGTTCGGTTTTTGGTTTTTCTTCATCCTTCAGACTTCAGGCTTCAGACTTCAACCTTGCTTCAGATGTTGCCGAGTTCCAGGCGGTGCTGGAAGATTTTGACCAGCTTCGCACGCAGGCCGGCGGGGACGTTGCGCAGGGCGGGATCCTGTTCGAGCAGCCGTTCGGCGTCGGCCTTGGCTTCCTGCAGCAGCGATTCGTCGCGGACAAGATCGGCCACGATCATTTCCGAGGCCCCGGACTGTTCGGTGCCGAACAGCCGGCCGCTGCGGCGCAGTTGATAGTCGCCTTCGGCGATCTTGAAGCCGTCGTTGGTCGAAGCAAACAGCGTCAGCCGTTCGCGCCCGGCGTCGGTGCGGTCGTCGCTGAAGACCGCGCACAAGCTGTGGCGCTCGCCGCGCCCGATCCGGCCGCGCAACTGGTGCAGCGTGGACAGCCCGAAACGGTCGGCCTGTTCGATCACCATCAGGCTGGCGTTGGGCACGTCCACGCCGACTTCGATCACCACCGTGGTCACCAGCACGTCGATCATGCGCAGGCGGAAGGCGTTCATCACCTGCGTTTTTTCCTCGTTGGAAAGCTGCCCGTGCAGCAGGCCCACGCGCAGGTCGGGAAAGACGGTGTTGGCCAGGTGCTGCGCCAGCCGCTCGGCGCTGACCAAGCCGCCTTCGGTGCGAACCGTCGCCGGCAGCCCCGGCACAGCGTCGGGCGGACTCCCCGCACCGGGCGATTTCGACGCGGCGGCATTGGCCGACCGCGGGCGCGAGGAACTAGCGGCGCGCGTGGCGCCGCCACGGCCGCGGGCGGCTTTCGCGCGAGGACTTGCCCCGGCGGCCCCATCTGCTGCAAAGCCGGCGCGGCCGGCGGCATTGTTCGGCGGATCGCCGAATTCCTCGCCGTCGAACACCGCGGCTTCGGCGCCTTCGCCGATGGCCGGCACGACGACGTAGACCTGCCCGCCTTTTTTGACTTCGCGCCGGATTTGCTCGAACAGCCCCACCCGGTCGGCCTCGGTGAGCAGCCGGGTTTCGACCTTGCCGCGCCCGGCCGGCGCTTCGGCAATGCGGCTGAGCGCGACATCGCCGTACAACGTGAGCGCGAGGGTGCGCGGGATGGGTGTGGAGGTCATAGTGAGCAGATGCGGGCGGTAGCCCTTCGAATGCAGTTCCAGCCGCTGCCGCACGCCAAATTTGTGCTGCTCGTCGATGATCACCAGCCGCAGGTCCTTGAAGTTCAATTTTTCGTTGAGCAACGCGTGCGTGCCGGCCAGAACGTGGACCTCACCGGCTCGGGTGCGGTCGAGAATGCGCGCCCGTTCGGCGGCGGTGAGCGCCCCGGTGAGCAGTTCCACGTTGACCTGCGAGCCCTGCAAGTAGTGCCGCAGCACTTCGGCGAACTGTTCGGCCAGAATGCCGGTCGGCGCCATGTAGACGGCTTGGGCATGCGCGGCGACCGTGGCGAGCAGCACGTAGATGGCCACCGCCGATTTGCCGACGCCGACATCGCCCTGGAGCAGCCGGTTCATGGGGCGGGATTCTCTCAGATCGGCGAGGATTTCGGCCAGAGCGGCGTTCTGGCCATGGGTCAGGTCGAAGGGAATGCGCCGCCGGATGCGTTCATCGACCAGCTTGGAGGCGGTGATCGCCTTGGCCGGCCCCTGGCCGGCATCCTGGCGGCGGCGCTGCGCGAAGCCGAGCGACAGGAAGAACAGTTCCTCGAAGGCGAAGCGGCGCATCGCGGCGGCGTGCGTTTTCAGGGTGTCGGGAAAATGCATGTGGCAGGCGGCGCGCGATACGGTCATGAGGTTGCGGCGGGTCAGGATTTCCTCGGGGACGGTTTCGGGGATGGAAACGGCGAAGTGGCGAAGGCATTCGTAGGCCACGCCACGCAGGAGTTTTTGGTTCACGCCCTCGGTCAGGCCGTAGAAGGGCACGAGGCGTCCGAAACTGAGCGGCGCCTGGCGCATGTCGGGCCGCAGCGGCGGCGGCGTGCGGGCGTGCAGGGCTTCGATGGGGTCTTCGGCGGGCGCCGGCATTCCGGGCGGGCCGGAGCGGCCGCCAGGGCCGGGGGGCGGCGCCGGCATGCGGTCGATGACTTCGATTTCGCGCGGATGCTCGAACTGGACCACGCCGCGCGAGAGTTTAACCGGGCCGGTGAGCGCGACCTGGTAGCCGGACTTTAGAAACTGCAGCACATAGTCGCTGAACCAGATGACCGGCCGCTGCGCGGTGCCGTCGGACAGGAGGCCTTTGACCAGGGTGCGGCCGCCGCGCAAGGGATGGGTGCGCAGGTCGATCAGGCGGCCGATGGCGGTGGCGCGTTCGGCGGGTTTGAGGTCGATCAGGCGGGTGAAGGCGGTGCGGTCTTCGAAACGGCGCGGGAAATAGAAAAGCACGTCGCGGACGTTGTTCAGCCCCAGCTTTTTCAGCAGCGTGTAGCGGTACGGGCCGACGCCCTTAACATATTGAATCTCACGCTCGAGCGGGTCGTCCCCCCCGCGGCGGCGCGGTAAATTTTGCGGCGAATCCATGATGTTCCCGGGCTTCCCTGCGTCTGGTTTTACGGTCTGCCGGTGTTTCCTGCGTGTGGATTATAGGCGATAGGACCTTCAACATGGCTCGAACCCGTCCGGTTGCCGCCCGCGCCGGACTCCTGCTGACGATCGCGCTGGCGGCGATCTGGGCCGGCGCCCAGGCCGATGCCCAGGTCGGCGCCGACGAGGCCGGCGCCACCACCACGACCGCGACAGGCGTGCCCCCGGAGGCGGTATACGATCATCTGGCGCCGGGTACGGTGCTGATCAAGGTGAACGGACTGCCGCTGCTGTCGGATGACTTTATTACGGCGGCGCTGAGCCAGCTTTCGCCGGCCGACCGCAACGCGCTGATTCAGCCCGCTCAGATCGCCGAAGAACTGGCCAGCCGCAACATTGCCATCGACGACAAGGAAATCGAAGCCACCGCCAACGAACTGGCGGCCACCTATGCCGCCGGCCTGCCGGGCGGCCAGGAACTGAACGCGGATCAGCTCACCGCGGTCCTCGGCGTCGACCGCACGCTGTTCCGGCGGTTGGTGGCGCGCTTTGTCGGGCTGCGCAAATTGCTGGTGGCCGACGGCCAGATTCCCGCCGGAACCAGCTTCGGCGACGACGCCTTCAAACAGGCCTCGGCTTCCTACCTGAAACTGCTGGCGATCAAATATCCGGCGCGGACCGGCACCGGCGACGACTGGATGGTCGTGGGGAAAACCGGCATCACGCGCGAAGCGGCCATGCTGCAATACCGCAACTCCGTCTGGACCAAGGGCTACAGCAACGCCCCCGCGCCGGACATGGCCAGCCGCGGCGCCGCCGGACACAATGCCATCAACCGGGACGTGCTGTCGATCCTCGACCGGATCCTGCGCTACAAGGTGGTGTACGCGCGGTGGTCCTCGATGCAGCGGATCATGACGCAGGAGTTCCGCGACCAGGTGCTGACCGACATCGAGGACACCCTGGCCTACGAACGGCCGACGCTCGGCAAGGGCGAGAACATGTTCGAGGAATTTTTGCGGAAGCGCAATCAGACGCGGGAGGAGTTCACCGAGTCCTACGAATTCGAAATGACCTGCATGCTGACGCAGTTGATCGCCGACAGCCTGCAGGAGCCGGTGCTCAAGGCCGAATTCGCGCGCAATCCGCAGGTGTACGGCCGCGGCGATCCGATCGTGCGGATGATTTTCGTGCCGACACAGGACGACGACGGCCGCGGGCTGCCGAAGCTCGAAGCCACCGGGCTGAGTTCCGTCGACGACGCCTACGAAGCGACGCGCAAGGCGGCATCCGGCAAGGCGCGCGAGACCCTCCGCGTCGCGCAGAACGCCGTCGAGAACGAAGGCTTCTTGGCGGCGGCGGCGAAATACAACCAGGACCCGGCCACGCGCGCCGACGACGGTCTCATCGGGAAAGTGCCGCCCGATACCAAGGATCCGCGCTTCACGCCGGAAATGATGGCGGAGATCAAGCGGCTGAGCCATCTGCCGCCCAAATCGGCCGGCCAGCCGGTGGAAGGCAAGGACGGCTGGTACCTGTTTCAGGTGGACGGGATTGAAAACCCGACCTTTGACTCGGTGCGGCGGCATGTGTTTCTGCGGGTGCTGGGCAGCGCGCGGGTGAAACTCCAGGACCGGCTGATGCATGACGCCACGCTGGAAGGCCTGCTGGCGCCGGCCTACCGCGCCTTCCTGGACGCCGAATGGAAGGCGAAATATCCCACCGACGCCGACGCCGAACTGCCCGCGCAGCGCGATGCGCCGGACGCGCCCGCCGGCGGCCCTGTTACCTCTCCCAACGGCGCGAACGGCGGCGGTGCTGCCGGTGCGAACCCGGAGGCCGCGCCATGATCCGCCTGCGCTTTGGTTCACTGCCGGCGGCGGCGCGAGCGCTGACCCTGGCGGCGTTGGCCCTCGCGGCGCTGGCGCTCGTGGGTTCCGGCGCCGCCGACGTCAGCGGCGTTCTGGCCGCGGCCGACGCGCCGCCCCCGGTGCAGGTC
>JBOHNC010000074.1:0-2387 GCA_050730415.1 Planctomycetota bacterium
AATCGTAGGTGGGCAGGGTGCGGCCGTCTTCGAAGTGGATGCCGAGCTTGTTGGCGGGGCAGCCGTCTTCGGTTTGCGGCGCGCGGACCGCGATCGAATCGATGCCGAGGTTCACGACCGGGACGACCTCGCCGGGATCGGCGATGCCGTTTTGATTGGCATCGCGCCAGACGCACAGGCCGGTCAGTTCGGCGCCGGTGAGCACGCCGTCGCGGTTGTCGTCGAGCGCGTCCAGGGCCTGGTAGCCGTTGTCCCAGAAGATCCACCACATCCAGGTCGCGTTGCCGAAGAGCTGGACGCCGGAGGCGATCTTGCCGGTGCCGTTGGGGTCCCAGCAGAGAATGGCGGTGTCGGGCTTGACCCACGTCCAGCACCGGACGCAGCCGTCGCCGACGAGGTCGAAGTGGACGGACTTGGCTGGGGCGACCAAGGCGTGCAGCGGTTGGGCGGCAGTGAGCGAAAAAATGATCGGCGAGGAAGAAGTAGCGGGGGTAGCCAGCACAAACCCATTCTTTTGATATTGCTGCTTTTGATATTCGGTGCGCGCGGCGTTCATTTTGTCCACGTTATCTTTGATGGTGGCCAGGTGCTGGTCGACCTCGTCGCCCTTCGTCCCCGTGATTCTGACCGCACGCTGATAGGCCCCCGCCAACTGGAAAGTTTGCCCCGTTGCCTTCCCGACTTTGGCCAGCTTGAGTTCGACCTCGAAACTCCGGGAATAATTCTGCCAGTCGTTGGTCAGGATCGTGGCGCGGTTTTGTTTGACTTCGTCGGTGTGCATATCGAGGCTTTGCGCCAGGGTCAGGTAGGTTTCGGCCGCCTCCCGATTTAGCCCGGATGTCGTCGTGTCCGATTCGATGTCCTTGCGCTCCTGATCGAGCGTCAGCGTATAGCAACGCCACTCGTAGGAAAGCGCACATTCCCGCCAGTAGCGGGTCCTGTTTTGCGCCAGCACCGCGCGGACGGCGGCGGCAACCGTCGGGTCGTCGTCGTCGCGATGTTCCAGCAGCACAGCCAGTGCATCGACGCCCGCGGCGGCCAGACTTTCCTGCGCCGCCTTGTACATCAGATGGTTGTCGTCGCCTTTCACATGAAAATGGAATAGCTGAGCACGGTAGGTCTTTTCCTGGGCGGCCGTCGGCGCCGGCAGCGGGAGGCCGGACCAACAGTTATCGATCAGGCTTCGAACGCTGTCGCGAATCTGCAAGTCCGGGTCGTCGTGGAATTCCTTCAGCAGCGGAATTGCCGTGGCACCGGCGGCTTGGAGTTGCGCCTGGGCCGCGTCGCGTTCGGATGCCACCGCACTGCCCAACTGCCGGATCGACGCCCGCCAGGTTTGTTCCTGGGCCGCCGTCGGTTTCTCGGCGGGCAGACTGAAGGGCAGGAAATCGGCGACCTTGGCGCCCTGGTCCAGGAAGAACCCCACGTTGAGCTGGTACTGCGCGTTCTTGGGATCCAGTTCGATGGCGCGGGCAAAGTTCAGCGCGGCCGCGCGGCCGTAGACTTGCAGCGCTTCGTTCGAAAATGCGGTCGGCTTGTCGCCCGGCCGGTAGCCCGGGAAATAGCCGTCGTTATATTCGGCCACCGCGTCGGTGTTGTTTAGAAAAACGACTTCGTTCACGCGCGCCAGCCGCGCATAGCCGCCGGCATCGTCGGGATGCTCCTTGACGTACGCGGCGAGGTTTTTCAGCACCCGTTCGATGGGCATGGACTCCGGTGCGGCCATCTGCGCCGCGGCCGGGCGGGCGTCGAGAACGTTCCCGGCGGCCAGGGCCAGGGATGCTCCCAGCGCGAGCGTCAGCAGGCGCCAAGGACGAGTGCGGCGGTCGGTGGGTCTCATGCGACATCCTCTTTTTTTAAGCCTGCGTGCAACGGCAGGCCGTGATTGTATTCCGCTGGGACGGCACGGACCGGGCAAAGGTTTCAGGAAAAATCGGAGGGGTGTGCATTTGTTTAAGAGAAGAGTGCGCGCTATGCGCGCAGGAAAGTCATGGCGCCGGCTGCGCCGTCTTTTTTTGCTCACGGGCCATCGGCCCGTGCCACTTGGGTGAGGGACATTTGAAGGGGGCGTGCGCGGGGGCGGAGCGGGATGGGAGGTTGGGAGGAAGAGCGGGCGCGCCCGCCGAATGGCGCTATTTTTAGAACGGTGCGCTCGACGGGATTGCTCCAGGCGGGCGGACATTTCCAACGCGGGAAGATGAAGACCTCGCGCCAAGACGCCAAGTCGCAAAGAAGAGGGGGAGGCGTGGGGTCGGCGGCTGCGGCGGCGGGCTCCGGTCGCTGCATCCGAGCGCCGGGCCGCTCGGATCGCTCCCTCCGCCCCCCGCCGCCGGTGTCTCGTGCCGGACGGCACGAGCCAGCCGCCTCAGGGTGGGGAGGATCACAAG
>JBOHNC010000075.1:0-2495 GCA_050730415.1 Planctomycetota bacterium
CGCTCTTCTGGCGTCAGGCGAACGATGTACTTCTTGACCATGGTATGCCCTTCAGGTTAGCCCCTGAAGGTATATCGACCAAATCCATCCCAAACTTTAGCAATGACGAAGCACTAGAATATTTCTACAAAAGGATCGGGGCGACTGGCAGGTTAGCCTCCGGAAAAACGAGGCACGGCGATGGCTCGGAATGGATCCTCTCACGGTTCGGGCGGCGCCGAGTCGCCCGGTGGCGGCGGCGCTGTGCCCGGTGGCGGACCGGGCGGCGGCAGTGGGCCGGCAGGCGGAACGGGCGCCGCCGTTGGCTCGCGGCTGAAGCCGCTCCAATCGGAGGCCTGGATGCGCGCGCTTTTGGCCGCGCCGCTGGATCCGTTCTTCACCATCGACCTGTACGGGACGATCTACGCCGCCAGCAACTCGGTGGAACGGGTCTTCCAATGGACCCCCGGCGAACTGCTCGGCAAGAACATCAAAATACTGATGCCCGAACCGTATCACTCGGAGCATGACGAGTATCTGGCCAACTACCGCACCACCGGAAAAACCAACATTCTGAACCAGGCGCGGGAGTTCACCGCGGTGCGCAAAGACGGCACCCTGTTTCCCTGCGAGATCACCGTGTCGCTGGCCCCGATGGCCGGGCAGGAGCCGCTGGTCGTCGGGTTCATCCGCGACATCACCCAGCGCCAGCGCGATCGCGAGGCCTTGCAGGCCAACGAGGCCCGGCTCCGGGCGCTCCTGGCCGCGCCGCTCGACCCAACCCTCACGATCGACGTGTTCGGCACGATCCACGCGGCGGGGGATGCCTTCGAGCACGTGTTCGGGTGGAAGCCGGCGGAGTTGATCGGCAAGAACGTGAAGATGCTGATGCCCGAGCCCTACCACTCGGAGCACGACGAGTATCTGGCGAACTACCGGCGCACCGGCAAAACCTACATCATCGGCCGGGTGCGGGTATTTCGCGGTGTGCGCAAGGACGGCAGCGAATTCCCCTGCGAAATCGCGGTCTCGGCGGCCGAAATCCGCGGTCAGCCCCCGATGATCGTAGGCCTGATCCGCGACATCACCGAGCGCAAACAGATCGAGGCCGAAATGGAGAAGCTCAACGCCATGCTGGCCGAGCGCAACACCGAGCTGGAGCATTTCGCGTACAACTCCGAAAAGCTGGCTTCGATGGGCAAGCTGGCGGCCGGTGTGGCGCACGAAATTCGCAATCCGCTGACCGCGATCAAAATGCATCTGTTCGCGATGCAGCAGTCGCTGCGCAACCGGCCGGAACTGGAGGAGGATTTCCGCGTCGTGGGCGATGAAATCGATCGCCTCGAAAGTGTGGTGCGCAACTTCCTCGACTACAGTCGCTCGCCGGCCCTCAAAGTTCAGACCCTCACCGTCGCCACCATGCTCGACCGCGTCCTCGAACTGTTCGGGCGCCGGCTGGCCAACAAGGGCATTCAGGTGATGCGCGAAGGGGATGCGGCACTGCCGCCGGTGCAGGCCGATCTGGAGCAGATGAAACAGGTCTTCATCAACCTGCTGACCAACGCGGAGGAGGCGATGCCCGAAGGCGGCATCATCGGGATTATCTGCGGTCAGACCCGCGACGAAACCGACCATCCGATGAACGTGATCCGTTTCCACGACAACGGGCCCGGCATTTCGCCCGAAATCCGCCGGCGGCTGTTCGAGCCGTTCTTCACCACCAAGGAAGAAGGCACCGGCCTGGGCTTGGGGATCGCGCGGCGCATCGTCGAGGGCCACGGCGGCCGGCTGGTGCTGGAAGAGACCACGATTGGTACATCCTTTGCAGTCTGGATGCCTCCGGCAGCGGCCAAAGAGGTGACCCAAGCCAAGCCGGCCGGAATTTAAAGTACCCTATTGAGTGGGCGAGATGGCGTGAGGGCGCGTGAATGACCCGCGGCCCTACGGGATGAGAGGGTTGTATGAGTACGATTCTGATCGTCGACGACGAAAGTAACGTTCGCAATTCCATCGCCAAGGTCCTCGGCAGCCTGGGCCATGAAGTCCTGACCGCGCCTTCGGCGGTGGAGGCGCTGGAGCAGTTGGCGGCCTGGGCGCCGGATCTCGTGTTGATGGATGTGCAGATGCCCGGGCTCAGCGGCCTGGAAGCCATCCAGAAAATGAAGACGATTTTCCCCAAGATGCCGATCATCCTGATGACCGGCCAGGGCACCACCGAAACGGCCATCGAAGCCACCAAGAACGGCGCCTACGACTACCACCTGAAACCGCTCGATCCGCAGGACCTGATCCAGTCGATCAACCACGCGCTCGACTCGATCCGGCTGATGGCACGCCAGGTGGAAATCGAACCCACGGCGGTCAGCACCAACGCCGATGCCCTCATCGGCAAATCGCACGCGATGCAGGAGGTCTACAAGGCCATCGGGCGAGTCGCCGCCACCGACGCGACCGTGCTGATCCGCGGCGAGACCGGCACCGGCAAGGAACTGGTCGCTCGCGCGCTGTACCAGCAC
>JBOHNC010000076.1:0-18456 GCA_050730415.1 Planctomycetota bacterium
GCTGCTGTATGTGCCGTCGGCCGACGGTCGATTGCGCATGCCGGTGCTGATTCCGGTGTCCCACGGCGAGCGCCTTTTCTACCGGCTGCGCGTGCGGTGGACTCCGGGCCTGTGGTTCCTGGGCGCCTGGTTGGTCGTGCCGGGGCTGGTCTGGATGGTGTTGCAGGGGCTGTACCTGCTGGATTGGTACAGCTTCACCGGGACCGCCAACCTGACCGTGCTGGCAGTGACGGCCGGGGTGGCGGCCGCTTATATCGGCGGATTCTTGCTGGACCACCGATGGATCGGGCGCAATTGCATCGTCTGGCGGTATCGGGCGGCGCTGCGCGCGGTCGATGTCACCTTTCCCGAACGCCACCGGCAGGCCTTCGCGGCCTGGTTTGAGGCGCTGCGAGCCTGGGATGCGGCCGGGCGGCCGGTGGGGGATCCGGACGCCAGCGAGGAAAGTTGGGCCAGCGGGGTTGCTGCCGGCTGGGACCAGGACCCGACGCTCTTGAAGTAAATTGCCGAGCGAATAGGCTGTTGCATCAAGCACGCGGTTGCGTCAACTGCGCTGTTGCGTCAATCGCGCCGGGCGCGCGCATTGGATGAACCACCCCATGGCCTCCGCTCAGCCGTCCACCGCTTCAGACAAGATGCAAGCCCTGGCGCCGCTGTGGATCGGCACGCAGTACTACCGCGCGCCGACGCCGACGCCCGACGAGTGGGATCGCGATCTGAAGGCCATCGCCGCCGGCGGCCTGAACGGCGTGCAGCTCCGGCTGCAATGGCGCTGGGTCGAACGAATTCGCGATGAATTCGTCTTCGACGACCACGACGAACTGCTGAAGCTCTGCAAGCGCCACGGCCTGCAGGTCATCGTGAAATTCATTTGCGAAACCGCGCCCGATTATGTTTTCCACGAACTGGACGGAACGCGGCTGGACTTCCACGGCCGGCCGCTGCTGCCTGAAAGCAACGGTTCGATGTACGTCGGTGGCTGGCAGCCGGACTTCAATAACGACGAGGTCATGCACCGCGCGATGAATTTCGTGAACCGCTGCGTCTCGCGCTATAGGAAAGAAAGCCACGTCGTTGCTTGGCACCTCTGGAATGAACCGCGCAGCCGCCCGCGCAACGACATGGCCGGCCCGCGCGGGCTGAAGCGCTTTCGCGCCTGGCAACAAAACCAATTCAAATCGATCGAGAACTACAACAAGCTCGCCGGCAAGGCTTGGTCTTCGTTTGACGCCATCACGCTGGCGGACGCCCCTTGCGAGCATCTGGAATGGTTCCAGTGGCGCAAGTTCTGCGCCAAGCGGGTGGCGGAAAACCTCCAGCTCATCCGCAAGGCCGTGCTCGGCGCCGACACCTCCCGCCCCTGTATCTGCCACAGCGGCTACAACCTGGTCATGCAGGATCCGCTCAGCGACATCACCGACGATCTTGCCAACGCCAGGGCGGCGGAACGCTACGGGACCTCGCTGGTCAACTTCGCCGGCGACTGCCCGTCATTCTTCAGCCTCGAAGGCCCCGCCTCGGTCGCCGGGTCGGACACCCGCGATAACATGTACATCACCTCGATGCAGTGCGACTGGATGCGCGCGGCGACAGCACCGAAAAAGTTCTGGCTCAATGAAATCTACGGCAACTCCTGGCACGGCTCCCTGCCGGACCTCGTTCCGGCCGACCTGCGCTGGTGGATGCTCGACGGCATCGCCCGCGGCGCCGACGGCCTGCTGTTCTGGCAGTTCCGCGAAGAGCGGCTCTCGAACGAAACCGGGTGCTCCGGGCTGGTGCGCGTCAACGGCGAAAGCACCGGGCGCTGGGAGGAGGTCGTCCGGGTGGCCGGGCAGTTGGAGAAGGTCAAGCCGTTCCTTGCCGGCTATGCGCCCAAGCCGGCCCAGGTGGCGATTCACCATTCGGCCGACACCGACCTGCTCAGCAGCATCGCCGACCGGCAGTCCTGGCACTTCACCGCCAATTCCTGTCACTACCTTTACAAAGCGGTGCTCAAAGAACTGTACAACAATTTTTATCGCAAGGGCGTTCCCGTCGATTTCACCCACGATGGCATGATCGGCCATGGCGCGGCGCCCGATCCGGCCGCTACGCCGCTATGGTTCGTGCCCGACCTGCGCTTCGTCTCGCCTGAAATGGAAGCGGCCTTCCGCAGCTATGTGCAAGGCGGCGGCGTGCTGGTTGCGGGGCCGGGGTTGGCCGAACGCAGCCCGAACCTGTGGTGGAACAGCGATCAGCCCACGCCGGACCTGATCGATCTGTTCGGCGCGCGGCAGGTGAGCTTCCCCAAAATGGGCACATGCAACGCCAAGCCCTGCGACCGCACCAGTTGGATGTTTTACTACCGCGAAAATCGATATGCCGAATTGCGGCTGGAACCCGCCGGCGGCGCGGTGGCGGTGCTCGAAGGTCGGGCGGATGGCCGCAATTTCACGCTTGGCACGGTGAAGGAATACAAAATTGCCGGCGCCAAACGTGGGCGGCCGAAGGTGGGCAAGGCGGTGCTGCTGGGCGTCTATCCGGGGCTCGAGCACGACAGTTCCTGCATGACCTGGCTGTTGCGCGAAGTCGCCGAGATCAAACTGGCCGGCAGTTGGCCCTGGCACATCGAAGGTGCGGTTCAACAGGGGCCGGCCGCGGTGCAGGGGCAGCGCGGGCGGTTGTCGTTCCATTTCAATCTGGGAGAGCGGCCGAAGAAAATACACCACAGCGACGACGCGGTGCTGCTGATTCCGCCCGGCAAAAACCCCGAAGGCTGGGAGTTCACCAACCAGCCCGGTGAAACCGCGGTGGTCTGGACGCCGGAAAAATAATTGCCGCGCTTTTCAGTGTGACGGTTGTCCCGCGGCAGAAAGAATCGCGATGAAGCCTGGCGGGCCGCCCGCGCGGCGCCACGGTCGGCCGGTTTCAATTCGCGATCGATGCGAACCAATAAAAAGGGGGGCCTGAAAGGCCCCCCGAAAAAACCCAGCGAACGTACCGTCCGCTATTTGGTCTCGGCCGCCGCCGGCGTTTCGGCGGTGACGGCGGTGGCGATGGGAATCGGCGACGGGGTGGCCTGCGCCTCCTGCACCTTCTGAATCTGCAGCGGGACCTCGGCGTGGATGACGCCGATGGCGTAGTCGCGGAAGCCCGTGCCCGCGGGGATTTTGTGCCCCAGGATCACGTTCTCCTTCAATCCCGACAGCGGATCGGTGCGGCCGGCGATGGCGGATTCGGTGAGCACCTTCGTCGTTTCCTGGAAGCTGGCGGCCGAAATCCAACTGTCGGCCTGGAGCGAGGCCTTGGCGATGCCCAGCAGCTTCGGCGACCCGGACGCGGGACGCTTGCCGCCGGCTTTGATCTGGTCGTTGACTTCGTTGAAGCGCCAGCGGGGCACCGTGTCGGAGGGCAGGAAATCGGTATCGCCCGGGTCTTCGATCACGACCCGCCGCATCATCTGGCGGATCAGGATTTCGATATGTTTGTCGTCGATCACCACGTTCTGCGAACGGTAGACCTGCTGGACTTCATCGAGGATGTACTGCTGCAGGCGTTCCTCGCCGGAGATGCGCAGGATGTCGTGCGGCACCAACGGGCCGTCGACCAGCTTATCGCCTTCCCGCACGGGGTCGCCGCCGCGGACGAGGATCAGCTTGCCGTGCGGCACCAGGTATTCGGTGCTCATGCCGGTCGTTTCGTTATGAACGATGATGACGCGCTTGCCGCGGCGGCGCTCGCCGAATTTAACCACGCCGTCGATGTCGGCCATGATGGCGGGGTCTTTCGGCTTGCGCGCTTCGAACAGCTCGGTGACGCGCGGCAGACCGCCGGTGATGTCGAGGTTGCGGCCCATTTCGCGCGGCGATTTCGCCAGCACGGTACCGGCCACGATTTCCTGGCCGTCCTTGACTTCAAGGAAGGCTTTTTCCGGGATGGGGTACTGGCCCAGCCGTTCGCCCTTCTTGTCGAGGATCCAGATTTGCGGGTGCTTGTCACCGCGGTGTTCGAGGATGACCATGCGGATTTTGCCGGTGGTCTTGTCCAGCTCCTCGCGCATCGTCACGTCTTTTTCGATGTCTTCGAACCGGCACCGGCCGGAGACTTCGCTGAGCACCGGGATGGTGTTCGGGTCCCAGATCGCCACCTGGCTGCGGCTCTGGATGGTGTCGCCCTGCTTGACGAGCAGAATCGAGCCGACCGGCAACACGTGACGGTCGAGCACGCGGTCGCGTTCGTCCACCACCTGGATTTCGGCGTTGCGGTTCAAGGTCACCGTTTCGTCCTGCCCGGCTTCGTTCTTGCGGACGGCCGAAGACAGGTTCTGGAAGGTGATCTTGCCGCCGGCGCGCGCGATCGCTTCCGAGTCGCGCTTGCCCGCGCCGCCGATGCCGCCGATGTGGAAGGTACGCATGGTCAACTGCGTGCCCGGTTCGCCGACCGACTGCGCGGCGATGATGCCGACCGCATTGCCCAGTTCGACCAGCGAGCCGGTCGACAGGTCCATGCCGTAGCACATCGCGCACACGCCGTGTTTGGCTTCGCAGGTCAGCGCGCTGCGGACGCGGATTTTGCCGTTTTTGCCGAGGAACTGCACGATCTTGTCGGCCACTTCGGTGGTGATGATCGAGTTTTCCCGGACGATCACCTCGCCGGTGATCAGGTCGACGATGTTGTCGCGTGCGACACGGCCGCGGATCGCGCTGGCCAGGTCGACTTCGACGTCTTCGCCGCGGTACACCGCGCCTTTGGTGATGCCCTGCTGCGTGCCGCAGTCGGGCTGACTGACGGTGACGTCCTGAGCCACTTCGACCAGTTTGCGCGTCAGGTAACCCGAGTGAGCGGTCTTGAGCGCCGTGTCGGCCAACCCTTTGCGGGCGCCGTGCGTCGAGGAGAAGTATTCGTGGGTCTTCAGGCCCTCGCGGAAGTTCGCCTTGATGGGCGTTTCGAGCAGTTCGCCCGACGGCTTCGCGATGACGCCGCGCATGCCGGCCAACTGGCCGACCTGCGCCAGACTGCCGCGCGCGCCGGCGTCGGTCATCATGTAGATCGGGTTGGCGTAGTGCGGTTCGGTCGGACGATGGTCGTTCGACAGTTCCTGCATCAATTGCTTCCAGATCTGGTCGCGGACGTTGGTCCAGATGTCGATGACGTTGCGGTACCGTTCGCCATCGGTGATGATGCCGCGTTCGTAGGCAACGTGGTTGCGCATCACCTGCTTTTCGGCGTCTTCAACCAGCCGTTTTTTCTGCGAAGGCAGCTTCAGATCGGTCGCGGCGAAGGACAGCCCGCTGACCGTGGCGCTGTGGAAGCCCAGGTCCTTCAGGCGGTCCAGCAGCGAAATGGTTTCGGGCCGGTCGTGAACTTCGAAGCAGTCGGCGACCACTTTCTTGATCGCGCCCTTGGTCATGACGTGGTTGTAGTAGGCCATGCCGCGCTTGAGCACGTCATTGAAAATTACCCGCCCGACCGTCGTATCGATGATCGAACCGGCCTTGAGCCGCCGTTCTTTGCCGCCCATGTCCTTGACCAGGATGGTGTCCTGGCCGCGGTTGAGCCATTCGGCGCCCAACTGGAAGCGGATCTTCGCTCGCCGCCCGACCTTGCCCAGCCCCTGCGCGAGGAAGACTTCCTCCTTGGAGCCAAACAGGCCGCCGGCGCCGATTTCGTCGTGGCCTTCGCTGGTCAGCCAGTAGTTGCCAAGCACGATTTCCCGGTCGGCCGAAATGATCGGCGCGCCGTTCGCGGGCGAGAAGATGTTGTTGGTCGAAGCCATCAGCATCTTGGCTTCGATCTGCGCTTCCAGACTCAGCGGCAGGTGCACCGCCATCTGGTCGCCGTCGAAGTCGGCGTTGAAGCCGGTGCAGACCAGCGGGTGAAGCATGATCGCTTCGCCTTCCACCAGCTTGGGGAAGAAGGCCTGAATGCCCATGCGGTGCAGGGTGGGGGCGCGGTTGAGCAGCACCGCGTGGCCCTGGATGACCTCTTCGAGCACGTCCCAGACTTCGTCGGTGCGCTTTTCAAGCATCTTCTTGGCCGACTTGATCGTGTCGGTGTGGGTCTGCTTGAGCCGGTGGATGATGAACGGCTGGTACAGTTCCAGCGCGATCTTCTTGGGCAGACCGCATTCGTTCAGCTTCAGGTCCGGGCCGACCACGATCACCGAGCGGGCCGAATAATCGACGCGCTTGCCCAGCAGGTTTTCGCGGAAACGACCCTGCTTGCCCTTGATCATGTCGGTGAGGGATTTCAACGGCCGAGTGCCGGTGCCGAGCACCGGGCGCTTGCAGCGGCTGTTGTCGAACAGGGCGTCGACGGCCTGCTGGAGCATCCGCTTTTCGTTGCGGATGATGACGCCGGGGGCGTCGAGGTCCTGCAGCTTCTTCAGCCGGTTGTTCCGGTTGATCACGCGGCGGTACAGGTCGTTTAGGTCGCTGGTGGCGAAGTTGCCGCTCTCCAATGGGACCAGGGGGCGCAGATCGGGCGGGATGACCGGGATGACGTCGAGCACCATCCATTCCGGTTTGTTTTCCATCGGGGCGGCCAGGAAGGCCTCGATGATGCGCAGCCGCTTGATCAGCATTTCGGACTTCTGCTTGGGGCAGTTGTCCTTCAACTGAATGCGCAGTTCCTCGCTGAGCTTCTTCAGATCGAGGTCGAGGATCAGCTTGCGCACGGCTTCGGCGCCCATGCCGGCCTGGAAGGTGTCGCCGTATTTTTCACGCGCCTTGTGGTAGTCGTCGTCGCTGAGCAGTTCCATTTTCTTCAGCGGGGTGGTGCCGGGATCGGTCACGACGTAGCGCTGGAAGTACACCACCTGCTGCAGGCTGGTGGTCTTGATGCCCAACAGGTTGCCGAGCTTCGAAGGCAGGCTTTTGAAGAACCAGATGTGCACCACCGGCGCGGCCAGGTTGATGTGGCCGAAGCGCTGCCGGCGCACGCGCGAATGCTGGACGTGAACGCCGCAGCGATCGCAGATGATGTCCTTGTACTTGATGCCCTTGTACTTGCCGCAGGAGCACTCCCAGTCCCGTTCGGGGCCGAAGATGCGCTCGCAGAACAGCCCATCGCGTTCGGCGCGGTAGCTGCGGTAGTTGATGGTCTCGGGCTTTTTGACTTCGCCGTGGGACCATTCGCGGATTTTGTTCGGCGCCGCCAGCGAAATGCTGATCGACTCGGTGGCGTTGATTTTTTCGAATGAATGCTTCACGGCCGGGGTGATTTCGTACATGGTCGGTTTCCCTCCATCAGACTGCGAACTTTTTTCATATCCGGTTCAAACACTTGGCGCGGCGGCCCGCCCGGGCCGCCGCCGCTCGCATCAGGCAAATCAGTTGGTCGTGCTCCGCGGCGCCTGGCCTGGTTCATTGGTCGGCGCGCCCGGCTGCGAACCCTGAATCTGGACGTTCAGCGCCAGACCGCGGATTTCGTTGCAGAGCACGTCGAAGGACACCGGGGTGCCCGCTTCGATCTTGTTTTCGCCGCGCACCATGGACTCGTAGATTTTCGTGCGCCCTTCGACGTCGTCGGATTTCACCGTCAGCAGTTCCTGCAGCACGCTGGCCGCGCCGTAGGCTTCCAGCGCCCACACTTCCATTTCGCCGAAGCGCTGGCCGCCGCTGCGCGCCTTGCCGCCCAACGGCTGCTGGGTGATGAGGCTGTACGGGCCGGTCGCGCGAGCGTGAATCTTGTCGCTGACCAGATGGTGCAACTTCAGCATGTACATCACGCCCACGGTGACCTTCTGGTCCAGCCGCTCGCCGGTGCGCCCGTCGAACAGCTCGATCTTGCCGTCCTCCGGCAGCCCGGCGGACTTCAGTTCCTTGCGGATGGTCTCTTCCGACCACCCGTCGAACACCGGGGTCACCGCGCGGAACTTGTTTTCGCTGGCCGCCCAGCCCAGGTGGACTTCCAGCACCTGGCCGAAGTTCATGCGGCTGGGGATGCCCAGCGGGTTCAGGATGATGTCCACCGACCGGCCGTCGGGCATGTAGGGCATGTCCTCCACCGGCAAAATGCAGCTCACCACGCCCTTGTTGCCGTGCCGCCCGGCCATCTTGTCGCCGACCGACAGGCGGCGCTTGATCGCCACGTACACCTTGACCATTTCCATCACGCCGGTGGCCAGTTCGTCGCCGTGCTTGATGTGCGCCACGATGCGATCGCGCTGGACTTCCAGCAGTTCGCGCCGGACTTTGTATTCCTGCGCCAGCGAACGTGCTTTGCGCCGGGTGTTCGAGTGCATCTCCAGGTCGTCGACGCTCAACTGGTCGTCAACCTTGGTCAACTGCTCGAAGTCTTCGATCTTGTCCACTTTGATCACCTCGCCGGTGACCTTGTGCATCAGCTTCGCGCCGACCAGTTCCTGGAGCTGCGCGAATTTTTCGCGGATGATCGCCGCGATCTGGTCGTTGTACTCGGTTTCCAGCCGCTTGACTTCCTTGCGCGCCGCGCCGGAGTCTTCGATCTGCGGCGCCCGCCGGAAATGTTCGACCTTGATCACGTAGCCTTCGCAGCCGGGCTTCACTTCCAGGCTGTCGTTCTTGACGTCTTCGCCGGCGCGGCCGAAGATGGCGTACAACAGCTTTTCCTCGCTGGACAGCTCGGATTTGCTCTTGGGCGCGATCTTGCCCACCAGGATGTCGCCGGGGCGCACCCGCGTGCCGACCCGGATCAGGCCCTTGTCGTCGAGGTTGCGCAGCATGCTTTCGGAAACGTTGGGAATGTCGCGCGTGATTTCCTCGCGTCCCAGCTTCGTTTCCCGCACCTCGCAGGTGAATTCCTCGATGTGGATCGAGGTGAACACGTCCTCTTCAATCAGCCGGCGGCTGACCAGAATGGCGTCTTCGAAGTTGTAGCCCTCGTAGCTCAGGAACGCCACGGTGACGTTGCGCCCCAGCGCCAGAATGCCGTCGCGCGTTGCCGCGCCTTCGGTCAGAATCTGGCCCTTGCGCACCTTGTCGCCGTTCTTGACGAGCGGCTTCTGGTTCAGGCAGGAACGGTCGTTCAGCCCGTGGTATTTGCGCAGCGGATATTCCGCTTCGCCCTTGGCGCTCTTGATCGTCACCTTCTGCGAGTCGGCGTAGGTCACCGTGCCGGCTTCCTGCGCGTACTGCATCATGCCGGAATTGAGCGCCACGATTTCTTCCATGCCGGTGCCCACCAAAGGAGGTTCCGGCACCAGCAGCGGCACAGCCTGGCGCTGCATGTTCGCGCCCATCAGTGCGCGGGTCGTGTCGTCGTGTTCCAGGAACGGCACCAGGCTGGCGGCCACGCCGACCAGTTGCTTCGGCGCAATATCCAGCAGCGTCACTTTCGCGGCGCTGGTCAGGATGAAGTTTTCCTGGTGGCGGGCCACGCAGGTTTTCGATTTGATCACACCGGTTTCGTGTTCGTACTCGAGGTCCGCGGCGGCGATGTAGTGCTTCTGCTCCTCGTCGGCGCGCAGCCACAGCACCTCGCTGGTCACCTTGCCGTCCTTGACTTCGACGTAGGGCGTCACGATGAAGCCGAAGGCATCGATCTCGGAGAAAATCGCCATCGACACGATCAGGCCGATGTTCGCGCCTTCGGGCGTTTCGATCGGGCAGATGCGGCCGTAGTGCGACGGGTGGACGTCGCGTTCCTTGAAGCCCGCACGCTTGCGGTTGAGGCCTCCGGGGCCAAGCGCCGACAGGCGGCGTTCATGGGTAAGCTGCGCCAGCGGATTGGTCTGGTCGACCACCTGCGACAGCTCGCCGCGCGCGAAAAAGTACTCGATGGCGCTCGACACCGTCTGGCTGTTGATCAGCGTCTGCGGCGTGATCTGGTCGGCGTCCTTCATGCTGATCTTTTCGCGGATGTTGCGCTTCAGCTTCAGCATGCCCTTGCGGAATTCTTCGGTGACCAGGTCGTTGATCGTCCGCACCCGGCGGTTGGCCAGATGGTCGATGTCGTCCAGCATGCCCTTGTCGGCGCGCAGCATCGTGATGTAGTTCAGAATCCGGAAGTAGTCGTCGCCGGAGATGGTGAGCTGGTCGGTCGGAATGTCTTCGCTCACCCGCGGCAGTTCCATCCCGAATTTGCGGTTGATGCGGAATCGCCCGATGTTGCCGAAGTTGTAGCGCTGCGGATTCTTGAACATTTCGTTGAATAACTCGACCGCCTTGTCCTTGTGCGGCGGGTTGCCCGGACGCATGCGGCGGTAGAGTTCCATGATCGCGTTCTGATGCCCTTCGATCGGGTCTTCCTGCAAGGTGTGAATCAGCAGTTCATCGTGCACGCCTTCGAGCACCGTCACCTTGGTGGACTTGCCGGCTTCCTCGAGCTTGCTGACCAGGTAGTCCACCGCTTCGGGGCGGAGCTTCAAGGGCAGCTTGAGCGGCTTCGGTTCATCGGAATTCTTGCTGCGCGACGGCTTGACCGGCTCCGGTTCCATCAGCCCGGCCAGCGGATTGGCCACCAGATAGGTTTCGCTGAGGCGCTCGGTGGTTTCCTTCTTCAGATCGACCTGCTTCACCGCGTCCGGGTGGAAGGCCTTGACGATCGCCTCGGTGGTGCCGAATTTTTCGTCCAGCGCGCGCAGGAAGGTGGTCGCCGGCATCTTCGACGAGTTGTCGATGCGAATGACCAGCGTGTCCTTGGCGGTCACTTCCACCTGGATCCACGACCCGCGCTCGGGGATGATCCGGCAGGTGTGCAGGCGCTTGCCGGAGGGATGGATTTCTTCGCCGAAATCGACGCCCGGCGAACGCCGGATCTGGCTCACGATCACGCGCTCGGCGCCGTTGATGATGAACTCGCCGCCGCCGATCATCACCGGGATGTTGCCCAGGTACACGTCGGCTTCGACCTGCTCTTCCTTGCGCACCAGCCGGATGCGGATCTTGAGCGGTCGGCCGTAGGTCAGCTTCAACTGGGTGCAGTCGTCGACGGTGCGGCGCGGCACACCCAGATCGTAGCTGATGAATTCCAGCTTGGTGTTGCCGTCATAGCTGACGATCGGGAAGGTTTCTTTCAGCACCGCTTGCAGACCCGCATGACGGCGCTCGTCCGGCGCCACATCCGATTGCAGGAACTCGTTGTAGAACTTCTGCTGCTGCTCCAGCAGTTGCGGGATCTCCATGAAGGACTTGGAGCGTCCGCTGGACCGGGTTTCCTTGAAGGGGTAGTGCCGACGAGCGTTCCAGGCGTCCATGTCGAAGTGCTGCGCCATGTAGAGTGCCTTTCTATGTTGGGTCTGGCAGATCGACCGGCCGCCGCAGGTATCGCCCCGCGACCGGACAGAACCGCTCAACGCACGGTCCGGTAGAACCGTGCTACACGAGGAAATGACAAACAACCCTCAGAGCGCTGACAGATGCCGCGCGCGCTGTGGATGGTCATTGCTGCTCGAATGAACGTGGGATTGTGATTGGTGCGGCGCCTGCTGGCTTGAAACGAATCCCGGTTACGTTTCAGTACCACTCGGCGAAAATAATTCGACAATTATGGCCCAAGGCAGCAAAAACACAACCAGCGCCAAAAATAATTTTGAAAATGTTTCAAGCCACTGATAGTGCAAGTGCTGCGCGACGGTCGGTCAGAGTTTGTTCGGTGGCGGACCAATGCTCCCGCGCTGCTCAAAGTGCACCGGCACCACCCGCCGGCGCGGTTCAATCGGATCCCCGTTAACCTGCCCGACCAGCAGGTTGACGGCTTCCTTGCCCATGTTGGAAAGCTGGGCCTTCACGGTTGCCAGCGGCGGCGCGGTGAATTCGGTCTGGATGTCGCCGCCGAAACCCACCAAGCTGATGTCCTCCGGCACTCGCCAGCCGCGCTTTTTGGCCAGGTGCAGGGCGTAAATCGAAATCGCGTCGTTGCAGCCGACGATCGCCGTCGGACGGCTGGGCCCGTCGAAAAATGCCGGCAGGATTTCGCGCGTCGATTCGCTGTTGCGGCCTTTCAGGAAAATCAGCCGCGGCGCAATCCCTGCCTCCATCATTGCCTGCTCGTAGCCTTTCCGCCGCAACTGCCAGGCCGGGTCGGTGTTCGGATTGTCCGGCGGTTCTCCGATGAACAGAATCTCTTTGTGCCCCATCGACAGCAGCGTCTTGACCGCCTGATAGGTCCCGCCGAAATTGTCCAGCACCACGCAGGGGTAGTTGGAATTCGGCAGTTCGGAATCGAGCAGCACAAACGGTTTCTTGCCGCCGAGCATCTGGATCGCGGCCGGCGAGAAGATTTCGAAAATCAACACCCCGTCCACCTTGTCCATGTCCTCGTCCGAAAGACCCTGGGTGGTGATGTTCCAGTTAGCGCGCGACTGGTTGGCGAAAATGAGCACGTCCAAGCCGCGCTCGCGCGCCTCCGAGTGAATCCCCTGCATGATCTGAGCGTAAAACGGGTCGGCCATCAGGTGCTGCATCGAGGAAAAGAAAATCACGCCGATGTTTTTCGTCCGCTTGCGGCTGCCGAGCAGGTTCTTCACGAAGGTCCCGCGCCCCTGGCGCCGTTCGATTACGCCCTCGGCTTCGAGCTGCATCAGTGCCGTACGGAGCGTGCCGCGCGAAACCTTCAGCCGCAGCGCCAACTCCCGCTCCGCCTGCAATCGTGTGCCCGGCGCGTGCTTGGAGACGATCTCGCGCCGGAGTTCCTCCAGCACCCGCGACTGCAACAAAGGAGTACCACGCAACGACATTGGATCGGCGGTTGTCATCCCTGTACCCTTCCATTCCTCAAGCGCACTGGCGCCGGAGAGCCTCGGAGAACCCCACGCACCCCTTCGAATCCGAAAAGACCATGTACCATGCGTTCTGCCGGACCAGCTGACCAGTACCAGTTGCATCGTCGCCCACCGTTTCCGGCCAGCGCACGAAAGCGCTTCCATAGTAGCCACAAATCGGTGGAGTAAACCATTATTGAACCGAGATTAACCGGCAGACGGTGCCTTCCATAGTATAAGATACGCTTTTGGCGGGCGAATTTTTACTGGACCACCAAGGCCTTCGATCCATTTTACTGGACCTCGAACCAATGCGGCCGTTCGCCGAAGGATATCTGCTCGATTGCACCTGTTCCATAAAATGCCGTTTCAAGCCCTGGAGTCACTTATTTTTGCCGCCGGCTGGTCCGCGGAACGGGCCGATGGTCGGCTCGCCGAACCATTCCGGTTTGGACCGCACCGGCTTGAACCAATTGAAGCAAAGTATGTCCGCAGAGCGGCGCATATTCGGTGCGCGCGCTTGGCGTCAGGTGCCTGCTATAGCCATTGAAACGGAACCCGACTGTCGCTCCCGATCCGGCGCGTCGGGACCGTCCATTGAGCCACGGGAACGCTTGGAAAAATGGACACGGACAGGTTCCGTGAAAATTCTTTTTTCTGCTGAGATTTCACTGCACCCCGTGCAGGTGAAGCCGGTGCGGGAGGCCAGATCGTTGTCGGGTGGTATTGTTCATAATTGGTACTAATACCAATATGGGCCTCCGCATGAAAATATCCGCTGCCAGGTATTCCAATCTTGGCTGGTATCAAACCATACTGTCAAAAATGCAGCTATTTTGTAGACGCACGCGCAAAAACAGGCCATTTCCAAGCACAATGTGGGCGATTTAATACCAAAAAATCCGCTTGTTTTCGTGTCTGCATTCAGGTATGGTAGTTCTACCAATCGAGAACCACAGCCACATTTTATGGACCGCGGTATAGTCGGTGGGCATCAGCAGGGAGACGCGCATGTATATGTCCTCTTTTCGCCGGAGTCAGCTTTGGGCGTGCGCGCTAGGCGCCATCCTCCTGGCTTCGACCAATCTCTTCGCCGCTTCGGTCGGCGATCCCGAAATTAAAACCAACGACACCTACTTCCCTGGCGAGCTGGCCATGAGCACGCTTCCGCGGATCCTTGCCCATGCCTATTCCATCACCCGCGGCACGGTGGGCAGTTCCACCCAGCACGACAAGCTCATTAAGCTGTTCCTGTGGCGTGACGAGCACTACACCCACGAACTGTCGCCCTGCATTTACAACAATCCAACTTTGACGCCCAGCCCCTCGGTTGACAACCCGCTCGAAATTGACTACGACACATTGCGCGCCATGTTCAGCTATTCGTGGGGCGTCTGCGGCACCAACCATGCGCAGATGCGCGCCATTGCCGAGGAAGCCGGCTTCCCGCACCGTCGTCGCGGTCTGGCCGGCGATACCGGCCAGGAACTGTATGAAACCGGCGGCTGGCGCTATGTCAACACCGACCAGTACACCTTGCATTTTCTGACCAACAGTGAATCCAGCGATTTCGCCTCCGTGGACCAGGTCGTCTCCACCAACCATCGCTACATTGAGTGGAACCCCGACCTCGGCGGCGGCTATTTCATGCCCCAAGCCAATACCCATGGCGGCTATCACACTGCGACCGGCCATGTGATTTCCAGTATTCCATATCGTTCCAGCCAGTGGCAGGACTACTACGACAACGTCTGGAACATTCTGCCCGCCAACTGCGACGCGCTGTACGGCGAAGGCTACGCCTGCACGCCGATTGTCTACCGTCTGAAGCGTGGCGAGACCTTCACCCGCTGGGAAACCCCTGACGGCTCCGTGACCGACCTCGGCCTTTCCGGCCGCGCCTGGTGGGGCTATGACGGGGGCAGCAGCCCGCACTCGGCCTATTCTTTCGTCCAGAACGCGCCCGCTCGCGATCAGACCACCGGCGGCACCGAAGAAACCACCAAGGGCGGCGGCCAGGACTACGGCAATGGCTGCTTCGACTGGCAGCCCAGCTTGGCCAACAGCGAGTATCTCGACGGTGTCGTCGACCAGACCGGCACCTTCACCGTCGGCGGCAGCCCCGAGCTTGCCACCGCGGCCGGCGGAACGCTCGTGTTTGAATTCACGACCCCGTACACCATGTGCGGCGTGGTCACCCAGACCAATGGCTCCGGCCACCAGGATCCCGCGCTGGTCTGCACCGGCGGCGGCATGCTGTACACTACGCACTCCGGCTCCATCACCGTCGATATCTCCACCGACATGGGCGCCAGTTGGACCTCCCTCGGTTCGCTGTCCAACACCATGGATTTCACCGACTACGTTAAAGGGCGCAACTCCTATCTGCTACGGCTGACCTTTGCCGCCGCCGCCGGGCTTGATACCTTCCACACCCGCACGCTGGTGATGGTCGCCCAGTCGGTCTACCCGGACCTCGTCAGCGGCACAACCACGGTGACGTACGCCGCCGGGAAAATGGGCATGCTCGATTTATCGCCCAGTCTCTGGACCGCCGCCGCCGCCTCTTCGTCCACCGGCTACACCACCAAGGTCAGCGACTCCGGCCTGACCTACGCCGGCTATACCAGTTCATGGGCCTATACCCAGGCCGGCGATGCCGCGACCAACATCGTATACAAAATCGTGCTGCCGCCCAACCTGGTCGCTCAGGGAGCGACCTTCAAGCAGATCTTCGCGGCGGAAGACTCGGAAGTGCACGACACACCCTATTCCGGCACCGGCGCAGGGGGGACGATTTTCATCTCCACCGCAGCTGGTGGGCCCTGGACTCAGATTGGGCAATACACTCCGACCACCGACGACGATCTCAGCCATTATTGGACCTACGGTCGTTCTGCGGATCCGACCAACCTGGGCGGCACCACCTATTATGTCAAATTCGTCGCCTATAACTTCGGCAGCGGCAGCCAAGCCTTCCGCTACTTCCACATCAACGCCACCTACAACCTGCCGACCCCGACCACGCCCCTCGATGTGACCTACTACTGGAACAACGGCTCGAACCAGTCAAGCAGCCACACCGTCGCCGCAGGCGCGACCTCCGATTCCTGGACGATCACCACCGGCACCGTCGCCGCGCAGCAGAAGGTCGTCTTCAGCGTGCCTTCGGGCGGTGTGGCCGCGCCGGTCATCACGACCCAGCCAGCCAACACGACCGTGATGGCTCCGGCCACCGCCACCTTCTCGGTGGTCGCCAGCGGCACCGGCCTGTCCTATCAGTGGTATCTGGGCGGCAGCCCGATTGGCGGCGCGACCTCCGCCAGCTACACCACGCCCGCCACCACCACCGGTAATAACGGCGAACAGTTCACCGTGAAGGTGACCAACGCCGGCGGCTCGGTGCTCAGCAACATCGCCACGCTGACGGTCACCGCCGCCGGCGCGCCGACCATCACCACGCAGCCGACCGATCAGACCGTGACCGCTCCGGCCACCGCGACCTTCACGGTCGTCGCCACCGGCGCCACTTCCTACCAGTGGAACCTGAATGGCACCCCAATTGGCGGCGCGACTTCCGCCAGCTACACCACCGGCGCGACGGTCGTGGCCGACAGCGGCAAGCAATACACCGTCACCGTGACCAACAGCAGCGGCTCGATCACCAGCAACATCGCGACCCTGTTCGCCAACGGGTCCTCTTCGACCACCAACGTGTCCTTCCAGGACGGCACTTCCAGCTACACCGGCGAAATCGACAACTGGGTGAACCAGCAGAGCCCGACAGTGGCGGGATCGAGCGTCAACAACCGCATCGACTGTTGGTTTGATACCGCCCCGGAAAACGACCTCGGCCTGATCCAGTTCGACCTGTCCTCGATCCCGACGACCGCAACGATCACCTCGGCCCAGTTGGTACTGTGGATTGACCGCACCAATGGTGTCGACACCGGTGACCAGTTGATTTTCAGCACCTGCACCAGCAGTTGGAACGAATCGACCACCTACAACACCATGCCGACCTCCGCCGCGACCTCCGTTGTCCCGCCGACGGTGGCAATCGCCAACGCCAGCCCGCTGAGCCCGACCCAGGCGTACACGATCACCGGGATGGCCTCGGTGGTGCAGGGATGGGTAAGCACGCCCGCGACCAACTACGGCGCGCTGTTGAACTACACAAGCCCGAGCAGCATCAACATGTCCTTTGCCTCGCACCGCGATCCGACGGTGGCCAACCACCCGGAACTGGACGTGACCTACAGCAGTGGCGGCGCCGCACCGACGATCACCACGCAGCCGACGAACCAGACCGTGGCGCAGCCGGCAACGGCCACCTTCAGTGTGGTGGCGACCGGCGGCACGAGCTACCAGTGGCTGAAGAACGGCGTCAACATCAACGGCGCGACCGCTGCGTCCTACACGACCCCGGCCACCACCCCGTCGGACAACGGCGCGACCTTCCGCGTGCTGGTCATCGGCAGCACGGGATCGGTGTTCTCCAACACCGTTACCCTGACGGTGACCTCCAGCGGCTCGGCGCCGGTCATCACGACCCAGCCTTCCAACGTGACCGTGACTGCGCCTGCGACCGCGACCTTCTCGGTCGTAGCCACCGGCGCCACCAGCTACCAGTGGTACCGGAACGGCACGCTGATCGGCGGTGCGACTTCCGCCAGCTACACCACGCCCGCGACCACCACCGCCGACTCCGGCAGCACCTTCAAGGTGGACTGCATCAACAGCTCGGGAACCACCACCTCGTCCACCGTGACCCTGACCGTCAACCCCGCGGCCGGTGCGCCGACGATCACCACGCAGCCGTCCAACATCACGGTGACCGCGCCTGCAACGGCGACCTTCACGGTCGTCGCCAGCGGGGCGACCAGCTACCAGTGGTACAAAAACGGAACCGCCATTGGCGGCGCGACCTCCGCAAGTTACACCACGCCCGCGACCACCACCGCCGACTCCGGCAGCACCTTCAAAGTGGACTGCACCAATTCCTCCGGCACCACCACTTCCAGCACCGTCACCCTGACCGTGCTGGCCTCCGGTTCCAACCCGATCAGCGTCGGCGTGACGACCGTGGACTTGGGCGCGCCGACCGGCAGCACGAACATGGTGACCACCACGATTACCTTGACCAACAGCTCCGGCGCACCGGTCACGGTGACCTCATCGAGCGGCAGTTCCTGGCTGTCCGGTTCGACGGTGACGGTGCCGGCAGGCGGCACGGCGACGCTCTCGGTGAACGGCAACCCGACCGGCATGACCGGCGTGGTCAGCGGCACGCTGTCCCTGACCAACTCATCGGGCGGTAGCCAAACGCTGGCGGTTTCGATGACCGTCGGTGAAGCCGCGGGCCTGCGTAAGCGCAGCTGCGACATCGGCAGCGGCCTGAACCCCGACATCTACACGCTGCTGATGGGCTTGCTCGGCCTGGCGGCGCTCACGACCGTCCTGCGCCGCCGCAGCGAAGTCCGCGCCTGATCGTTTTCACTATTCCAATCTTCCGAGGGAGGAAGGTTGAAACCAAAACGGCCGCCGATTCATCTCGGCGGCCGTTTTTATTTGCACTGTCGTTCTCGCTTTCCTCTTTTTTACCCGTATTCCCAGCCAATTTCTTTTTTCTCTGTGTCTCTGTGCCTCGGTGGTGAATTGTCTTATTATATGAATTTCAGTTAGTTTCCATTGATCCGAAAGTCGAGAGACGGGCGGCAAACCTCGTCCGGCCTGGTCTCGGTTTTAGGTGAAGAAGGTGGCGATGAAAGCGGTGCATGATTCGGCGACGGGTG
>JBOHNC010000077.1:0-2169 GCA_050730415.1 Planctomycetota bacterium
GCTGATGACCATGTATTGCCCGGTGCGGCCGAGGAACAGGTCCACGTCGGCGGCGACGTCTTCGGCGGTGTAGGCGATGAAGTTGGCGACGACGTCGAAGCTGCGCGAACCGAGGGCGGCGCGCATGCCCGCGCGGTCGGTTTTGTCGGCGACGATTTGCTCGACCGGGGCGGAAAATTTCAGGTCGCGTTTGCCGCGGTTGAGGAGGCTGACGGCGTGGCCACGGCGGACGGCCAGTTCGGTGACGGCTTGGCTGATGGTGCCGGTGCCGCCGATCATCAGAATGTTCATGGAGGGCTGCTCCTGCGGGGTGGAGACATTGTATGCGCGCGGCGGGGAAGAAAAGATCGGGTGCAAAAGGGAGGTGGGGGGCGGGGGTGCGGAGCCGAATGGGTGGTTTGGACGAGGGGCGGGTGAGGCCGCTGGCGGTTCCTCGGGACAGCGCGTTTCGCGCTAATCCTCCTCTTCCTCTTCTCTTCCACCCCCCCCCCACCCAACAAATGCCTCCCGCCCCGTGGCACGGGTCTCCAGGCCCGTGCAAAAAAAGTGCGAGCGAAGCTCGCGCCCTATTTCTTCTCCTGCGCGCCCCAGCGCGCATCTTGACGCTTCCTTGTGCTGCCGGCTTCCAGCCGGCATGTTGCGATGGACATCCCTGCCCGCCGGCTTTCTCTTCCGCCCCCGCCCCCGCTCCCGCCCCCGCCTTCACTCCCGCCACGGAAATGTCCACGGCCTCGCCCGCCGCGTCGGTTCTACCCCGAACACCAGAATGTACGCCCGCCGCGCGCGGCCGGTGGTGTTCGGGCCGGCATAGTGCAGCATGGTACTGTGATGCAGCGTGCACCCGCCGCGCGGACACGGCAGCGCCACGCCGTTGGCGCTCCAGTAGCCCTGATCCTGCGCCACCAGCGCGGTGTCGTCGCGGCCCTCCCGCAGATATTCATGCGGCAGCACCGGCCCCCGATGGCTGCCGGGCACGAACTGCATGCAGCCGCTTTCGACGGTGGCGTCCTGCAGCGGCACCCAGAAATTAATCTGGCGGTAGTCCAGCGCCGGGTCGTGGTAGGCCTGGTCCTGGTGCCAGGGAGTGGCCACGCCGTAGCCGGCCGGCTTCAGAATCATGTGCTCGCTGCGGAACACCACCGGCGTCTGAAAAATCTCCGCCGCCGCGGCGCGGAACCGTTCGAACAGCGCCAGCTCGCGCAATTCCGGAAAGGTCTGACTCGGGAACAGCACCTGCGGCAGCAGTTGCCGGCCGCCGGCGTCCTCCCCGCCCAGCGGTTTCAACCGCACGCCCGGCGTGGCCGGGTCGAAGCAGCGGTCGTAGATCCCTTCCAGCCGCTCCAGATCCGCGCCGTCGACGGCGTTTTCCCAGAGCAAACAGCCATCGGTGAGAAACCGGCGGCGGGCTTCCGGCGACAGCGCACCAGCCGCTTGCGCGGCCTCGGGGGCAGTGGACAATAGCATACATAACCTCCTGATGCCATTTCGATGGAGGCAATATAATGGGCAATGGCCGGCGCCGCGTTCACCGAGCGGAGTGGATAAAAATGTACATTCCGGCGGCTCGCCGTCCCGGCGCGGCCATCGAGCGCTACTTCGGCCGGGAGATCCCCTGGCGAGGGCTGCCGGCGTTGGGGCGGTCGGCGCAGAAATCCGCCCGTCCGGCGCTCGCCGCGCACCGCCACCCAAACGGCGTGGAAATCTGCCGCATCGAACGCGGCGCGGTGGATTGGTTTCTCGATGACCGCGCCGTCACGTTGCAAGCCGGCGATCTGTTTTTCACCCCCGCCGGCGCGTGGCATGGCAATGCCCAAGGCGTCATGCAGCCGTGCGAACTGCGCTGGGTGCAGGTCGATCCAAGGTGGCTCGGCGACAAATCGCTGAGCGCGCGGTTGAAGGCGGTCCGCGCCGTCGCCTGGCCCGATCGCGACGGTCTCGACCGCCCGCACGAACTGCTGCTGGCCGAATGCCGCCGCCCGCGCGCCGATTCGCCGGCCTTCCTGCGCGCCGTGGTGATGGAAATTCTACTGTCGGTCGTGCGCCAGGCCGAAGCCCTGCCCGAACCGTCCGTAGTCCCCCCAGCCGCCCCGGCTGCATCGGCCGCATCGGCCGCACCGAGCCCCCCCGCATCCGGCGCGGTGCTGACGCCGGCCGGGGCGCGCCGCGAGT
>JBOHNC010000078.1:0-9923 GCA_050730415.1 Planctomycetota bacterium
CGACCAGGCCTGGTCGATGAATCCCAACGCCAATGGCGACCGGCAGCGGGCGCTGATCGAAAGCCGCAACGAGTTCGTGATGGTGGCGGAGAATTTCGCGCAGGCCGACAAACCGTTCCTGATTCCCAAACAGTATGCGCTCGCGCCGGCCGCCGGCGTGCCGGTTGTCGATGGCGGCGGGACGCTCAAGATGTTCACCGAAGCCGACTACGCGAAGCTGGTCGAAGCGGTGCCGGGCGTCGCCGGCGAAGAAGGCCCGCATCACGGCTGGCACGGCCGCCACGGGGACCACGGCGATCGCCCCCAGGGCCAGCATCCACCGCCGCTGCCGCCCGCGCAGCAGAACCCGGACGAAGGGTTCTAATCGGTCTAGCAGAAGCAAATTGAATTCACCCAACTCCCGTCGCGCACGCAGCAAATGGGCATGGAGTGCGGCGGCTTGACGCCGCCTTTCTCAGGCGAGGCTTGACTCGCCGTTCTTCCTCTTCTCCTCCTCTTCGCAACCTAAATTTACTTCCGCAAGACCGCTTGGCGGCTACGGCTGGAGGGTCTGCTTGGCTTTGTCGAGCAGGGCCTGGATGTTGGCGGGCATGGCCTCGCCGTCGGGCTGGAGCAGGTAGGCGTACACCGTCAGGCGATCGGGCAGCGACAGGTCGGACCAGTTTTTCATGTAGGTCACCGGCGTGCCGCCCTCGGTCATTTTGATCCGCGACGCGTCGATTTCGATGATGCCCAGATCGTTCTTGCCCTGCACGTACAGGACCTCCGGCATCTTGCGGTTCGCCACATTCGGGATCACGTCGTTGGTGGCGGCGAGCTTCTGCAACTGGTCGAACACCTTCAGATTTTCCGAGAACTCCTTGGCTTCGCCGGCCAGGGTGCCGACGCCGGTGAGTTTGGAGGCCTGGTCGGCGACCAGTTCGCGCGCCGATTCGGAACTCACGTCGCTTTTGAGTTTTGCCAGCGCGTTGAGTTTGGTCTGCCGCCAGAAGGCGTCGGCTTTGGCGACGATGTCGCGCATCTTGGCGTCGGCTTGCGGGCGTGCCTGCGAATCCTGGAAGCGCTCCTCGTATTGCGTCAGGCGGTCGATGGCGCGGCGGAAATCGCCGAAGGTCATGTCGTGGTCGGCGCTGGTCAGCGCCTCTTTCAGGCGGGCGGCGGCATCCTGGTCGATCTGCGTCAGTTGGTCTTTGGCCTGGGTTACGAACGGATTGCCTGCTTCCGTCGCGGCCACCGCGAGATAGGCCTGCACCATGGCCCGGTGCTTGTCGATCTGCTCGGCGGGAACCACGCCGAGATTTTTGACGAGGTCGGAGAAGGTCGCCTGCCACTGGGCGGACTGAACATCCTTGGCGCCCTGGTCGCGCAGCTTTTCGGCTGCGGCCTTGTGCCGGCTGTCGGGCCAATCGGCGAGGAACTTCGTGAGTGCGTCGACCTGGGCCTGGCCGGCTTGCGCGCAGGCGCGGGTGAACTCGTCCTCCATGCGGGCTGTTTTCAGCCGTTCGATCCACTCGCGCAGCTTGGCCGCTTCCGGCCGGTCCTGGTGCTTGGCGAGGAAGTCGGCCAGTTTCTTTTCCAGCGCCGGGTCGCCGGTCTGCGCCAGGTTCACCTGCGAGGCAAACTGATCCATTTGCGCTTGCAGTTCTTTTTCCTGTGGCGTCATTTCGGTCGCCGGCTCATCCCCGCCGCCGGTCGATTTCGGAGTCCCGCCACCCGTCCCACCGTTGGCGTCGGGGTTGGCGGATCCGCCGCCGATTTTGTTGTTTTGCGCCGTCGGGTTCGTACCGGTCTGGCCCGTGGGCGATTTTCCGCCATGGCTCATCAGCACCACGGTGGCCACCGCGCCGATCACCGCCAGCGCAATCACGCTGGCCACGATCATCACCACGTTGCGCTTGGTCGGGGTCGCCGCGGCGGGCTCCTGCCGCCCGGTGCCGGTGCGCACCGCCGGCGTTCGCCCGGTGCCGCTGATGCTGCCGGTCCGCCGGGTGGTGGTGCCGATGCCCGGTTTCTTGCCGGTCGTGCGCCGGCCCACGGTCGGGGAGGTCTTGGTGGTTTTGCGCTTGGTCGCGCTCGCGCCCGGCGCCGGCGCACTGCCGGAGTCGGCCAATTCGCTCGCTTCGCCGCCGCTGCCGGCGCCGTCGGAACGGTCGTCCGGCTGGGCCGCGGATGAACTCAGCGGCTGCGGCGGGCCCAGCAGCTCCAGCGCGGCCGAAGCCGGAGCGCCGGACCGGCAGGCTTCGCAGGCTTCGATCAGCGCATCGTAGGTTTTGAACCCGCCGGCGGGGTCTTTGATCAGCAGGCGGTTGACGAGCGCCACGACGGGGGCGCTGAGTGCCGGCTTTTCCTGCTTCAGATCGAGCGGCGGCTGGTCGACGATTTTCCGCATCAGGTCGAAATTACTGGTGCCTTCGAAGGGGCGCACGCCGGCCAGCAGGGTGAAGAGAATTGCACCCAGCGAGTACATATCCGACTGGCACGAGGCGCGGGTGGGGTCGATACAGAGTTCCGGCGCGCGAAAGTGCGCGGTCAGGCGCGTCGCGCCGGCGGCCACGGCTATTTCCTGCAAGGCATCCGACAGCGGAGTCATGCCGATTTCGGTCAGTTGGGCCGGCCGGCCCTCGGTTCCGGTCACGATGCAGTCGGGGCGGAGTTCACGGTGGAGCAGGCCCTCGCGCCAGGCGGCGTTGAGTGCTCCGGCCAGGTCCCGGATCAGGGCGATGGCGCGGTCGGCATCAAGGCTGCCCTCGCGTTCGATGACGCGCGGGAGGGGTTCGCCGGCCGGCCACTGCGTCGCGATGAAATACAGTTGATTGTCCAGGCCGCAGTCGATCACCCGGCTGAGGGCCTGATGTTCCACCCGGCCGGCGGCGCGGGCGTCGGAAAGAAACTGCGTGCCGGATTCCGGGGATTTTCGCACCAGGTCGGGAGCCAGCACCTGCACGGCCACGTCCATGTTGAGCTGCGTGTGGCGGCCGCGAAACAGCGGCCCACGGGGGGTCGCGCCGGCCCGCTGGGTCAGCTCGTACTTGGCAATTTTGGGAATCCTCGTCTCGCTCATCGTGGTTTCCCGTTGCGCCCTTCGATCCCAGCGTGCGCGTCGCAGCCGGGTCGTTCCCGGCCGTCCAGTTCGGTTCGGACCGGTCGGTCGATCCGGATTGGCGGTGCGCCATTTTTAAAAATTCGGTTTTCCTTCAGCCACGGGCAGGCGCAGTCGATACCTTCGGTGAAAGGCGCCTGTCCATGCCCAATTCTGCTGCCACTCCTCCTGACGACGATTTCGCCGCCCGCCTGGCTGCCGTGGGTTCGGGCGACGAATACGCCGTTTTCATGAAAAATTACATCGCCACCCACTTCGGACACCTCCTGGGGTCCAAAGTCCTGCTGCTCAACACCCGCGACGGTCTGGAGAGGCTCAGCCTCCTGGTGCGCCAGAAACTGGCCGAACGCCAAGCGCGCGCCGAAACCGACGTCGAACCGGTGGCCAAGGCGGCCTGAGCATCCCGGTCACGCGCGGGCGCCGGTTTGGCATCCCGGCCGGCCGACGTCCGGACCGACAGGTTATTGTACCGGTATGCAGCCTTCCTATACACGTTCAACACCTTGATTCCCAACCATTAACCAAATTCTAACAAAGGCGGTCACCGGGCCGAAACGAGGCAAAATGTCCGCCCGCCGGGACCTTGGGACCGTTCGACACCGGGCAGCACGCGCCTTGGGAAGCGTGGTCCACCCGGGCGGTTGCGGCCGGCCCGGGCCGGCTGGCCTGGCCCCGGTGTTGCAACCCGAAGGAGGAGGTGATTGGAATGGCAACCGGCGCTATAATCGCCCGCGGTTGCCGCCTGCAAGGACACCCTGAACCGCCATGCCTGAAGCTCGCCACGAACAACTGCTGAGCGACGAATTTCTTGCCCGCCTGGGGAAACTGTCGATCTACAGCCGCCGGCTTTTGCAGGGAAAAATGCGGGGCGAAAAGCATTCGCGCAAGCGCGGCGTGTCGCTCGATTTCGCCGACTACCGCAACTACTCGCAGGGCGACGACCTCCGGCGCATCGACTGGAATATTTTCGGCCGGCTGGAAAAGCTGTTTCTGAAGCTCTACCACGAGGAAGAAGACCGCACGGTCTACTTGATCCTCGACACCTCCATGTCGATGGCGCAGGGCGGTCCGGCGGCGCGGACGGTGCGCGAGCGCGGCGAAACAGCCGCCGATGCCGGCTTGAACGAGGACGCCGCGATCAAGAAATTCACCGCCGCGCGGCGATTGATCGCCAGCCTGGCCTACATCGGGCTGTCCGGCGGCGACCGGATCGTCATCTACGCCGGCGGCAAAACCAAAGAGGCCCAACTGGCCGACCTGCGGGCCTCCGGCGGCAAGGGGACTTTTCGCCTGTTCCGGTTTCTGGAAGAACTCAAGTGCGGCGGCCGGACCGACCTTACCGCGCTGATCCACGGCTTTGCGGCGGAACATCGCCGGCGCGGCATCTGCGTGGTGGTCTCCGATTTTCTCGATCCGACCGGCTACCAGACGCCGCTCAAGACGTTGAAGGCCGGCCAGATGGACGTGACCTGCGTGCAGTTGCTCGGCGCCGACGAAGCCGACCCGAATCTGCTCGGCGACATGCGCCTGGTGGACATCGAGACCGGCGAAATCGTCGATGTCACGGTGAATCAGACATTGCTCAACAAATATCGCGAGACGCTTAGGAAATATTGCTCCGGCCTGAAGGAATTCTGCGCCCGCTGCGGGTTCGGCTATCTGTACATCACCAGCGACGTCCCGTTCGAGTCGATGGTCCTGCGGTATTTGCGGTCGACCGGCATCATCCGCTGAGTGGCCCTGAGGGCCCCTCCGCCTCCGAGTGGCCACGCCGGCCACTCTCCCACCGGCATCCCTTCGAGTTGCCGAGTCGATGTACAGAACGATGGTTCGGGTCGCTCCCGCTGGTCGCGAACAGCGAAAAACGAAAAGCAAAAAGGGAAAAGGGAAGATTGCGCACTGACACGCGCAAGAAAAGCCGGTGGGCAGGGATGCCCACCTCAACAAGCCGGCTGGAAGCCTGCGTTACAAAAAACCAAGACTGTGAACCGATTCGAAAACTGCTTTAATGGGCTGGCTTCGGGCGCGGGAAAGTCGCGTCGCTGGAGGCCGGCTTTTTCAGATCGCCGAACTGCATCATCTGGTCATGGGTGAGAGACTCCGAGTCCCAGGCCTTGGTCTGTGCGTTGTAGACTTCGACCAAGTACTGCTGCGTGGTCGGGTCGAGGCCCTCCCAGCGGATCGCAATTTTCTGCCCGGGATGTTTGGGGTCCTCGGCCCAGAAGGCGTTGGCGGGAATCGGCGCCAGCACCACCGGCGGCGGCGGCGGGGTGGGGGCGGGCGCCGCGGGCCAATACCACCACAGCAGGCCGCCCGCCAACAGCAGCATCAGCGCGACACCCACGCCGGTCGCAATGTACACGCCGCGGTGCTGCGGTGCCGGAGCCGGCTTGGTCTTCTTTTCCTTGCCGGGCGTGCTGGCTCCGGTGCGGCTCGCCGCCGCCGTGGCGCTCGGCAGGCCCTTGGCGGCCGTCTTGCGCGCGCCGGTTTTTTTGGCGTTCACCAGCGGCGCGGGCGAACTGCCGGCGCCGGTTTTCGCGCCCACGCCGTCCCGGTCGTCCCGGTCGGCCCGTGCAGCTGTTGCGCTCGGATCGAGTTTCGCGGCGCTGCCCTTGGTGGCGGCAGCATCGGATGGGACTGCGGCCATCGCCGGCAGGTCGCGGATCGTGGCGTCGGTGGAGGAGACGTCCGACTTGCGCGGCGAGACCGCCCGCGCGCTGACCGGCGCCTGGGAGGTGTCGGGGGCAGCATTGAGCGCTGCGGTGGTGCCCGGGGGAACGCCGGCCGCGGCGGCGGCGGCGCGCTGCGCCATGGTCGCGCCCATCGCGGCCCGTGCGCCGCTGGTGCGCGGCGGCTTGGCCAGTTCCCGCAGTTCGGGGAGATCTTCGACCCGCCCCGCCAGCGCCGCGGCGACCTGCCACTCGGCCTGAAACCGCCGCTCGGGCGCTTTTTCCAGCAGCTTGGCAATGGCATCGCACCAGGCCTGCGGCGCCTGGGGCCAGAAGTTGGCCAGGCTCGGCGGCGCTTCCATCAGATGCTTCTGCATCACGCCCATCGCCGAGGCGGCCGTGAAGGGCAGCCGCCCGGCCAGCGCCAGGAACAGGACGACGCCGAAACTGTACAGGTCGCTGACGCGGGTGGTTTCGAGGCCCTGCGCCTGCTCGGGGGACATCGTGTCCGGCGTGCCGAGAATCAGCCCCTGCTGTGTCAGGCTGGATTCGACTCCTTCGGCGGAAAGCTTGGCGAGGCCGAAATCCATCAGCACCCAGCGGCCGGTGGTCGCTTCGTCGCCGCCGAGTTGCTCCAGGATCGGTTTGCCGTGGTCACGGCGGCCGGCCAGGTGTGCGGCGCAGTCGAGCATGATGTTGCCGGGCTTGATGTCGCGGTGGACGTAGCCGGTGGCGTGAACGGTGCTGAGCGCCGACAGGACCTGCGCGGTGAAGCGCACCGCCGCCTCGCCGCGCAGCGGGCCGAAGCGTGAAATCCACTCGCCCAGCGTCGGGCCGTGGACCAGTTCCATCGCGAAGTAATGTTTGCCTTCGATTTCACCGACCGCGTACAGATGGATGAGGTTCGGGTGGGTCAGGCCGGCCAGGGTCTTGGCTTCGCGCTGGAAGCGGTCTTGCGCGGCATCGTAGGCTTCGCCGGCCTGGCCGCCGAACTCCTGCCCGATGATTTTCAACGCCACATCGCGGTCAAGTTTGATGTCGCGGCCGCGCAGCACGGCCCCCATGCCGCCGCGCCCCAGGACTCCCTCGACCCGATAGTCACCGAACTGCCGGCCCACCAGGCTGGCGGCGTAATCGCGACTCATTCCGGCGATCCCGTTGCGATTCGAAGCCGGCTCGGGCCGCACCGCGCACCAGAAAGCCGCCCCTGACCTGCATCATCTTATCATCCGGCCGGGGTTTCCGCCGTCACGCAAGCCGGTTTCGCCCCCGGCGCGCACCGACACCGACTCACCCCCGCTTGGAGGCGCTGGCGGGCCGCCGGGCACGTCCGGCCCGGCGCCTGCGGCGCGATGGCCGGGGGCTTTACCGCCGCGCGGTTGCGCACACAATCATGCCATGCCGAGCAGCCTATCCTTCCACGTCGAACAAACCGCCGGACTTTTCCTGGCGCTGGCGATCCTCCTGTGGCTGATCGCGCGGCGGCTGCGTGCCGTGACCTTCCCTGGCGCGCTGCCGGCGCTCAAACTGCTGCCGCGCCTCCTGCTGGGGGCCGCGGGCGGCTGCCTGCTCATGGAACTGCTGCTCAAGTTCAACCTCGAAACCAACGCCCTGCGTGTGTGCCTGCTGATCGCCTGCCTGGGCCTGTGCCTGTGGTTCGCGCGCCTGACCTACCTGCCGCAGGTGCTGGAAGTTCCTCCGCGCACCCGCCGCCTGTTGACCGGCCTGCGGCTGACCGGATTGGTGCTGCTGCTGCTGCTGCTGTTTCATCCCGGCATGCAGGTTGAATTCGAAGGGCGCGACAAGCCGACGCTGCCGGTGGTCCTGGATACCTCGCTGTCGATGAGTTTCGTCGACACGCCGGGGCAGCCGCAACGGTTGCGGCGGGTGCAGAATCTGCTGTTCGGATCGCCCGGCGTCTATCGACGCCTGAGCCGCTACTACGATGTGAAACTGTACGGCGTGGACAGCGGTGTCCGGCCGGTCGCCACGCCCGCCGAGGCCGACGCGTTGAAGCCCGCCGGCCTGGCGACGGCGCTGGCGCAGGGCATCAAGGGCGCGCTGGCGCAGGCCAAGGAGCAAAGCAGTTCGGGCGAGCCGCCCACCTCGGTGCTGGTTTTCACCGACGGGCTGGACAACACCGGCCGCGCGGTGCTCGACCAGGTCAAGCCGCTGGGCGTACATGTGGACTGCGTCGGCGTGGGGACATCGGCCGAGCATGACAGCACGCTGCAGGACGTCGCCATCACCGACGTGGTGGTGCCGCGAACGGCTTCGCGCGGGGAGCTCACCCGCGTCAAAGTGCTGGTGGACGCCGTCGGGCTGGCCGGTCAGCAGGTGCAGGTGACGATCGAAAAGGACGGCAAGCCGATCAAATCTGCCAGCCTGACGCTCGACGGCCGCCGCGGCGACCAGGAAGTTCCGCTGGAATTCATTCCCGAAAAAGAGGGCCGGCAGGAGTATGTCGCGAAGGTCTCCGAACTGCCGCAGGAACGCATCCGCGAAAACAATTCGGCCGATTTTTCGCTGAACGTCCGCGAGCCGCTCATCAAGGTGCTGCTGTTCGACACGCCGCGCTACGAGTCCCGCTGGCTGGCGCGGTTCATCGAACGGGAAACGCGCTTCCAGCCGAAAATCCTGTTCATGACCGAATCGGGCTTCATTTCGCAGCGCGGCGACGTCGGCGGCTTGGACCTGACCGGGTTTCCTTCCTCGCCAGCGGAACTGAACCTGTTCGACGTGTTCATCATCGGCAGTCTGCCGCAGACGCAGATTCCGCCCGAGGTCCAGGCGCGGCTGGTGGCGCGGGTGAAAGCCGGCGCCGGCATCCTGTTTCTGGCTGGCGACCGTTCCTTCGGCCTGGGCGACTACCAGTCCACGCCGCTGAACGACCTGTTCCCGGTGGTGATGGACGGTCCGAGCGACAAACTGGTGCAACGCGATTTTTTCCCGGCGCTGATGCCCAGCGGTCAGCAAAGTCCCATCCTGGCCGGTTTGCAGGACGTATGGGCCCATGCCAAAGACACCGACGCCAGCCGCAACCTCGCGCACATGCAGCGTTTCAACCCGGTGCGGGAGGTCGCGCCCGGCGCGCAGGTGCTGCTGGCGACGCCGCCGGACCCGAGCGACCCGGCGCACAGCGCGCCACAGCCGATCCTGGTCATCAAACCCGTCGGCCAGGGGCGCTGCGCGGCGCTGTTGGGCGAGCCCACCTGGCCGTGGTACACGCTGGAGGGCGCGCAGGGCAAGCAATCCACCTACCAGCGGCTGTGGGGCCAGATGATCCGCTGGCTGGCGGGGGAGGAAGCCAAGGAACGCGGCGCCGGTTCCAATCTGACGGTTTTCACCGATCGCGCGACCTACCGCCCGGCTTCGCCGGTGACGGTGTTCGCCTACGCCGGCGGTGAAAACGGCCAGCGCCTGGACACGGCCGTGGTCGAAGCCACCGTGACCGGCCCGAACCGGTACTCGACGAACCTAACGCTGGCGCCGGTGCCGGAGGATTTCGGCCGCTACGAAATCGCCTTCACGCCGCCGACGCCCGGAGAGTATGAGGTGAAGGCGACCGGCACCGATCAGGGAAAATTGGTCGGCGACGCCGCGGTCAAATTCACCGTCGGCCGCCCGAATCTGGAATATGAACGGTTCGGCATGGACGAGGAAAAACTGCGGGAACTGAGCTCCGGGACCGGCGGCACCTATGCCAACCTCGGCGAGATCGACCGACTGCTGACGCACCTGCAGGAAGAATCCACGGCGCGCGTGGTGGTATGGGAGATTCCCTTCTGGAGCAATGGGCTGTTTTTTCTGCTGGTGGTGACGGTCTTCAGTCTGGAATGGTGGATGCGCAAAACCTACCGGCTGCCGTGATTTTTTCCAAGCGGTGCGGCGGTAGAAGGGAAACCGCGTTCGGATGCGATCATCGCATCGCTGCCGCCGCATCGCCCGGAACCTTCACGGCACATCTACCGCGCATGTTTTCCACGACGGATATTTATCCCGCATCTTTCATCGATCATGCGGCTCTGCTGAAACGAGGCATGGTGAGCAGGTCGGCGGCGGTTCCGCGCGATGGATTGGTGTTGATGCCCTGATTGTTTCCGGTCGCGCGGATAAGCTTTTTGGGCGGGTCGAGGCGAGACGAAGCGTCACGC
>JBOHNC010000079.1:0-3126 GCA_050730415.1 Planctomycetota bacterium
CGCAAGGGCGCACCTGTCTGTAGCCGCGGGTGGAGCGCCCGTTCGGACGGGCGCGCAACCCGTGGAAAGCGATTCTACAAAAATCCTCCCCGACCCTGAAGGGGTCGAACATCCGCGCCCCTCACGGCAAATACCGATCATCGTATTCCACCCCCGCCAACTTCAACATGGCCACAAATTCCTCCCGAAACGTCCGCCGCCGATGATGTTCTTCCTGATTCTCAATATATCGAATCACATTTTTACGTTCCCGCGCCGAGCACGTAAACGCCGCAAAGCCGTCCTGCCACCCCTTGAACCCCGGGAACAATTGCTTCCGTTTGATCCACCCGCTGGAACTCACCTTCAAGTCTTTCACGAGGTCCGCCAGCGCCACGCTCGGATGCAGCGTCGTCAAAATATGCAGGTGGTCTTCCACGCCATTGATGACGAACAATAGGCTTTGCCGCCGCTTCAATACGCCGGTGAGGTAGCGAAAAAGTTCCTCCCGATTCTCCTTGTGGAAGACTGGCCGTCGGTCTTTGGCCGCGAACACGACGTGATACACAATTTGCGTGAAGGTTGCCATCTCGCGCTCCTGTTCGACCCCTTCCGGGGTCGGCCTGCATTTTAGCGCACGCTCTCCACGGGTTCCGCGCCCGTCCGAACGGGCGCTCCACCCGCGGCTACCGACAGGTGCGCCCGATGGGCGCAAGAAAAGGCGTTTGCCGCCCCTCTCGCGCTGCATCCCCCTCTCGCGCTGCATGGCTCCCTCGCGCGCGCCCGACCTCTCCGCGCGCGCCCAATCCCCCCACGCCCGCCATTCCCTATCTCCCCTGCCTTTTTTTCCGTTCCCCCCTTTCATCCTTCAAGCTTCAAGCTTCATCCTTCACGATTTCCCCATCTTCCACCCCGCTCCACCGCGTCCGTTATAATTTCCACCGACGCCTTCCCGACCTGGAACCAATCCGCATGGACGCCACCTCCCAATCGGTCTTCGAAACCGCCGTCGGCCTCGCCGAGCGCCTCCACATCGCCACCCTGCTGCTCGTGTGGGATGGCGAATTCCCCGCCGCCGAACTGCTCGACCGCCCCCCTGAAAATCTGCGCGTCCTCTGGGCCGTCCGCGAAGGCATCGAAGTCACCCCGCCCGAAAAACTCAAAAATCGCCTCACCCTCGTCGCCGTCCCCGGCCTCCAAGTCTCCCGCGTCGCCCGCATCAAAGTCGCCATCCTCACCGCCCTCGGCCGCCGCCAGCTCGAACGCGGCCAGAAGCTCATCGCCGTCACCGGCAAGCGCCCCTCCAATCTGCTCGACTGCGTCCTGCTCGCCGACGCCGCCACCGAAGTCGAAATCTTTTCCTCCGCCGTCGCCGAAGAAGGCCTCTCCGCCAAAATCGCCCCCGGCGTCCTCGACAACCTCCTGCAACTCGCCGCCAAAATCGCCGACTCCGACGCCCGCACCAAAGGCGCGCTGTTCGTCGTCGGCGATCTGCGCCACGTCCGCCCGTTCACCGTCCAAGCCATGATCAATCCCGCCCGCGGACTCTCCGGCGACCATCGCAGCATCTTCCAGCCCGAACTCACCGCCCGCCTCATCGACTGGGCCTCCCTGCGCGGCGCCATCCTCATCGACAACGACGGCAACGTCGACAGCGCCGCCACCATCCTCGCCGTGCCCGATCTGCCCGGAGCCCCGCCCGGCACACAGCTTTCGCAGTCCACCATCCAGCGCGCCACGCCGCCGCCGCAGCCACCCAACAAACAACTGGCCTCGGCGTTCAAATCGAGCACCGATCCCGGGCGGCTCGAATCCAGCCGCCAAGCCGCCGCCCGCGCCATCACCGCCATCACCCAGACCGTCGCGATGGCGCTTTCCGCCCGCACCGGCCATCTCAACGTCTACCATCGCGGGCAGCTCATCCTGCAGATCGATCCACTTACCATGTAAACTATTGTTCGCGCGCGCTCCGCCCGCGCATTCCGGCCCACAACCCTCTCATCCCCAGGAGCACCCCCCCCGCCATGCCGCAATCCAAACCCATCCCCCGCCGCACCTACCGCCCCGGCGTCGAACTCTCCGTCCTCGGCTTCGGCGCCATCGTCGTGATGGGCCATCCCCAGGCCGAAGCCGACCGCATCGTCGCTGAAGCCGTCGAACGCGGCGTGAACTACTTCGACGCCGCGCCCACCTACGGCGCCGGTGAAGCCGAAACCAAACTCGGCGTCGCGCTCCAACCCTTCCGCAAAAACGTTTTTCTCGCCTGCAAAACCGGCCAGGCCGACGCGAGCAAAGCCGAACAGTCCTTCCGCGAATCCTGCGCGCGCCTGCAGACCGACTACTTCGATCTGTTTCAGTTTCACGGCGTGAGTTCCCTCGACGAGGCGAAAAAATTCCTCGCGCCCGACGGCGCCGGCGAACTGTTTTTGCGGCTCCAGCGCCAAGGCCTCGCCCGCCACCTGGGTTTTTCCGCCCACTCGGCCGAAGCCGCGCTGTTTCTGATGGATCACTTCCCCTTCGATTCGGTGCTGTTTCCGGTGAATTTCGTGATGTGGCAGGAAGGCCATTTCGGCCCGCAGATTCTCGCCAAAGCCCGAGAAAAAAATGTCGCCCGCCTCGCCCTCAAAGCCCTCTGCCTGCACCCCTGGCCCGCCGGCGTAGAAAAAACCTACCCCAAGTGCTGGTACCAGCCGATCGAAGATCCCGATCTGCAACGCCTCGCGCTGCGCTTCACGCTTTCCGAAGACGTCACCGCCGCCATCCCCCCCGGCGACATTCGTCTGTGGCGCCCCGCGATGGACCTCGCCGCCGACTTCGCCCCGCTCACCCCCGCCGAACGCGAATCCCTGCTGGCCTCCGCCCACGGCCACGCCGCCCTCTTCTCGGCCTAGCCGGCTGGATTTTTTTGTGTCCTATGTGCTTTTTTGTGGCTAAACTTCTTCTCTGGCCCCGGCAATGACCCGCTACCCCCCTTGCCGGTTTCACTCCTTGGATTCCCATCGCCAGGATCTCCCATGCTCCACCGGTTTGTTGCCACCCGTCTGCTGTTGCTCGCCCCGCTGCTGGTGCTCGGGTCGCTCTGCGCGCCGCTCGCCGCCGCCGACGCGCCCCCCGCCGCCGACCCGCCGCTGGCCGCCGACCCAGCCC
>JBOHNC010000080.1:0-13020 GCA_050730415.1 Planctomycetota bacterium
CCTGCGACCCGACCGCGTTTCCCGCACTTGACGGGCTGCACCGTGCAGCCGACGTTGACGCGCGCTCCGGGCGGGGGGGCGGGGGGGCGGGCGGATGGCCGGGCGGGTGGCCGGGCGGCCGCGCGAAAGGTGACTTCGCACCCCGGCCGGCGTATATAATTAAAAGGAGCCAGCCGCAGGTCGGCGTGGCATTCCGCAACAGGTTTTCATGAGGCATCGCCGATGGCCTTGAAGCACGTTTTCGCGGCCGGTTTGCTCGGGTTGCTGCTGCCGGTGGCTGGCGCCGTCGAAGCCGCCCCGCCCACCGGCTCGACCACCGCCACCCAGCTCGCCGGGCAGGCGACCCAGGCGGTGCTGCCCTCCGATTCCAAAGACATCGTGATCCTGAAAGCCCATGAAGAAAAGCTGTTTGGCAAGATCGTGCTCGAACAGCCCACCTTCATCCTGTTCGACGCCACGACCGCCAACTCGGTCGGCCGGATGCGCATCGACCGCGACAAAATCCTGAGCATCACCTACGCGCTCACCCGCCAGGCCGAAGGATTGAAGGACGCCGACGTCGACGGCTGGTTCGCGCTCGCCAAAAAAGCCTACGAAGCCGGCTACTGGTCCCTGTCCTACGATTGGCTCACCAAGGTCGGCGCCATGCTACCGAAGGACCCGCAGGGCGACATGCGGAACACCTTCAAATATGCCGGCAAGGCCGCCGACTACCAGGCCAAATACCAGGACGCGCTGACCAACTACGTCGCCCATCTCGCGCTCAACCCCAACGACAAGGAAATCTCCGACCGCGTGCAGCAGATCCGCGACTACCTCGGCATCGTCGATCCGAAGGACGCAGCCAAGAAAAAAACCTGGCCGGACGGCATGGAAAGCGTCCCGGTCTACCGCTGGCAGGTGGAAAACTGGGGCCAGAACAACGTCGGCACCGTCAGCGACCAGGTGCAGCCGCACGGGCTGGACGGCGACGACCACATCCTGGCCATCACCTTCGACGTCGGCAAGTTCGACAAACTGGTGCTCGGCGACCGCCGCGCCAATTCGGCCAATTTCACCGGCATGACCAAGCTCAAGATGCTGGTCAGCTTCAAAACGTCGGCCGCGGCCAAAGGCCCCGGGCAGCCGGTGGGTATCGGGCTGGCCTTCAAAAGCCCCGCCTCGCCGTGGATGGAATGCAACGAGCAGTCGGTGCAGGCCAGCGACGGGACCTGGACCGAACTCACCTTCAAGCTGGACGGCGACACGACCTTCAAAACCAAAGCGACCGGCTGGGCCTTTAAAAGCGCCCTTCTGCAGCCGGATCAGATTCAGACCATTTTCATTCTCGTGCACAACCGCGGCGTCGCCGGCACCCTGTACATCAACAACATGGGCGTGGAATAGCTCCGCGCCGCCGCCACCTCCCGCTGTGGCATCGCCCTGATTTCCCATTCGGCCGGTCGCACGGCTGACCCGCTGACACCCTGGCCTCAGGGCGTGCCGATTTGCCCGGCGGCGCCGGCCCGTCCGTCTGCGTCGCTCGCGCCATTGGCAGCGCCCGCTCCGCCCGTTTCCTTCGCGCCGCTTGCGCCGTTCGCCTCGGCCGTGGCCGGCGCCTCCGTCGGTGCGGCCGGCTGGTGCAGCGGGGAGCGCGCCGCAGCTTCCAGATCGACCAGCAGACTGGACACCGCGTCCTGCACCGCCGGCCGTTGAATCACCAACAGCGCCTTCTTGCGCGGCCACCACGACAGGCTTGCGGCCGGGTCGTGGAACTCCCGCGCGAACGCGCTGCGCACCCGCTGTTCGACCGCCTCCCCCGTGCCGCCGGTGGCATTCAGCACATCGGTCAGATCGTAGGCCCGCACGACGGCGCTCTGCCACAGCCACTGCCCCGATCCCGGCGCGCCGTCGCGCGGTTCGGTCAGCGGCGGGTCGATGGCGATCACGAGACTGCGCTCCGTCCAGAACTGCGCGTGCAGTTTCGCGGCGCCGGGATTGGCGCGGCGGCGAATGGCATCGAGCGCCGCGACCAGGCGGTCGATCGCGACCCGGCCCGATTCGTGATGCACCGCCAGGCTGACATGGATGCGGTCCAACGCCGAATTCCCCGGCGTGGGCCCGCTCTGCGCCGCGCTGAATCCGCCCACTCCCTGGGCCACCGCGATCGGATCGGCGCTGGCCGCCTCCGCCGCGGGAAACAGCTCCGGCGGATTGACCACCAGCGCCAGGTGCAGTTGGCGGCCGAGGTCCACCAGCACATCGCCCAGCGGCCGGTCGACGAAATCGCAGGTGACGTCGTTCAGTTGCAGTTCCAGTTCGCAGGCGCGGCGGTCGGCGGCGGCCGTCGGACTGGCCTGCGGTTCCAGCGGTGCGTTGAGTGCCTGCAGCACCTGCAACAGCCGCCGCCGCGCCGAGACCGGCAGATAGACCGCGGCGCACAGGTTGGCGCTCCGCCCGTGCAGGTTGCAGCGCGCGTCGCTGCGCGCGGCCAGCGCTTCGCGCACCGTGTCTTCCAGCGGCGGGCCGATATCCCGGCCGTCGGGCGTCTGCGCGAAATCGCTGACATTCAAATCGTCGGCGGCCATGCCTTCGGCCCGCAGCGCCGACCAGCCATTCAGCCAGATGATCGCCTCGCGGTCGCCGCCGCCGCCGCCGGGCAGATTCTCGACGCGGTAGTTCGCCCCGGTCTGCCAGGCGACCAGGTCGAGCACCCGCATGAACGGCAGCCCGCGCACCCGCAGGTCCAGCCGGCGTCGCTGCCAGCCGGCCCCGGCCTGGAAGACGATCGGAATCTGCGTCCGCCCCGAGCACGTTTGCATCAGGTCCCGCATCGCAAGCCCGGCCGCCAGCACGTCGATCGGCTGCGCGCCGGCGGTGGCGCTCGGCGGAGTCCCGCCCACGCTGATCTGCTGCCGCGCCGGATGGCTGAAAATCTGCCCGTCGAAAACCGAACATTCCACCGTGTAGGTCCCCGCGCGGTCGGCCTGAAACACGCACTCCGGCGCGTCGCCGCGCGTGTACAGCCAGACGCCGGGCAGCGCCGTCCGTCCCGCCGGTTCCTCCGCGGTGTCGATGGCCGGATCGGTCAGGCTGCTCGCGGTCGCAACCGGAGCGACCGGCGGCGCATCGGTCGGCGCACCCCCTGCCGGTGCCGCGGCGGGAGTTCCTCCGCCGGGCGGCGCAGTCGCGGAACCCGGCGCGAAAATGGCATTGGGCAGCACGCGGAAATACCACGTCAGCCCATCGCCGTCGGCGTCGTTGGGATTGAGGCTCGCGATCACGATCGGCCGGCCGGCCTGCGCGTCGACCGACGCCAGCAGCGCGACCTCCGGACGGCGGTCGCCCAGCAGTTGCGTTTTGCCGGGGAAGACCTGCCAGGCGCCGTCGTGAATCGAGGACACCGGCGTCGCGCCGGCCGCCACCGCGAACCGGTAGATGCCCGGCTCGAACAGCCGCCAGGTGCTGTCACCGGCCACTTCGGTGGCGACCACCGCCGGACCGGCAATCTGCCGCCACAGGCGCGGCGCGCCGGGCAGCGTGACCGCTTCGCCGGCGCCCACCGGCAGAACGATGGCGGGCGGATTGGCCGGCGGTGCCTTCTGCGGCTGCGGCTGCGGCTGCGGCGCCGGCAGTGGCGCTGGCGCGGGAGTGGGTCCGGGCGCTTCAGCAGCCGCCAGCGCACCGCAGCTCGCGAACGCCAGCGCGATGCCCGCCGCGCCCACCGCGCCTGCCGCGCCTGCCGCGCCCAAAGGCCAAACCGCGCCGCCGCGCCGCCGCTTCACGACGGCCTCCCCGGCTCGCCGGCCTCGGCCGGCCTGGCCGACTCGGCCCACCCGGAAGGCCTGCCGGTCTCGCTGGCGCGGACGCCCTGCGCCCGCCGCACCCGGCCGCAAGCCCAGCCGATCAGGAGCGTCGCCAGCATCAGCAGCCAGGCGGCGCCGTTCGCCGCTGCGCCGCCGTTCCGGCCGAGCGCCAAGTCGCACCCGGAACTCTGCGTCCCCGCCGCCTGGCCCGACATCTGGAACTTCACTGGCAACGTCGCAGTGCCGATGTCGGTGGCGACCGTGTAAATGTGGCCGGTGAAATGCTCGCCCGCCGCCAGGCTGGAGGTGTCCCCGACGACGGTGATCGTCTGTTCATCCGGGCCGCCGGGCGTCGCGTCGCCGGCGGCCAGATCGAACCGGCCGGGCTTCACAAGAATGTCGAGGTCGTCGGGATACAGATCCACCTGCGTGTCGACGTTGCCGTTCGGATTGACCGCCAGAATCGTCTGCGCGCCCGGCGGCAGCGCGTCGGGGTCGCCCTGGAACGTCAGGGTCGCAGGCGTGAAGCTCAGCGCCGCGGTGGCGCCGGTCGCGTGCACATTCACCGTCACCGGCAGCGTGTAGCCTTCGTTGGTGGCGTCGCCGGCAAACGAAGTGAACACCAGGTTGGCGGTGTAACTCCCCGCGCTCGAGTAGATATTGTTCACGTGTACCGTCAGCGTGTCGAAATCCGGCGCAGGGCCGACCGTGATCGCCGTATGGGGCGTCACCGACACATTGCTGTCGCCGGTGACCGCCACCGAGCAATCGCTCAGCAGAAACAACCCCGCGTTGCGCAGGTTGAACTGTTGGTCCGGCGGATTGCCCCCGCCCTGCACCGCGTCGAAAATCAATTGTGTGGGGTAGGTCGTGAAGGTCTTGTACGCCGCCGCTTGGATCGTGAACGGACTGGCGGAGACCGCGTAATACTGCGGCGCGTCGAGACTGAACACCTGGATCAGATTGTCGCCGCCGGGCTGGCCCGGCACCGTCCACGAAAAGCTGCGCGGATTCGCGCCCGTCAGGTGGACGCCCAGCGTGATCGGCGCCCAATGCGCCCCGCCGTCGGTGCTCCAGTAGATTTCGAAATCGTTTCCAACCGCCGCGCCGTTGGCGTCGAAGGAGACAGTGGCGACGCTCCCGGCGACCAGCGTCTCCCCGCCATTGGGGCTGTCGAGCGTCAGCGAATTGCTGTCCGCGTTCAGCGTGAAGGGGTTGCTGCTGACGCTCTGGATGGCCGGATTGCCGGTGTAGGCAATGCGGATGCGGCACTGCGTCAGCGGCCCGGCCAGATTGAACGCGGCGCGCGGATCGGGCGCCAAAAACGTGTAGCTCCCGGTCGCCGCCGCGGACGCCGCCACCGTGCGCTGCCAGTGCGCGCCGTCGTCGCGGCTCATTTCGATGTTCACGCCGCCGAAGGCCGACCCGGTCTGCGTCCAGGTCACGGTGTAATTCTGGAACGGATTCATCGTGATGCCCGCGGCGTCCGGCGCCGTCAACGTCAAGCTCGGCGCCGGCACCGTCACCGTGCCGGCCGATAGATCGCGCGTGGCCTGCCCGTCGGCGTAGGTCACCGCGATCAGATAGTACGTCCCGGCCGGCACGTTCTGCAGCGTCCAGGTGTAGCTTTGCAGCGCGCCGGACTTGAGCCCCGCCAGGCCGTTCACGATCCGCGTCGCCCCCGCCAGCGATGCCACCGCCGCCACCGACGGGTCGGTCGTGTAGTACAACGCGATCATCGGCGTGGTCGGCCCTTCGTACTGCGACAGAAACTGAATCGTGTAGCTGCCCGCGGAGGCGCTTTCGCCCGCCGCCGCGGGCGTTTCCAGAAACACCGCCGGCTGGCTCAGCGTCACCGCCGCCGAACCGTAGACGGCGTCCATCGCGGCGATGTCGTCGGTTGCCAGCGAGCGCTGATAGGTTTCGCCCGGGATGGTTTTCGGATCCATCGTGTTCTGGTTCGGACCGTTGATCTGGTCGTCCGAAGTATCCCCCGGCGTGCCGTTGTCGTCGTAGTTCGCATCGCCGGGATTGACGCCGGTGTTGTCGAGGCTGTTGGCGAAGCCCCACACCAGCCCGAATTCATGCGCCGCCACCGACTCCAGGTCGTAAGCGGTGTCGCCGCCGGTTGCCGCGCGCTCTGGGCCGTAGCTGTCGGTCCAGGTGAAGGTGTCGCCGTTGAACTTCACATCCGCCCCGGTGATCTGCCCGGTGGACAGGACGAAATCGACCCGCGTGAGGTCCACCGAGCCAACCGGCCCGTCCCATGCCGAATTCAGCGCGAACACCTGGTTGCCGTCGCCGGCGACGAAGGCCGTCGAACTGGTCGTGCCTTCGCAGCAGGCGGTCAAATCGGAAGTTGGCAGCGTCATCCAGGTGGCCAGGGCGCGCTTGAGCGCCGCAAACCACGATGCGGTGTCGGCCAGCCCCGTCGGCGGCGTCGGATTGAATTGGAACCGCACCGGCAGCGTGGACCCGTCCCAGTACAGCGCCGGTCCCGCGCCGGGCGTCGGATTGTTGGTGTGCTGGCGGTTGAATCCCCGCGCGGGGACCGCCAGCATCTGCGCCAGCGTCAGCAGCGCCGAAGCGGCAAATATCGCCTGGAGTACTCGGGCGGCCGGTCGCAATCGCATGCGCAAACCTCCCATTGCCATCCCGCCCATCCCGCCGGTCCCGCCGGTTCTGCTCCAAGGCCGCTCCGGCCGCGATTCGGCGCGCGAGCCTCCCGGGCCGCACCTCAGCCGCAGACCGGTTCCGCCGGCGCTGCTGCCGCAGACCGTCCCGCCTGCGCTTCAGACCTTCGCCCGGCGCAAGCCGCGCTTCAGATGTACCGCCGGCGCAGCACCGCCAAGCCCAGCAGCGCCACCAGCAGCCCGAAAAACGCCCCGCTCGATCCGCCCGCATCCGCGCCTTCCGCTCCCGGCAGCAGCGCGCAGGGCGAAGCATGTTCCTTGCTCCGTACGCCCGTGGAGGACACCCCGGTCACCGTCGTCGTCACCGCAAAACTCCCCGCCCCGATCTGCGTCGCGCTGCTTTGCACCAGCGAGTCCGTAAACGTCCCCGACGGCAGATTGGTGGTGTCCGAAAGCACCGCCACCGTCTGACTGCCGCCGCCGGTCAGCCCGAACCGCCCCGGGCTGACCAGCAGGCGGCTGTTGGTCGTCGAGAGTTCCACCGTCGTCTGAACGTTGCCGGCCGGATTGCCCACCGACAGACTCTGGCCCCCCGGCGCCAGCCCACCCGGCGTGCCGACGAAACTCAAGCTGGACGGCGTGAACGTCAGCGGCAGAATCGTCCCCGCCGGTTCGACGTTGATCGTCACCGGCACGGTCAGATCGGCCACGCCCGAGCCGTGCAGCGTCAGCGTTTCGGTGTAAGTCCCGGCGCTGGGAAAGGTGTTGGCGATGGCCACCGGAATCGTCGCCGGCACGTTGGCCAGGATCGCCGTCGGCGCCCCCGGCGTCGTGATCCGCACGTTGCTGGAACTGGTGGTCAGGCCGCTGATCCCCGTCCCCGCCTGCGCGTTGGTGACCGTCAGGTCCTGGTTTTCCGGGCTCGGACCGCTCAGCGACACCTCGAAAGTCAGGTCGGCCGGCACCACGGTGAACGCCGAAGGCGTCCCCGAGCCGATGGTGAAGGGGCTGTCGGAGCTATCCGTGAAAAACGGCGCGTTCACGCTCGTCACCCGCACCAGGTTGAAGTCGCCGACCGCTCCCGGCACCTTCCAGGCGTAGGTCCGTGGATTGGCGCCGGTGATGCTGATGTCGTGCTCGACTTCGTACCACGTGGTTCCCATGTCCGGGCTGAACTGGATGCGGAAATTGTCGCCCACCCGGCTGCCGGAGGCATTAAACGTCAGCGGCGTGACCGCTCCCGCCGTCAGAAACTCCCCGCCGTTGGGCGCGGTCACCGTCAGGCTGTCGCTGGCCAGTGCGATGGTGAACGGATTCGTGCTCTGCGCCGAGGCCGACGAGTTCGCCACGTAACTCACTTTCAGCACGCATTGCGTCTGCGGGCCGGAGCCGAACGCCTTCACCGGGTCGGGCACGCTGAAGCTGTAGCTGCCCGTGTTGGCCGTCGCGTTGGTGATCGAGTGCGTGAAGGTCGCGCCCCCGTCGATGCTCAGGTCCAGCCGCACCGCGCCCAGGTCCTCGCCCGAACTGGTCCACGTCGCGGTGTAGGTGTCGTAGGGATTCATGGTGATGCCCGTGGAGGTCGGCGCCGTCAGCGCCAGCACCGGCGCGCTCACCGTCACCACCCCCGGCGACAGGTCGGTGGTGGTGATGCTGCCGTCGGTCGCCACCGCAATAATGTAGTAACTGCCCGCCGGCACGTTGTTGAAGGTCCAGGTGTAGCTGGCCAGCGAACCGTTCGTCGGGCAGGTGATTCCCGAGGCGATCAGCGTGGCCCCGGTCAGCCCCGCGACCTGCGCGTCGGTGACATTCTTGGTGTAGTAGAAACTCACCGTCGGCGTGCCGCTGCCGCCGTACTGCCCCAGCCACTGGATGGTGTAGGTGCTGCCGCTCGGCGCGTCGTTGACCCCGTCGGGCTTCACCAGGAAGGCGCTCGGTTTGGTCAGGACGGTGGTGCTGGTCGGGTAGGTGGCCGTCAGCGCGTCGATGTCGTCGGGCGCCAGCGACCGTTGGTAGGTCTCGCCCGGCAAGGTGGCCGGGTCCTCGGTGTTTTGCAGCGGGCCGTTGATCTGGGGCGGAGGACCCGGGTCGTAGTTGGGATCGCCGGGATTGACCCCAGTGTTGTCGATGCTTTCGCCGAAGCCGATCGCGTGGCCCGCTTCGTGCGCCATGATCGCCTGCAAGTCGTAGGCGGTGTCGCCGGCCGTGTAGCCGCTTTCCGGCAGATAGGCGGTGCTGAAGGTGAAATCGGTCCCGTCAAAGTCCGTATCCGTGCCCAGGAAATGCCCGTTCGAAGGATCGCCATAGTAGTAGGTCAGCGCCAGAATCCCGGTGCCGGTGCTCCACCCGGAGTTCACCGAAAATAGCACGTTGGTGTTGTCACTCTGCGTCGGCGTCGCGATCGTCGTCGTGCCGACCACCGCGAAGGTCACATTCGAGGCCGGCTCCTGCGCCCACGTCCGCAGCGCATATTTCCAGTTGCGCATCCAGTCCGCTGCCGACACCCCCGTCACCGGGACCGGGTTGATGTGGTACACCAGCGGGAAGTCGCTGCCGTTCCAATGGATATTAAAGCTGCCCACTGTTTCGGGTTGGAACCCGTGCGCCACCGACCCGCACGCCAACGCGCCGGTCACCAGCGCCGTCAGGCCGCACAGGCCCCGCAACACACGCAGCAAGGATTTCGTCACGGTGCACTCTCCGCTCGACCCGTTCAGGGCCACACGCCAAAGTCTCCCATCTTCCGGCCGGAAAGGCGCTTGGGAAGCCCAAACTCGGCTGGCATCGACCGCAGCCGATGTCTAGACGGAGCCAAGACGATGTTTACGATTGTAGTCAGATTTCCCCTGGCAAGCAATACCCATCCATTTTCAACCGTTTAGCCCGCCGCAGGGGCACATATTGTCCGCCCCGTCCCCAACCTTTCAGGCCGGGTGCATTTCCCGCCGCAGGCTTTCGATGTCCGCCTGCAGTTGCGCCGTGATCTCCCGCGCCGTCCCGCTGTACCGCCGCGGCGCGCCCACATTCACCCGTCCGATGAACGGCACCGGATACCACGCCCCTTTCGGGAGAATCCGGCCCATCCCTTCCATGTACACCGGAATCACGTCGATCTCCGGCTCCCGTTCGATCAGATGCCCCGCCCCCGAGTTGAACTTGGCCATTTGCTCCGGTTCCCCCCGGCTGCCTTCCGGGTACAGAATCAGGCTGTCCCCGCTCTGCACCACCTTCCGCATGGCGTCGATCGGGTTGTTCTCGCGGGTAAATTTGGTCCGGGGAATCGGCAGAATGTTGAAAAACGTCGAAACAAAAAAATGAAACGCCTTGTTGGCGCAAAAATAATCCGCCGCCGCCACCGGGTGAACGTGCTTCATCCGCGCCAGCTTGAACAGACTCATCAGCACGATCGTGTCCATGTGGCTGTTGTGGTTGGCGATCAGGATGAACTGCTTCTGGCTGTTCAGGTAGGGCCGCCCTTTCACCGCCACGCCGATGACGAGAAACAGAAAGGGCCGCACGATCGCCAGGTAGAACACGGCCCGGATGAGCCAGCTCATGCGTGCCCCTCACCGGCCCCGCCCGCGCGCCGCTTCTCTCCGCCCCCGCCATGGCGCGCCCGTTGGGCGCCGCGCGAACTCACCAGCGGAACACCCACGGCGCATGCGCCATCAGGAACCCGTGCAGCGCCCGCGCCCCGCCGCCCGCGTGCGGGTCGTTGTAGGAGTAGCAAAAATAATTCACCGCGTGGAAAAACAGCGGCGTCGCGAAGGTCAGCGAATTCACCCGGTCCATCACTCCACCGTGCCCGGGGATGAAATCGCTCGCGTCCTTCACCCCGATGTCGCGCTTGATCGCCGAGGTGCACAGGTCGCCGAGCACTCCCGCCAGGCCGATCAGCGTCCCCAGCGCCATCGCCGGAATCAGGTGGAAGGGCGTCAGAAAATGCAGCAGCCCGCCGCCAATCGTGACGCAAATCACCCCGCCCGCGAAGCCCTCCCAGGTCTTGTTCGGGCTGACCGTCGGCGCCATCTTGTGCTTCCCGAACAGCTTCCCGAAGGTGAACGCGCACACGTCGTTCATCTCCGTCAGGAACACCAGAAACAGCAGCATCTGTCGGCCGAACGGCGGCAAATGCGGGAACTCCACGTCCTTCGCCAGCAGGTAAGCCATGTGGCTCAGGCAGAACACAAACAGCAGCACGCCGAAGAAAATCCGCGCCGTCCGCGCGATGAAATCCTGCGTCACGCCGGTCAGAATCTGCCGGATGCAGATGAACAGGAACACATACACCGGGATGAAAATCAGAAACATGTCCCACCACGCGATGTAGATGAACATGAACTGGATCGGAATCGCCAGGTAGGCCCAGAACAGCGCGCCCCGGTCGGCCGTGGTGGTCGGCTGCAGCGTGAAGTACTCCTTCAAAGCCAGATAGCACAGCAGCGCGATCATCAGGTAGGACAGACTGCTGCTGATCGCGATGGCGCCGAAGAATATGCCGCCCATCAGCCACCAGGCCTTCACCTTCAGCTTCACTTCGCCCAGCTTGGCCTGCGGTTTCAGTGCCGCCAGCGTCCAGACCAGCGCCGTCGCAAAGACCAGCATCCCGGCCAGGATTTCCCCCATCAGCCAGAGTGGCGTGGGGTGCGCCAGCCGCCGCAGGAGTTCACTCATGAGCCGTCTCCGCTGCGCCGCCCATCGCCGAACCGGCCGCCGAACTGGCTGCCGAATCGGCCGGCCCCGCCGTCGCCGCCGCGGTGGGAGTGCTGGGGGTGTTGGAGTGGGGGGCCGCCGCCGGCGCGGCGGCCAGCTTGAGCGCCGCCGACAGCCGGTTGCCGATGCTCAGCACCACCAGCAGGTCCAGCACACCAAAATAGTACAGCGCCCAGCGGTTCAGCCCCGGCCAGAAAAACAGCACCAGCGTGTACAGCCCGATCAGAAAGGCGCGGTCGCTTTTGCCGCCCGGCCCCTGGTACAGCCGCTTGCCGCACAGGTCGACGGCCAGGATGCCCGCGAACTCCGACAGAATCGCCAGCCCCACGAACCCCAGCATCGAGTAGCGCGCCGCGTCGGCCAGGAGCAGCGATCCGGCCTGCACCGGGTCGATGGTGAAAATGAGCGGGAAATAGATCGCCGAGTCGGCAATCACATCGCCGAATTCGTTCAGGATTTTGCCCACATTCGAGTACAGCTTGAAATCGCGCGCCATCATCCCGTCCAGCGCGTTCAGCGCCATCCGCACGAACAGCGCCGCCGGCACCACCAACAGCAGCGCGCGCCGCCCCGGCTCCCGGCTGAAACCCAGCGCCACCCCCGTCGCGAAACTCAGCGCCAGCGCCGCCAGCGTGATCGCGTTGGGCGAAACCCCCCAGCGGTGCAGCAGGCGCAGGATCGGCCGCAGCAGGTTCTGGAATTTCGGCTTCAGGTCGTAGATTGACGGCAAGGGGTGGAACTCCATGCGGCGGTTCGCGGCGAAGTCAGGGAAGTAGCAGCGCCATTTTCTAGGATGACAGCGAGTTCAACAAGGGATGATTCAGGTTCCGGCTCACCGCCTGCCAGGCCGCGCGGGTTTCCGGCTGCGCCAGATCCTCGGGCGCCGGCACGAAGCCGAAATCCAAGTACACCTTGATCGCGTACAGCCGCCCGGTCGAGGTGCTCAGCATGGCCCGGACGTGATACTTGAGCAGCAGGTTCATCGCGCGGGTCATCATCGGCTTGCTCAGGCCTTTGCCCTGATGCGCCGGCATGATCGCCACCCAGTGAATCTGGCCCCACTCCCGGCCGTCGCGCCAACCGGGCTTCCACCACGCCGTAATCGTCCCGATCGCCGCGCCGTCGGCGGCCGATTCCACGAACAGCATGCGTTCCGGCAGCGCCTCCGGATGCGCCCCGAATTGCTCGCCAAAAAGCTTGTCGTCGATGGTCAGAAACGGCTCGGCCGCCCGCTGGATCGCGGTCCAGGTCGTCTCGTCGCCGGAACGGAACGGCCGGAAGCGGTATTCCGGCGGCAGGTCAAATTGGAGCGTCGGTTGGGCCGATTCGCGCAGCATGGTGACCCGGACATTTTTCATGCGGACGGCCTTTCGTGGCGGGAAGCCTGAAGGTCGCAACGGGTGAACGCATTATACGCGCCGCCGCGCCCGGCCGCCTCTTCTCTGCCTTCTTCGCCCGAATGCCGCTCCGCCCGGCGCGAGCACCCCCTCTCGAACGCACCCCCTCCTGGGAGCGCGGGTGACCTCACCCGCTCCTCGCCCAAATCGCGCAGGCGGCTCCGTGGCGAATGAAAACCAAGGATGAAGTCTGAAGTATGCGGGATGAAGGAAGACGAGAATGCGCGCGATGCGCGCAAGAAAATCCTGAAGCCTGAATCTTGAATCCTGAAGAATGAAGGGAAATCGAAAGAACGCCCCCGCGCTCGCTCTCGAAACAAACGAACGCCCCCCTGGGAGCGCCGCACTCCAGCGCGGCTTCACGGATTTCCTCTTTTCCCCCGGCTTTTCCCTGGGAGGGCCGGTCTGGTGACGGCGCTCCCAGAGAAGAGGAGCGCGAAACGCGCTGTCCCGCGGAAACGCTCGAGGACTCGCTGGACACGGGCTGGTCAG
>JBOHNC010000081.1:0-7239 GCA_050730415.1 Planctomycetota bacterium
TCCGCACCACGTTGTAAGGCGACATCGCCGCCAGCTTGTCCCGCCGCGCCGCGTCGATCACATCGTAGGGTGGCGCCACCAGCGCCGGCATCGCCGCGCCCGCCGCCGCCGCATCGAAGCGAATCGCCCGAAAGGGAAAAACCTGAGCCATGGCAAAAACTCCTGTCGATGACCTGCCGCACACGACGGTCTGCCGCCGCGCGGCGTTCCATTTTACGTTCCCATCCCAATCTTCCCGCTCTCCGCCTCGGAAATGTCCCTGTACATTGTGGCATTGGGGACGCCGTCCCATGCATAAAAAAGGCGCGCGAAGCGCGCGCCTTTAAATCTTCCGAAAAAACGAGGCCGAATGCCTGCCTCTTTGCGCGCGAAGCCCTGCTCGCGTGAGACATGTAGATCGAATCACGGGACAGCGTCCCATGCAAAAACAAGCGCGCGCAGCGCGACCGTTGTTCTTCTCTGGTCCTCCTTTCCAGAGCCCTACACCGCCACCCCTTTTTCCACCGCGAACACCAACTTCCCGCCCTTCTCCGTCACATGCACCAGCGCGCCCGGCGGCACCTCGCCCGCGATGATCTTCCGTCCGATCGCCGTCTCCAACTGCCGCTGGATCGTCCGCTTCAAGGGCCGCGCGCCGTACACCGGATCGTACCCGTCGCCGGCGAGGTGATTCTTCGCCAGGTCGTCGAGCTCCAACCCAATCTCCTGCGCCGCCAGCCGCGCTTTCAGCACGCCCAGTTGGATCCCGATGATCTGCTTGATCTCCTCGAAAGTCAGCGGCTTGAACATCACGATGTCATCCACCCGGTTCAGGAACTCCGGTCTAAAGTGATTGCGCAGCTCCCGCATCGCCGCCTCCCGCGCTCCTTCGGTGATCGTCCCGTCCTTCGTCAGCCCTTCCATCAGATGGTGCGAGCCCAGGTTCGAGGTCATGATGATGACCGTGTTCTTGAAGTCCACCGTCCGCCCCTGCGCGTCGGTCACCCGCCCATCGTCGAGAATTTGCAGCAGCACGTTGAACACGTCGTGGTGCGCTTTTTCGACCTCGTCGAACAGCAGCACCGCGTAGGGCTTGCGACGGACGGCTTCGGTGAGCTGCCCGCCTTCGTCGTAGCCGACATACCCCGGCGGCGCACCCAAAAGCCGCGACACCGTGTGCTTCTCCATGTATTCCGACATGTCGATCCGGATCATCGCCTCCTCCGAATCGAACAGCGCCTGCGACAGCGCCCGCGCCAGTTCGGTTTTCCCCACGCCCGTCGGGCCCAGGAAAATGAACGAACCCACCGGCCGCTTGGGATCCTTGATTCCCGACCGCGCCCGCACCACCGCGTCGGCCACCAGTTGCACCGCCTCCTCCTGCCCCACCACCCGCTCATGCAGGATCGTGTCCAGCTTCAGCAGCTTCTCGCGTTCGCCTTCCATCAGCCGCGTCACCGGCACACCGGACCACTTGGAGACAATCTCGGCCACTTCTTCCTCGGTGACTTCCTCGCGCACCAGCCGCTTGCCACCGGTCTTGTGTTTGGCCAGTTCGGCGGTCAGTTTCTTCTCGAGGTCCGGCAGAATGCCGTGCATCAGTTCGGCCGCGCGGTTCAAATCGTAGGTGCGCTTGGCCTTTTCCATCTCCTGCTTCTTCTGCTCGATTTCTTCCTTCAGCGCGTGGATCTTCTCGATCGTTTTCTTCTCGACTTCCCACTGCGCCCGCAGCGCGTCGGATTTGGCCTTGTAGTCGGCCAGCTCCCGTTTCAGCCCTTCCAGCCGATTTTTCGAAACCGGGTCGCCCTCCTTTTTCAGCGCCGCCTGCTCGATTTCCAACTGCATCGTCCGCCGCGTCACTTCGTCCAGTTCGGTCGGCATCGAGTCGATCTCGGTGCGGATCATCGCGCAGGCTTCATCGATCAGGTCGATCGCCTTGTCCGGCAGAAACCGGTCCGCCACGTAGCGGTTCGAAAGCACCGCCGCACTCACCAATGCGTTGTCTTTGATCTGCACCCCGTGGTGGACTTCGAACCGTTCCCGCAGCCCGCGCAAAATCGAGATGGTGTCTTCGACCGTCGGCGGTTCGACCATCACCGGCTGGAAGCGCCGTTCCAGCGCCGCGTCCTTTTCGATGTACTTGCGGTATTCGTCCAGCGTCGTCGCGCCGATGCAGTGCAGTTCGCCGCGCGCGAGCATCGGCTTCAGCATGTTGCCGGCGTCCATCGCCCCGTCGGTCTTCCCCGCGCCCACGATCGTGTGCAGCTCGTCGATGAACACGATGATCCGGCCCTCGGCCTGCTTCACTTCGTTCAGCACCGCCTTCAGCCGTTCCTCGAATTCGCCGCGATATTTGGCGCCGGCCACCAGCGCGCCGAGGTCCAGCGCGTAGACGGTGCGGTCCTTCAACCCCTCCGGCACGTCGCCGCGCACGATCCGCTGCGCCAGCCCTTCGACGATGGCGGTCTTGCCCACGCCCGGCTCGCCGATCAGCACCGGATTGTTTTTGGTCTTGCGCGAGAGAATCCGGATCACCCGCCGGATTTCCGCGTCCCGGCCGATGACCGGGTCGAGCTTGTTCTTGTGCGCCTCCTTCACCAGGTCGCGGCCGTATTTCTCCAGCACCTCATAGGTCGATTCCGGATTGTCCGATTGCACCCGTTGAGTGCCGCGCACCGCCGCCAGCGCCGCCAAAAACCGCTCCTTCGTCACATGGAAAGTCCGGAAGGTCCGTGCCGCCACCGACGCGCCGTCTTCCTCCAGCATCGCCAGCACCAGGTGTTCGACCGAAATGAAATCGTCCTTCAGCCGCTTGGCTTCCGCATCGGCCTTTTCGAGCAGCTTCGACAGCCGCAGCGTGAGATACATCTTGTCTGGCGCCGCGCCCTGGCCGGTGACGGTCTTCGGCCGCCGCGTCAGGTCCCGCTCCAGTTCCGCCCGGAACGGCTCCACCGGCACATCCATTTTTTCGAACAGCCGTGGAATCAGCCCCTCCTCTTGGTCGATCAACGCGACCAGCAGGTGCTCTACGTCGGCCTCCTGCTGCCCGTGTTCGACCGCGAGCGAATGCCCGTCGCGAACCGCTTCCTGACATTTCTGCGTCAGCCTGGATGCATCCACCATTTTTTTCTCCTCTGGCGTGCGGCGGCGGGGAACGACACGCGTGTCCGCCGCCTTTCTGAGGCGAGGCCCGACTCGCCGTTCTTCTCTTCTTCCTTTTCTTCTTTTTCCTTCATCCTTCAAGCTTCAAGCTTCATCCCTCGTTCGTTCCAGCCTCCCCCCCCATAGGAATTCAATGCATTCTCCATGCCAGACCCCAACTCCAATGTATACATATAATTGCACAAGAGCAATCATATAAATCCAAGTTAGCTTCGTTTTGTAAGCCCTGTTTTTGGATGAATCCATGCCAATTCCATGTCATTTCAAGAACGCAGTGTCAAAATGACACCTGACGATTGCCCGATTCTTTGCCGCTCCGCCGCCATTTTTGCCCCCCCATCCACCCCGTCGTTCCCGTCTTTTCACCGTATACTGGCAACCCGGTCCGATCCATCCAACTTCCCAGGAGACGCTCATGAGCAACCTCCAGAACAACGCCCCCGCCTCCGCGCCCCGCAAGCGTTCCGGCCTCGGCTGGTTCTGCGGCGGCCTCGGCCTCGCCATCGCCATCGTGCTGCTCCTGTGCTGCGGCAGCGTCGCCAGCGTCATCGGCTATGGCTACTACAAGGTCCACCAGGTCACCTCCTTCTATACCAGCACCGAGACCCCCGCCCCGGCCGTGCAGTATTCCGGCGAAACCCTGCCGCAGGACAAAATCGACGCCGCCTGGAACCGCTGCGTCGACGCCCACCAGCAGGTCGTCGCCGGCAAGCCCGCCACCGTCACCCTCACCGATGTCGAGTGGATGAACCTCGTCCAGGAGTGGCTCAAAAACAACCCCCAGCAAAAACTCGGCGGCCTCAACCTGAAAACCCGCGCCGGCGGCATCACCGGTCAGTTGTCCGTCCAGGATCCCCTGCACCCCGGCCAGTGGCTCAACCTCGACATCGACGCCGATCTCGCGATCACCGGCGATCAGTTGACCTTCCAGATCAACGCGCTCAAGAATCTCAAAGGCGAAGACGCCCCGCCCATCCTGCACGCCGCCATCGACGCGATCTTCCGCGCCGGCTTCATCGAAGGCTTCGATCAGCTCGAAGGCAACCATCCGCAGACGCAGCAGGCCAAGGACATGGTCGCCATCCAGCCCACCAGCCCGATGTACGGCCTGAAAACCCTGACCTTCGCGCCCGGCTCTGTCACCGCCGAAATCGACCCGGAGAAGGTCAAGGCCCACAACCGCGCCGTCGGTCAGCCCGACGACGCGCCGCTGTTCAGCCCGCACAAATGAGCCCCCCCGGCCGCCGCTCCGCCGCTCCCAGCCAGATGTGGACTTCGCCCGCCATTTCCGCTATGATTAACGTCCTGTTCGCGGCGAACCGGCCCGCACGAAACATGGGGATCGACGCAAGCCTATGTCCTCGGTGATTCAGCCACGTCCGCAAGCGGTGCTTTGGCCCGACGGCGCGCCCCCAGCGGTGCTCCCGCGCCACATCGGCATCATCATGGACGGCAACGGCCGCTGGGCCACCGGCCGCAACCTCGCCCGCGTCTGCGGCCACGAAGCCGGCGCCGAATCGATCCGCGACATCGTCCGCGCCTGCGGCGAAATCGGCATCCAGTACCTGACCCTCTTCGCCTTCTCGACCGAAAATTGGAAACGCCCCGCCGACGAAACCGACTTCCTGATGATTCTCCTGCAGCGCTTTCTTGTCTCCGAACGCGACGAACTGATGCAGAACCGCGTCTCGCTGGGCACCATCGGCCGGGTGGCCGAACTGCCCGACTTCGCCCGCGAGGAACTCCAGAAAACCATCGACTTCCTGGCCGCCAACCGCGGCCTGCGCCTGACCCTGGCGCTGAACTACGGCGGCCGGGAGGAAATCGCCGACGCCGCTCAGCGCCTCGCCCGCCTGGTTCACGACGGCCGGCTGCGCCCGGATGAAGTCACCGCCGACCGGCTCGACACCGAACTGCACACCTCCGGCCTGCCCGATCCCGACCTGATCGTCCGCACCGCCGGCGAAATGCGCCTGTCCAACTTCCTGCTGTGGCAGGCCTCCTACGCGGAGTTCTGGTCCACCGAGGTCTGCTGGCCGGACTTCCGCCGCAACCACCTGGCCCAAGCCCTGACCGACTTCGCCAAGCGCAAACGCAAATTCGGCGCGCTGCTCTAAAAAAATATTTCACCACCGAGTCCCAGAGACGTCGAGAAAACCAAGATATTTTTGCGCCGAGAAAACAACGCGAGAAAACCGTGGGAAGCGTGCCGCAGGCAGGGAAAGCCCAAACTCAGTGCATTTCGCCGCGCGGCAGCCGCGCCCACAGGTGGTAGTCCAAGTCGGCCCAGCCCACAAACAACCGGTCCGCGCCGGTTTGACCGCCCCTTGCAGGATGGCGCCCCTGAGCCGACTCGGCCGGCGCGGTCACCCTCCAATGCCCCGGCCCGGCCGGCGCCGGCAGCAGGTGTTCGCTGAGCACCACCCAGGCTTTCGAAAGGAGCACCGTGCTGTCGGCCGCGGTCAGGTTCTGGTCGGCGTCAGCCGCGGGCAGCGCCCAGAACCGCAGTTGCTCCTGCCCGGTTGCCAGCGGCACCCGCTCGATCGCCAGTCCCGCTGCCTGGCCGCCCGGCGGTGCAGGCACTTCAAAGATCACCGGCGCGGACGCGGCTGGCTGGCGGATCGTCACCTCCCACCCGCCGGCATTGCGCGCCGCGGCCGCCGAAGACGCCGCTGGCCCCGGCCCCGGCGCCGTTGCCGCTGCGAGCCCCACCGGATCGACCTCGATCGTCAGGTCGCGCCGATCCACCGGCCGCAGCGTCAGCCGCACGGTCTGAACCTTGCCATGCAGCGCGATGGCCTCCCAGTTTGCCGGCGCCTCGGCCGCTTCAAGCTGCTCCACGGGCGCCACGGTCACCCCGGTCGCCCCGGTCGTCCCGGTCGTCCCGGTCAACGGGGTCGACGGCGCCGCTGGGGCCGGCGCGCCCCAGAATGGCGGCATCACGGCGCCGCTGAGCGCCACCCGCACCTCGCGCCGCCCGGCGAACAGCACCTGCGGATGCGCGCCCAGGAAGTTCACCAGCACCCAGGTCTGTTCCGCGTCGGTGAGCGGCTGCTCGGGGTTGTCGGCCGGGACCGGCGCGGTTCGCGGTGCGGGTGCGGTTGGCGGTCTGACCGCGCCGGTCCGCGGCGTGGCCTCCGGGTCCCAGTGGTGGAGCAACTGCGCCATCACGAACAGCGCGACCACCAGCCCTGCCGCCAGCGTCAGCGAAATGACCCAAAAAAACCGTCGCACCCCGGGTTCGAATTCCGCCCGCTCCGGTGGCATCTGCGCCCGCAGTTCCGCTCGCGCCGCGAAAGCCGCCAGCGCCGCGACGGCCGGCAGGTCCTCGCCTTCCGGTTCATCCGGCGCCGTCTCCGATCCGGTCACCAGCCCCGCCAGTTGACGGTGCGAAATCGGCGGCCGTGCCACCGGCAGCTTGGCGCTCTGGCGCGTGCGTCGCAGCCGCGCCGCTTCGACTTTGGCCTTGTGCAGCGTCTGCATTCGCCAGGTTTCGACCGGTTCGGAGGGCCCCAGCGCCGGATGAGATTGCACATGCCCGAGCATCCGTTCCAGGCGCGCCAGCCGGGCCAGCTCCGCGCCCTGCTGCGCGGCGTCCGGCCGCGCGGCGATCTCCGCGTGCAGCCGCGCCAGTTCGAGCTCGTCCAATTCCCCCAGCGCCGCGTCGCGCAGCCGTGCGGCCAGGTCGTCCGCACCGCCGACGCCGCTGGCGCCGCCGCTTTCCGGGGCGGAGCGCTCCGGATTGGTGCTGGTTTCGGGCGGATGGGACATCGGGGGTGCTCGGCAGGTTCCAAGCCCTAATCCTACCGCGCGCCGCGCGCTCGCGCCGCCATTTTCCCACGATCGCCCGGCCCGCCCGCAATTCCCCGGCGGCTTCCCGCCGGTTTTGCGCTTTGCCGCGGCCAAAGCTGGGTAGAATGTCTCTTTTCCATCGCGCCGGTCCCCGCAGGCTGCTGAATCTGAGGGGCCGAGCACCGCACCGGAGGGAGAACTTCGATGCCGCATTCTTCCCGCCCGCGACGCTACGCCACCCGCGCCGCTTCCGCCAAAACCACCCTCAAGCAGCGTGCCCAGGCCGCGCCGCCCGCGCCGCCTGCC
>JBOHNC010000082.1:0-7686 GCA_050730415.1 Planctomycetota bacterium
CTGATAAGAACCGCAGAAAATGCAGGCCTGTTCCGACCTTGGTTCGCGGGGGTGAATCGAAAGGGAAGCGTGCGGTACAGGTCGGGTGCGTTTCCGCGCGTTGATGCGACGGCGGTGCTGAGATCCCTCGGATCGCGCGGAAGAACCGTTTGAGAGGGTCGTGGCGAGAAGAAGCGCCTCGCCACGACCCTCCATTCCGGGGGTTTGCACCCCCTGCTATTAATTGTCTGCGCCCTCCGGGCGCAAGAATCGGACGACGGAGAAGTTGTGGGTCAGGTGCGGTTACATGGGGGCAGGCAACCAAGACCGAATCCGCTTGATTCCCGAGCGGAAATGATTAACTGGGATTCGTATGAGATATGTATTTTGAATGCCAACCCGACCTCACGCGCCCTCGGCCAGCGCCGCGTCCAACGCGGCCATCCCGACGGGCCGGTCGGCCGCTGCGCTTTCGCCCCGCAGGTGCGCGTCCAGCCGCCGGGTCAACTGCCCCAGCGTTAGGCCCTCCAAGCGTTCCACCTCCGCCTTGGCCACCGACCGGATCACACCGGCAATCGCGTCCCGCTCCGGATGGGTTGACCGCGCGGGGATGGCGGTGAGTTTCGGCCGGATGGCGGTCAGGACTTCGTACACCGCAATCGTATCCGGATCGCGCGCCGGCATCAGCCGCCCGGGCTGATCGGCCGCCTCGCACAGCAGCCGCGCGGCGACCAGTTTCTCGGCGATCGCCTCCACCGCATACGGCGGCACCTCGATTTCAGCCGCCACGATCTGCTGCGGCGTCCGCGCTCCCGCCGGCCGACGATGAAATAACCTGCGCCAGCCCGCCGGTCTTTCGCCCCGCGCGGTCCCTGGCGCAGCGCCCGAGACCACTCCCGCCGCGCCGGTCTCACCGCTCGCGCCGGTCTCTCCGCCCGCGCCGGCCCGGAACGCCCGCACGATTTCCACGCACAGCCGCAGCGCCATATACACCTGCGTTTCCTCGGCGCGGTGCTGCAGCAGGGACTTCCGATCCAGGTCTCCGAAGTTCTGAATCGTGAAACTCACCACCGCCCCGAACAGCAGAATCACCCACGACATGTAGATCAGAATCAGGATCATCGGCAGCAGCCCGAGCGTCCCATAGACCTTTTGGTACGACCCCCCGCCGGTCATCGCAATGTAGCTTGAAAACCCGTAGCTCGCCAGCACCCACAGCACCGCCGCCATCAGCCCGCCGGTGCAGGCGGGCCGGAACCGCACCCCCGCGTTGGGCAGGATGATGTAGGCGCTCGTGAGCACCATCGCGGTGATCGCCAGACCGATCAGCCGCAGCATCAGCGGTCCGATGAAGCCCAGCCGCGTCACGACTTCCAGGTGCGCCATGAACTCCAGCCCCGCGCTGGCCGCGATCAGCACGATCGGCCCCCAGAACACCAGCGCCGTGTACAGCGACACGCGTTGGAAAAAATTGCGCCGCCGCCGCACGCCCCAGATTTCCGAAAAGGTGTTCTCGATCCGGCTCAGCATCGAATATACGATGTACATCAGCAGCACGAAGCCGATCAGCCCCACCGCGCCGGCCTTGGAGGTGAAATTCCCCAGGTAAGTGTACACCTCCGCCTTGCGCTGGCCCTGATCGTCCAAGCCCACCACGCGGATGCGGTCGCCGGCGTCGCCGTCCGAATACACCGGCTGCAGCCGGTCCACCGTGGTCCAGAAATAACGCCGCGGCGCGAATTTGCTTTCCAGATGCACCGGCGCTCCCCCGGCCGGCAACGGCGGCGGCGGCGGTTCATCTTTGGGGTCGGCAGTAAGCGGGATTTCGCGCTTGATCAGAATCGGCTCATCGCCGGTCGGATTGGTCGGATAGGCCCGCCCCGCCAACTGCTGCCCGATGATTTCCTTGTTCTGCCCGCCCACCGTCCGGATCGTCACCCGGATGTACCGCTGCACGCCCTTCTGGCCCCAGGTCTTGTCTTCATCCACCCCGGGCGTCAGCGAATCGACGATGCTGTTGATGACCCGTTCCTGATGGCTCGCCAGCGCCGGCATGCTGAGCAGCGCCATCACCATCGCCAGCAGCGGCACCAGCGATAGGATCGTGCTGTAAGCCAGCGCACTCGCGCGTAGAAAACACCGCGCGCGCGCGAGCTCTTTGATTGTCTCGCGCGTCAGCCGCACCAAATAGCTGAGCGCCTCCATGCTGCGGGTCGGGCTGTCGCCGAGGTCGGCGTTCAGCAGCCGCTCGAAATGCGCCAGCAGATCCCCCAGCCGCGCCCGCGAGCGGATCGATCCGCCGCCCGCGCCTCCGGCTGCGCCATTCGCGCTATTCGCGGCATTCGCGCCGGGCGCGACGGCTTGCGACGCCTGCTTCGCTTCCGAGGCTGAAGCCGACCTCGAACCAGACGCCTCAGGCGCGGCGTCGGACGGTCGGTCGGAATCCGGGGCAGGCGGGGGCGAACGATCCATAGCGTGCAGCCTCCCCGAGGGACGAACGGAAAGACGCCCCAATTATACGCAGTGCCGGTGCGTTTCCCCGGTGGGGTCAGCGCCCCGCCAGAATCCGGTCGATTTCGTCCAGTTCTTCCTTCGCGAACGTCGTGTTCCGCGCCGCTTCGACGTTGGCCTCGACCTGCTCCACCGTCCGCGCGCCGATCAGCGCCGAGGTGATCCGCTCGTCGCGCAGAATCCAGCTCAGCGCCATCGCCGCCAGGCTCTGCCCGCGTTTCTGCGCGATCGCATTGAGCCCCTTCAGCTTGGCCACCAGCTCCGGCGTGACATGCTCCGGCTTCAGGAACGGATTGCCGCGCCCCGCCCGCGAATTCTTCGGCACCCCGTCGATGTACTTCCCCGTCAAAAGCCCCTGCGCCAGCGGCGAAAACGGAATCACGCCGAACCCGTGCGCCTCCACCTGCGGCAGGAGGTCCGGTTCGATGCGCCGGTCGAGCATGTTGTAGCGCGGCTGGTGAATCGTCAGCGGCACCCGCCCGCCGGAAAGTTGCTTGAGCAGCCCTGCCGCCCGTGCCGTCTGTTCGCCCGAATAATTGCTCACGCCCGCGTAGATCGCCTTGCCGCTACGCACGAGCTGCTCCAGCCCGGCCATGGTTTCTTCCAGCGGCGTGTTCGGGTCCGGCCGGTGGTGATAGAAAATGTCGAAGTAGTCCAGCTTCATCCGCTTCAGCGACGCATCGCAGCTGGCGATCAGATATTTTTTGCTGCCCCACTCGCCGTACGGCCCCGCCCACATTCGGTAGCCGGCCTTGCTGCTGACGATCAGTTCGTCGCGCGGCATTTCGCGCACCACCTTGCCGACGTTCGTCTCGGCCGTGCCCGGCGGCGGGCCGTAGTTGTTCGCCAGGTCGAAATGCGTGATGCCCAGATCGAAGGCCCGGAACAGCACCTTTTTGCGGCGTGCCTTTTCCGAATCGTCGTCGCCGAAATTGTGCCAGCAGCCCAAACTCACCACCGGCAGCAGCAGGCCACTCCGCCCGCAGCGCCGATACACCATCTGGTCGTAGCCGGACAGCTTCGGCGGCTTCGGCGCCTTGGCCTCCTTGGCCGGTTTGGCCGGCTTGGCCGGCTTGGCCGCGCCGGCTTCCTTCGAATCGCTTTTGTGTTTGGACGGCATGGCTGCAATTCCCCCTATTTTTCTTCGGACGCCACGAATGCCACTTCAAACTTGCAGTGGGCTGTTACTGCTCCTGCCCCTCCGTCAGCCATGGAGTCCCGCCTGCGGGACGCCAGAGCCATGGCCCAGCACTTCAGTGCTGGGAAAGGAGCGAGAGCGAAGGTTTCCGAGTCCCGGCGGGACGGCAGAATGGTTTTCGGCATCCACGAACAGGTTCAAGCTTGACGCGCCGCCAGCAGGCTGGCGCGCCGCCCGAACCGCCCGCCCCGCGGACGCCGGCACGGCCTGCGCGAGCAAAATTGTACCGTCACTCGCCCCGATGGCCCACCCGATCAGCCAGCGCCGCCCGCATTTTCGCCGCCAGTGCCGCCACCGCTGTCCCATCCGCCCCGCTGGCGCGCTCCGCCGCCGGCCGCACCCAGATCACGCTCTGCGGCTCCGGATCCCACTCGTAGCGCGGGATCACATGCCAGTGGATGTGCGCCAGCACGTTGCCCAGGCACTCGTAGTTGATCCGCTTGGGCTTCAACAGCGCCGCCTGCACCCGCGCCGCATCGGCCACGTCGGCCGCCAGCCCCGCCTGAGTTTCCGGCGCGAGCCCATGCAGATGCTCGCCGTGGGTTTTCAGGAACAGCACGCAGTGCCCGGTGTAGCGCTGATCGTCATGCAAAAAAAGCAGCGACTCGCGCAGCTCCGCGACGAAAAATGGATGCTGCCCGGCGCGCGCTCGAGCCACCCGCGCACAGCCCGCGCAGGCTCCTGCGCCACCAGGCGCGCCGCCCGGCGCGCCCGATCCCACCGCCTGCCCGACCACCAGCCGCCGGCCGTGCTCGCCGCTCATTCCTCCGCCTCCGCCAGCGGCCCCGCGTCGCCCTGGCCCCAGACGTGTTTCAAATCGAGCAAAATCAGCAGCCGGTCGTTTTGCACCGCAGCACTCGGCCGCTGAATCAACCCCACCACCAGGCCGCTCGTCCCGCCCCCGCTGCTGCCGGCCCCCGCCGCCGCATCTTTGAACAGTTCGCCCGGCGGCGCGATTTCGCTCTTGCGCACCGTGTCCGGCATCGAAACCGAATCGACGATGAACCCCATCACGCCGTTTTCGACGAAGCCAATGATCAGCTTGCGCTTGGCCAGCGCCTCGGCCACCTGCGTCCGCCCCGCGATGTTCATCCGCCGCGCCAAATCCAACACCGGAATGACTTCGCCCCGCAGCGTGATGACGCCTTCGACGAACGCCGGCTGCCCCGGCAACGCGGTGATGGCGGGCAGCCGCCGGATTTCGCGGATGGAATTGATGTCCAGCCCGTATAGGTTGTCGCCCACATGAAACGTCACCACCCGCAGCGCCGCCCCGTCCTCGCCCGCGCCCGTACCCCCTCCGCCCGCGCTCCCGGCGCCGGCCATGCCGGCATTCGCGGCCTGGCTCGAACCGGCGGCTCCCGGCAGCCCGGCAAAACCGCCCGAGCGCAGCGCCTGGCTTCCCTGGGCCCCCTCGCGCGGAGGGTCGGGTGGTTTGGAATGGGCCATGGTCTGAGTTCCCCGCGTCGCGGCGCGCGGGTTCAAACCCCGTTCGCCAGCGCCGCATCATTCTAGCAGCACGCCGCAAAAGAAACGCCGGCTACTTCCCGCCCGGCGCTGCGCCCAGCGCCGCTCCACTCGCCGCGCTGGTCGCCGCCGGGTGCTCCTTGGCCCACGCCGCGCGAAACGCCTTCAGGTCGTCGTCGTAGGCCTTGCCCAAGTACACCGCGAGGACGGCACCACCGGAGGCATTTTGGTCCCAATCGCGGGTGGACCCGCTCGCGCCGCGCGCGCCGGTTTTTTCATTCCCGTCCCAGCCGACCGAAAACAGCACCACGCCGCCCGGCACCGACCGCATCTTGAGTGGCTTGCCGCCAAACGGATCGGCCGGAATCGCCGGCAGAAATTCCGGCACCAGCGCCTGCAACGTCGCGGGATAGGCGCCGTGCTTCAAACGGTACAGATCGACCGCCACCGCCAGCCGGTCGAGCGCCTCGAAGGCGTCGACGACAGTGGCCTGTTTGCGCACCGAAGCGTCGGCAGACTCGACAATCCGGATAATGCGATCCCGCGACAGTGCCGGTGACGGCGCCGCCGCGCCGACCGGTTCGAAGGGCGTCTGCGCCGCGGCGGTGACCCGCCCGATCATCGCCAGTTCGTCGGCGGCGAGTTTTGGGTCCAAAAAACCCCGCGCCAAGCGGTAGACGTAGGGATTGATCAGGAAGGGAGCCTCCCAATCGCGGTCGGGCGATTTGCGAGCGGCTGCCGCCATTAAATCACGATATCTGACCCTCACCAGCGCTTGGCGGGCGACCGCGGCGTAAACGCCCGGCATCTGGGATCGGAAATTGCGAGCGCCGCCGACTTTCCATTCCTTCAGCACCTTCTCCGGCGCGTCTTGGCGCGCCAACAGTTCCTCGGCCGCGCCCGCATCGATACCGCGGACCGCCATCGCCACCAGCGCGGGGATGAGACCCGACGACCGCCGCGTCAGTTGGTCCGCCATCGCATCGGTCGCCTCCAAGTCTTCGACTGCCTCGGCGTAGCGTCCCTGTTCGATCCTGCAGCGGGCATCCATCGTCAGGTAGTTGGCGAAGACCTGGATCTCCATGACCGAGCCGGCACGTGGATCGGTAACTTCCCCATTGGGGACGAAATGCGGCGTGTCGTCGGTGGAGTAGACCGACTGCTTCGAGATGGCAATCAGTCGCCGACGCACATCGGCGGTGGCATCGAGAAACTCAATCGCGGTGTGCCCGGCATTTTTGCCGTCGCTTGCAGCTTCACTGCCGTCATCCTGCGGATCGGTCAACCGAGTGGTCGCGGCGGGCCGCCGGTTGACCTCGATCTGCTCGGAGAAAGCCCCCGACCAGCCATTGAAATCGGCGCCGAAGGGCGGGTCGCGTCCGTCGATCTCTTGCTCCAACTGAACGTACCGATGCACGGCGTCGGCAGCCCCGGCAGGCAGTACCGGCGGCGGCCCGTATATCGCCCGGTAGCGCGCCTCGGCCCGCGCTTGCAACGCCTGCATCGCGGCGTCGCCCTGCCGCGCGGCGGCTTCCACCGCGACCAGATGCAGCGCGACCAACGCGATGGCCAACACCGCCAGCACGACCACCGTCCAGCTCCGCGATACCGGCATGATCGTCACAACAGCTGCGGCCGGAGCGACCGGCGGCGCGGCAACAGGCGCGTCGAGCGCGACAGGGGCCGGTCTGGGCCATTCGGCCTCGACGCCGGTCGCCGCTGACGCTGGCGGAATCATTGGCGGTGGAAGCGCTGGGGGCGGTGCGGGCGGCGGTGCGGCGGCAATCTTCACCCTCCAACCTCGCCAACCAAACAGCAACGCCGCCGCGCCCAGCACAAATACGAGAGACCCCAGCATCACCCACAATGCAACACTGGGAACAACCATCCCCAAGGCCGAGACGACGGTTGCCAACCAGACCATCCAAACCCAAACCGCCACTGCCGGCAGCGCCAAGACCATCCGCAGCGTCACGCGCGCCCAGCGCTTCACCAGGCCGGACGGCAGCCGCAGGCTCAGCGCCAGCCAGCTCAAACTCGCCGCCGCCAGCGTCAACGCCGTCGCCATCGCCATCATGTTCGTATTTCCCCCCGTCGCCCTCGCGATCGCCTTCGGTCCCTGCATTATAGACCCGCGCCGTTCACCCAGCCCCTCCCCAGGGCGCGCCGGTCATCAGACCGGCTGCTTCGTCACAACCGCGCATTCGGCTTGGTGTGCGCGCCCACTCCCCGGGAGCGCCGGTGTCGTGCCGACTCTTGCGCTCCTGAGCGCGCCTCCTTCGTGGCACGGGCTGACCAGCCGAATGGCGCATTGTTAGCATTGCATACGGTTTAAACGCGGGCCGTTGGGATCGGCGTGCCGCGTCACCATCATCCACCGCCGTGGATGGACTCGACGAATCACGGGACAGCGTCCCCAATGGCACAAAGATAAGGATTACATTTTTATAAGAGACTGCCAGAAAATGACTTCCAGTGTTTAGCCCTGCTCCGGCGACCGGGGCGAAATTGAGGGTCTCTAAATCCGCAAT
>JBOHNC010000083.1:0-3232 GCA_050730415.1 Planctomycetota bacterium
ATTGCGGATTTAGAGACCCTCAATTTCGCCCCGGTCGCCGGAGCAGGGCTAAACACTGGAAGTCATTTTCTGGCAGTCTCTTATAAAAATGTAATCCTTATCTTTGTGCCATTGGGGACGCTGTCCCATGCATAAAAAAGGCGCGCGAAGCGCGCGCCTTTAAATCCTAAAGAACATGAAGTGACGACGTGAACCTGGGTACGTGAAAGGGACGAACGAAAAAGACATCTACCTCCAATCACGGGACAGCGTCCCGTGCCACGATGCGGTGGACGGGCGAAGGGAAGGGATAAACTTCCGGAGCCGAAAGGACGGATCAAACGAAGAAGCCGGTTTGATGACCGGCGTTCCCAGGGGGTGGCACGCTCCGCCCCGGCAAAAATCAGGTAAACTGAAGCTGGGTCTGCTCATCGGCCACCGCGCGGACCCGCACCCCCTTCCCCCCCCACTCAACGAAAGCGAATTTCCCATGGCACCGACGCAGATCGGCGTGATCGGCTGTGGCATCATCAGCGGCGCTTATTTGGAGCCGCTCAAGCATTTCCCCTCCGTGCGGGTGGCGGCGGTCAGCGACATCGACCTTGCGCGGGCGCAGCAACGGGCTCAGGAGTACGGCGTGCCGAAGGCGTGCAGCGTGGAGGCGCTGTTGGCCGACCCGGCGATCGACATCGTGATCAACCTGACCATCCCGGCGGCGCACGCGGCCGTGGCGCTGCAGGCGATTGCGGCGGGCAAGCACACGCACTGCGAAAAGCCGTTCGCGGTGACGCGGGAAGACGGCCAAAAAGTGCTGGCGGCGGCGCGGGCGAAAAATCTGCGCGTCGGTTGCGCGCCGGATACGTTTCTGGGCGCCGGCTACCAGACCTGTCGGAAGCTGATCGACGACGGCGCCATCGGCCGGCCGGTCGGGGCGACGGCGTTTATGACCACGCACGGTGCGCAGGAGGTGCGGCCGGAGCGCGCCTTCATGTTCCGCCCCGGCGGCGGTCCGATGTTCGACATGGGGCCGTATTACCTGACGGCGCTGGTGCATCTGCTGGGGCCGGTGAAGCGCGTGACGGGGGCGGCGAAAATTGGGATTCCGGAGCGCGCCGCCGCCGGCTGGGAGCCGGACAAAACGGTTTTCAAGGTTGAAGTCCCAACCCATGTCACCGGCGTGGTGGAGTTCCACCAGGGGGCGGTGGCGACGATCATGCAGAGTTTCGAGGTGTGGCGGGCCAACCTGCCGATGCTCGAAATCTACGGCACCGAAGGCACGCTGAGCTGCCTCGATCCCAACCGCTTCGGCGGGCCGGTGCGGATTTTCCAGCCGAGCCGCGATCCGGCCAAGCCGGCGGAGTGGCGGGAGGTGGCGCTGAGCCATGGGCACGCGGAGCAGTCGCGCGGGATCGGCGTGGTGGACATGGCGTTTGCGATTCGGGAAAATCGGCCGCACCGCGCCAGCGGGGAGCTGGCTTATCACGTGCTGGACATCATGCATGCCTTCCATGATTCCGAACGCGAGGGCAAATGGGTGACGCTGGAAAGCCGCTGCGAACGGCCGGCGGCGCTGGCGGTGAGTACGCTGGCGGTGTGAGAGAAAACATTTTCACCACCGAGCCACCAAGCCACCGAGAAGAGTTGAAGTTGCGCTGGAATCGGAGAGGAGAATACAGAACAGAAAGAATTGTCTCGCGCGAAGGCGCAAAGCACGCCAAGACGCGAGGGACATTTTCGGCCGATTGCGTGTGCGGAACGTTTTGGCGCGCGGGGGGGCCGTGGCGGCGGGGATGCTCCGCGGGGAAAAAATACGGTAGACTGGGGGTGGTTCCACGCAGCGGCCACGGCGTGGACAGACTCCCACCAACGAAAGTGAAACTGGCAATGGCTCCGACGAATATCGGCGTGATCGGCTGCGGCAACATCAGCGGCGCCTACTTGAGCGTGCTCAAGCGATTTCCCGCCGTGCGCGTCGCGGCGGTCAGCGACATCGACGTGGGGCGGGCGCAGAAGCGGGCCGAGGAGTTCGGCGTGCCGAAGGCGTGCAGCGTGGAAGCGCTGCTGGCCGACCCGGCGATTGACATCGTGATCAACCTGACCATCCCGGCGGCGCACGCGGAGGTGGCGTTGCGGGCGATCGCGGCGGGCAAGCACACGCAGTGCGAAAAGCCGTTCGCGGTGACGCGCGAGGACGGGCAAAAAGTATTGGCGGCGGCGAAGGCGAAGAATCTGCGGGTCGGCTGCGCGCCGGGTACATTTTTGGGCGCCGGCTACCAGACCTGTCGGAAGCTGATCGACGAAGGCGCGATCGGGCGGCCGGTCGGCGCGACGGCGTTCATGACCTGTCATGGGCATGAAAGCTGGCATCCGGACCCGGAGTTCTACTACAAAGCCGGCGGCGGGCCGATGTTCGACATGGGGCCGTATTATCTGACGGCGCTGGTGCATCTGCTGGGGCCGGTGAAGCGCGTGGCGGGGGCGGCGAAGATCAGTTTTCCCGAGCGCACCATCACCAGCCAGCCGAAAAACGGCACGGTGATCAAGGTGGACGTGCCGACGCATGTGACCGGGGTGGCGGAGTTCCACCAGGGGACGGTGGCGACGATCATCACCAGTTTCGATGTGTGGCGGGCGAATCTGCCGATTTTGGAAATCTACGGCACGGAGGGCACGCTGAGCTGCCCCGATCCGAACGGTTTCGGCGGGACGGTGAAGCTGTTCAAGCGTTCGACCGATCCGGCCAAGCCGGCGGAGTGGAAAGAGGTGGCGCTCAGCCACGGCCATCCCGACCAGTCGCGCGGGATCGGCGTGGTGGACATGGCGTTTGCGATCCGCGAGAAACGGGCGCACCGAACCAACGGCGAACTGGCCTATCACGTGCTGGACATCATGCACGCGTTTCACGATTCGGACCGGGCGGGGAAGTGGGTGGAGTTGGCGAGCACGTGCGAGCGGCCGGCGGCGCTGCCGGTGAGTTCGCTGGCGGTGTGAGAGAGAAGAAAAATTCACCACAGGGGCACAGAGATACCGAGAAGAGTTGGCGTTGGGTCGGAACCGGAGAAGAGAGAAAAGAAGCGTAAGAAATTTCTCGCGCGAAGGCGCAAAGAACGCCAAGGCGTGGGGGACATTTCCGGGCGGCTGCATGAACCTAAGGGGCATGGTGCGCCGGGCGGGTTGGCGCGAGAAATGGGTTTGGAATTGTTAGTGTTTGATGAGGAAATCTGCGGCGCAAATTCGCGGCGCTCCTGCGTCA
>JBOHNC010000084.1:0-4358 GCA_050730415.1 Planctomycetota bacterium
ATTGCGGATTTAGAGACCCTCAATTTCGCCCCGGTCGCCGGAGCAGGGCTAAACACTGGAAGTCATTTTCTGGCAGTCTCTTATAAAAATGTAATCCTTATCTTTGTGCCATTGGGGACAGCGTCCCGTGCCAATGCCTCGGACATTCGTGAGGAGTGGATCAACTTCCGGAGCTGAACCTGCGGATCGGACGAAGAAGCCGGCCGCTTATGCCGGCCGTTCGGCGCTGGCCAGCATCAGTTCGATTTTGTCGGTGGTCTGCTTGAGCATCTGCACACTGGCGTGATCGGCATTCGCCGGCAGCCAGGCCATGTGATCGACGATCCGCGCCAGCCGTTCACGGCAGAAGGTCCGCCCCAGCTCCGTCCCGCCATCGCTCTGAATCAGTTTCTGCACCCGGTTGGCTTCGGCCAAAAGGTCCTGGATCCGGATCACCGTCCGGTTGAACGCCCGCGGATGCACCCCCGCCGCCTCGGCCTGCTTCACATCCTTCAACGCCGGCTCGATCGCGCTCGAAACAATCTGGTCGATCATCTCGATCTGGTCCTCGTTGTCCCAGATATACCGCAGCACCCACAGGTCGCTCAGGTGCACGTCCATCCGTCCCGACATAAGCGCCGACCCGGCCACCATTTTCAGCAGCTTGACCGCCCGCCGGTCGGAGACATCCACCCCCGCGTGCCGGATGCGGTGGATCAGTTCGATGTAGGCATCCCGCGCCGGCGCCAAACTTACCTTGCCGACCGTCCGCGCCAGTTGCTTCAGTTCCGCCACCGTCACCGCGAACGCCGGCGCACTCCCCCCCGCCAGCCGGTCGATTTCCAGCTTCCAGCCGGCGTCCAGCAGCGAACCCATCGATTCCTCCGGCACCGAATCGCACCGCACCCGCAGCAAAAAGCGGTCGAACAGCGCCTGCAGCGCGGTGTCCTCCGGCAGCGAATTCGACGCCGAAAACACCGCGAACAGATCGAGTTTGTGCGTCTCCCGCCCGCGCCGGAACACCCGTTCGTTCAAGATCGTCAGCAGGCTGTTCAAAATCGCCGAATTGGCGTTGAACACCTCGTCCAGAAACGCAATCTCCGCGCTCGGCAGCATCCCTTCCACGTTGGTCACCACCACCCCGTCGCGCAGCTTGCGAATGTCCACCGGCCCGAAGATTTCGTTGGGCTCGGTGAACCGCGTCAGCAGATATTCAAAGTACCGCCCCTGCACCGCCGCCGCGAACCCCGCCACCAGTTGGCTCTTGGCCGTCCCCGGCGGTCCAAAAATCAGCAGATTCTCCCCGCACACCGCCGTCAGCGCGATCAGGTCGATGACCTCTTCCTTGTTGACGAACGACTCCTTGAGCGGCTCGACCACCTGCTGCTGCAAGCGGCTGACGATCGCGAGCGTCCCCGTCAGTTCAGCCTCGGGAATATTGACTTTGCGCTGGATCGAACTCATGCCGCCTCCTAGCCTTCACCCGGCCCCTACCGGGCCGCAGCTATTCTACCCCACCCACCGCTCCGGCCGAATAGGCTCTACCAGGGTAGGCCTCAGGCCAACCCTTCGCTGTCTTATTTTGCGCCGTTGGCGCAGAAAAAAGACGCGCACAAAGACGTGGGTAGGGCTCCACGGCAATGCCAGACGCAAACAAAACCATCCGTGAATCATGATCCACTCGAACCACGCTATTCTCGCCCCTAATCCGACAATTTTCCGCACTTTAGCCAATGGTAGATTGTTGGTACAATGCTCCGATGCGATCCCCGCCACCGCCTCGGAGTTCACCTGCACCATGTTAAACCAGCTCTCCATCGCCGACGGCTTCCGCGCCCTCGGCCTGCGCGCCGGCGACACCGTGATCGCCCACAGCTCGCTCAAGAGCTTCGGCCCCGTCGATGGCGAAGCCGACGCCGTGATCGACGGCCTGCTGGACGCCCTCGGTCCCGACGGCCACGTCGCCATGCCCGCCCTGTCCTGGACCTACTCCGACAATCCCGGCGACCTCTGGTTCGACCCCCCCACCACCCCCTCCCGCGTGGGCTTCCTGACCGAAACCTTCCGCGCCCGGCCCGGCACCGTGCGCAGCGAACACCCCACCCACTCCCTGTCCTGCCGCGGACCGCGCGCGGCCGAACTGATGGCCGGCCACCGCGCCGAAGACGGTTCGACCTTCCACCTGGACTCGCCCTACGCCAAGCTGGTGAAGGCCGGCGCCAAAATTATTTTTCTGGGCGTGCTCCCCTCCTGCAACACCACCTACCACGCCATCGAAGACTGGCTGGACTGGCCCTATTCCTCCCTGGCCTGGGCCCGCGTGCAGACGCCGACCGGCCGCCGGCTGGTGAAAGTCACCAAAGCGCCGCTCGGACCGCGCGGTTTTTATTCAAGAAATGATCGTCTGCATCCGACAATGGAAACAGAGGGCGCCGTCAGCCGCGGCCAGATCGGTCCCTGTGCGATACAGGTGATCGACTCGCAGCGGATGGTCCGGGTCTGCCTGAAGCTGGAACTGCGCGAACCGGGGTTGTTCCTCCATCCGGAGGCTTCAGGGGACCGGTTTTCGAACTACTGGCGGCCGATCTTGAAGGGCAATCGATCCGCGGCGCTCGAACGAGCCAGGGATGTCCTGGCGCGAGGGCTCGGCGGTCCGGGAATCGCAATCGACGATCTGACGGGAAACTAGGCTGCGAACGGCGCTTCCTGGTTCCCCTGCTCGGGTCAACGGGGGAATCGGCCTGGCAAAGGCCAAAAGGAGGAAGCGATGAAGTTTCTGAAGCTGGGCCTGATTTCAGTGGCGGTGATGAGCGCGATGACCTTCGCGGGATGTATGTCGCCCGATGTCGAAGAGGCGATCAACCAAAAGGATCAGATCATCACCAGTCAGGATAAGGAAATCAGCCGCCTGACCAACCTCAATCACCAGATGCTGAACGAACGCGGGATGGCGATCAAGGAACGGGACGAAGTCGCCGAACGCCTCGAAGCCGCCAACGAACTGTTGGCCAAATCCAAGAACGATGCCCCCTCCGACCAGGTGCCGTTCCGCCCGCGCGAAGACGGTTCGATTTCCGTCACCGTGCTCGACGACGTCCTGTTCGCCTCCGGCAAATACGAACTGCACCGCTCCGAAGCCCACACGACCCTGGCCAAGATCGCCGCCGCCATCGCTCGCGACTACCCCGACTACATGATCCGCGTCGAAGGCTACACCGACAGCGATCCGGTCTCCAAAAGCAAAGTGCCGGGCGTCATGGAAGACAACATGGACCTGAGCTACCGCCGCGCCAAGTCGGTCTACGAAGACCTGATCCACGACCACCTGTCCGACCGCATGATGACCATCGCCTGCTACGCCGACACCGCGCCGAAGGGCACCAAGTCCGAAAGCCGCCGGGTCGAAATCGTGGTGCTGCCCAAGCTGAAAGTCGTCCGCAGCGCCGACTCCACCGCGATGGCCCAACACCACCACCACACCGACGTGGCCGACCGCAAATAACTCCCGCGCCCACGCGGACCTGACGACGCCGGAGCTTTCGCCTCCGGCGTTTTTTTTGCCCCTGGGAGCGCGAGGCGCGCTTTTCAGCGGAAACGCTCGAGGACTCGCTGGACACGGGCTGGTCAGCCCGTGCCACTTCGGAATGCGCTGGCGCGCAAGAAAAGAATAGGGCGCGAGCTTCGCTCGCACTTTTTATGCACGGGACAGCGTCCCGTGCCACGATGCCTCGGGCGGGCCTTGGGAATGGATAGACTTGCGGAGCCGAAGGGAAGGTTCGGGCGAAGAGGCCGCGCTGGAGCGCGGCGCTCTCAGGGGGGGCTTAACCAAACGAAGCTACCGTGACATATGCTACTGTTCGCATCCAATGAATCAGAGAGAATGAAGAGAGTGGGGAAAAGAAATTGACATGTGTAGTTTTATGGTGTTTATTATACTTGTTGTGAATGGGGGCTTGGGCGGGTGGAATGGACGGGAGGGAGACGGATGGAAGCTATGCAACTGAAGGCGGATGCTTCGCGGGCGAATGCGCAGCTTTCGACGGGGCCGAAAACCGAGGCAGGGAAGGCGGCGAGTGCTTTGAATGCTTTGAAGCGCGGGTGGAGTTCGACGCGGGCGGTGCTGCCGGGGGAGGATCCGGCGGAATTTCTGGCCTTTAAAGAAGAGTACGTGGAAGGGTGGCGGCCGGCGACGATGCAGGAGCGGATGCTCAGCGAGCAGTTGGCGACTTTGGAATGGCGGCGGCAGCGGTTGGAACTGGCGGAGACGGAAACGCTGGACGAGGGAATGGCTTCGGCGCCGGAGGGATGTGAGACGCTTTTGGCGCATGCGTTCACGGTGAAACACAAGGAGCTGTCGCTGTTGGTGCGGTATCAGGGGC
>JBOHNC010000085.1:0-7867 GCA_050730415.1 Planctomycetota bacterium
GGGCCCGCTGCCGATAGCCCGGGCGCAGCGGCTGGAGCACTGGGCGAGCCCGCGCCGGTGGCCGGCGCCGGCGGCAGGGCAGGCGGAGGGGTCCCGGACGGAGCAACCGAACCGGTCCCGGTCGTCACGCCGGCACTGGACGGTGCCATCGCAGGCGGTGAACCTGGGGTCGTCCCGGCCGGGCTGGTGGCTCCGGTCGTTCCGGTCGTTCCGGCCGATGCCGCGGGGGCAGCCGGCGGAGCCGCGGCAGCCGCCGGCCCGAAACTGGAAAACATCCAGATCATCACGCCCGAGGCGAAGCCCGTCAGGAGAGCGATCGCCAGCGTCAAGCCCGCGGCGATGTAGTGAAAAGTGACCAGCAGCCTGAGGTGATCATTGTCCCGGGCGATCATTTTCGGATCGAAGGTTTCAAGCGCCGGCACGGCGCTCATTTGCGAGCCGTTCGGCGGACTGCTCTGCGACGACCAGGAACCGGACATGGCAGCCGCTCCCCCGCCGTCAGCCCGCTCCGGGCGGCGTCATCCAATCCCCCCGCGCGGGAAGGCCTTCGCACACCCTCCGAAGCCGCGGCGTTAGACCTGCTGGCCGAAGGCCTGCTTGACCGTCGGGCGGAAAAGAACAATGATCGTGAACACGCCGATAATCGTGCCGATCGGAATCGACAGACACACCAGGAAGGCCATCACAAGGCAAAGCATGTAGCGCTTGCGCTGTGCCAGACCGCGCGCGACCATGAAGTTGAGGACGGCAAAAACGGCCGCCAAAAGGAGGAACATCAGCCCCATGCAGATGGGTATGAAACCCGCAGCCGCGCCGGCGCCGCCACCGTTATGGGCCGCCGCCGCACCGAACAGCGCGCCGAACACAAGGAAATACAAACCACCGCACAGACCCACCAGCGCTTGCAGCCCGGCGAGCACATACCAAACAATCGACAGGATTTTCAGATGATCTGCATCCTGGCGCAGTTGGTAGTCGTCGCCACCGCCGCCCCCACCGCCGCCCGACCCCGCGTCCTTCTTGGCATCCCAATCCCCGCCTGTGGAACCGCTCATGACCTGCCCCTCTTCCCGCCGCTCACATCCCCCGTTCGTTCGCACAGTCCGGCCGGCGCCGACGCTTCGTCGGCCCTGATCGACCGTCCATTGACGGGGTTCGCCGCAAATTGTATAAACGTCCACCAGAATGAACAGTCCGCACCTGTAAATCCTCCGGAGCACCCCGCATGAGCCAGACTCTCAAGGTCGCCGCCGTCCAATTCGAGCCCCGCCCCAGCCACAAAGAGTACAACCTCGCCGTGATGGAAAACTTCGTCGCCGCCGCTCACAAATTCGGCGTCCAACTGCTCGCCTTCCCCGAAATGTGCCTGACCGGCTACACGCACCTCACCAACGGCACCCGCGAGGACTTCGCCGCCGTGGCCGAAGCGGTGCCCGACGGCCCCAGCATCGAAACCGTCCGCGGCTGGGTCCGTGACACCGGCATGGCCATTCTTTTCGGCCTGGTCGAAACCGGCGCCAACGGCGTGTTCCACAACACCTACGTCGCGTGCACGCCCGAAGGCCCGGTGCATGCCTACCGCAAATTGCACGCCTTCGAACACAGTTGCATTCAGTCCGGCGACCGCTTCCTCGTCTTCGAGACCCTGGGCTGGCAGATCGGCACGCTGATTTGCTACGACAACAACCTGCCGGAAAACGTCCGCTGCACCGCGCTGCTGGGCGCCGAAATCCTGGTCGCGCCGCATCAGACCGGCGGCTTTGATATCGAAATCGCCGGCATGGGCCGGATTCCGCTCGACACCTGGCAGCGGCGTGAAACCGATCCGGTGGCCATCCGCGAAGCCATCCTGGGATTAAAAGGCCGCGAGTGGCTGCTCAAATGGATGCCGGCGCGCGCCTACGACAACAACCTGTTTTACATTTTCAGCAACGGCGTGGGCGTGGACGGCGAAGAAATCCGCACCGGCAACAGCATGATTCTCGATCCCCACGGCCGGATCATGGCCGAGACGCAGCGCGCCGGGGATGACATGGTGATCGCACTGCTCGACAAATCCATGCGCGAAAAAACGCTGGGCCGCAGCCACATGCTGACCCGCCGCCCCGATTTGTACGCGCCGATCACCGCCAAACGCGACGGCATGGATACTCGCGAAGCGCGCAACGCCATGACCAAGCGCCACAAAATCGGCTGATCGACCGGTGCTGGCTCCCGCGCCGCGCGATCGGTCCCCGGGGAATCCGGCCGCCGCCGAGCCACTGCACAGGTGCGTCACTAAAATGACTGTTGAATGCCTTCTTGTTGGCATTAAATTGTACGATTGCCAAAATTGGGCAACCGGCCGACCGGAACCCGTCACTGTTCGGTTTTTGAACACATCACAACATGATTGTTTTCAGTCTGTTACATATATTTCTAAATCCAATCACAAGGTGCGTTGCGTTGGTACGCTGGTTGTATCATTCGCCACTTGCATCCGGAGTCAGGAAAAAATATCGTCACGAAGTCCGCAAAGTTTGCAATGCGTCCTTCCAGAGGCCCACCCCACGATGCCAATTTCAATGCAGCGATCCACGCATTCAGGTTTCACGCTTCTCGAAATGATGCTGGTGCTCGCGGTCATTGCAATTCTGGCCTTAATCGCCATTCCGAACATGCTGGCGTCGAAAACCGCCGCCAACGAAGCCAATACCTGCGGGTGCCTGAAAAGCTTTCTCACCTCTGAATTCCAGTTCTACAAAAAATTCGATTACTTCGCCCCTTCTGCCAACAGGCTCTTCCAGGCGAACTTGATCAGTCCCGACGCGGCCCATGCTTTCGTCAATCACAACGACAACGGCGATGTCGGCGATTCACCCAAATGCGGCTATTTCTACTGGGTCCTTGCCGGCGATATCAACGGCCCCACCGACTGGTACACGCCCGGCTCCAGCGGCCCCACCGCGCAGATGGTCACCTGGGCGGCGACCTCCCACGCCTCCATTCCCTTCGCGACCGGGAATCATCAGTATTTTGTCTCCGAGCAGGGCAGTATTTTCCGCCATGATGAGCCCCAATCGGGAACCCCTGGCTACGGCCTTTTTCTGCTCGATTCAATGCCCACGCTGCCGCCGCCCACCTGGAGCCCGGCGCGGTAGCCGTCTGGCGCTCCCCTGCCGGCGCGTCGCTAAAATTTGAAATGCCGCAAGCCTGCCGGTTCTTCGCGGCGACGCAGCCCTCGCGCGCGCGGCGCAAGGCACCACTGCCCGGCCCAGTGCACCCGATCTCGCGATCATCGGTGACCTGACCTTCCCCGCGCAGCGCAGGCAACCTCAGCCGAGCGGGTTCGCCGGTGTCTCGCGGTCGAAATCGCGCCAGAAAATCTCCCACAGGCTGCCCAGCCCGTTCGACGGCACCTCCAGCCAGGTCGTTTCCGCCGCCGTCACCGCTTCCTGTTCCGCCCGTGCGGCCGCACTTGGTCGCGCCGCCTGCGCGCCTTCCACGTTCGCCCCGCCCGGTGCGTTCAGCGCGCGCATCCGTTGCAGCAGCACCCGCGCGGCGTCGATCCGCCGCCGCCACGCCCCGGCCTCCGGCCGCCCTGCAAGCTGCGATTCAATCCGCGCCAGATCGGTCGCGGCTTTGGATGTGGCGCCGGTGAGCGCCAGCAATTCGACCTCGTCGAATTGCACGCCTTCGTCGTCGGGATCAAGCCGGCGGTGAATCTGCACGACCGCCAATTCCTCCCGCAGCCGCCCGTGCTCGCGGAAATAGCGCTCCAGATGTTTCACGTACACCCGTGCCTTAAATTGCGCCAGGTCCGACGCCGGATCCGCTGCCAGGTGCGACAGCGCCAGGTAGGATTCGTGCGCCGAGCGTTCCTCGGCGGCCCGCTGCGCCGCCTGCGCAAGCGCCGCTGCCGACCGGTTGCCGGCCTGGCGCGCCGCGTCGGCGGACATTTCGTCGCTCTTCGAAATACGGTACCAGTGCGCCGCCAGCCGTTCATAGACCCGTTCGTCGTCGCAGCCCAGAGCCGCCGCGCGGGCCAGACAGGCGTAGGCGTCCGGCCCAAGCACCTCGCGCCGCGTCGGTGCACGGTCGGGCGATCCGCTGATCATCGGCGGTAGAGCGGGGTCATCACCGCTGTGCGCGAGGTCGTCAAGCGCAAACCCGAGCGCCGCCAGGATCAGCGGCTGATCGGGATCAATCCGTCGCGCCTGTTGCAGTTCGTCCACCGCCTGGCCAAATTGCCCCGCCCACGCGTGAGACAGCCCGGCTCCGTACAGCGCCGCCGCATCAATATCCCGCGGTGTACCGCCGCGCGGGTCGTCGACCGGCGGGCCCAAAAGCGCCGGCGGCTGGCCGCAACCGCACAGCCCGGTCAGCGCCAGCAGCGCCACCAGCCCGCCGCCGCGCACGCACCGAAGCAGCCATGTCGTCGGCCGCGGCGAGCTTTCCCGCCGGTTCCTTCGTCGCCACGTCTGGTTCATGCAGCCTTTCGCCGCGCCGCGCCGATCACACCGGCCGCAGCACGAACACGCAGGAGGAGAACGAGGGCAGCTGATATTTCAACCCCTCGCGCGCCAACTCCGAACCCTTGATCGTCGTCGTTTTGGCGGCTTTTTTCCGCGCCCCGCCCGGCTCGCGCAGTTCCACATTGAACCGCGCCTTGGGATCGAAACAATTTTTGATGCCGGGGAAACGCAGCCGTCCGGCCGCCTTTTGGTCGCTCAGATTCCCCGCGTACAGCACCGCGCAGGCGGCATCCACGAAGGCGGCGGCATAGACGCCGTCTGCGCCGGTTTTCAGCGCCCCTTCGCCGGCGCGGTAGATCGCCATCGCCGGCAGGTCCAGGCCGCGGAACAGGTCCATTTCCCGCCGCACCTGCAGGCTGAACCCGCGCGTCGGCGCCGCCGTGCAGGGCGGGCAGCCTTCCAGCATCCCGCCGATCACGAACCGCGCCGCAATTTCGCTGCCGGCCTTGGCGTCGACCACCAATTGCCGCGGCACCGTCGGAATGAACTCGCACTGCGCCGGAAATTCCCCCGGCAGCGGCACCAGCCCATGCCCGATGTCCTCGTAGATGAACGCCAGGTCGGCCATGTTTTCGGCCACGAGCGACGGCAACCCCGACAGATGCATGAACAGCGTGCCTTCCTCCCCCACCCGGCGGCGACAGAACAGCAGAAAATCCAGGAACTCGTCCATGTCAGAATGCCAGGGGCCGCGCGCGTGGTCCGGATGGCAGCACGGATGCGCGACGCACCAGTCGAAATACAGCCCGTCCCAGGGCAGATCGCCCAGGATGGTTTCGATGCTGCGTTTGCGGGAATCCAGCCAGCCGCTCTTCAAACACATCAGGCCGCCGTATTCTCCGCTGCCCATATGCGTGTGGATCACATCCAGCGAATGCGCGGCCATGTGCATCCAGGCACGGTGGTGCGGGCCGTACTCGGAGCACTCCGGATGCAGTTCCTTCAGCGAGATGTAGGGCACGATTTTCATTCCGTGCCGGTGCGCTGTCTCGATCACCCGCCGCAGTTCGGCCATGCCGGCTTCGTCGTAGGGCGGGTAGACGCCGTCATGCCAGAAGGGTCCGCCCTCGCGAAAATCGTTGTGGAAGCGCAGCAGCTTCACGCCGGCCTTCGCCAGGCGGGCAATTTCCGCGTCGGAGGCCCAGTCCGAATTCAACGCGGCGTGGAACGGTCCGGTGTGCACCTGCCGCGCCGGCTTCAGCGTCGGCAGGCCGATCCCCAACCGGTAGCGCAGCGTGCCTTGCAGGCGAATCTTCTGGCGGCGGAAGGCCAGGCAGTAGGGGTCCCACTCGAGCGTGGTGCCTTCCGCCCCGTGGTGCGCCTGGTACAACCCCAGCCCCGGCTCCGGCTTGATGTTGCAGTCCCATTCGGCCAAGTCCGAACTCGGAAAAAACTCGATGCCTTCCACGCCGCGTTCGAACGCCAGCATGTGCAGCGGCGTGTAGCGCGACGAAAATACCGTCGCGGTCTGGTCTTTCGGCAGAGCGTAAAACCGCCCCGGGGAACACTGATCGGAGGAACTCAGCAGGATGGGATGCTCGCGCGCGTACAGATCGGTCAGCCCCGGGCGCAGGACGGCCTCGAAGGCCCGCACATGCACCACGTCTTCACAGCCGGTCTCGGACATGATCTCCAGCGTCGACCAGATCAGGCCGAACTCCCGGTACTCCGTGCTGCGCCGGAACCCCACCGGCAGCGCCTCGCCTTTTTCGTTGCGATATACGCCTTCGGCGATCACCACCGGAAAGCCGGCCGAACTTTCTGCGACCCGCAGTTGCGCCTTGCCGTCCAGCGCCTCGCTGTAGACGGTATAGCCGCCGTACATGTCGTCTGGCTTCAGCACGTGAAACCGGATCAGACTGGTGATCGGCCGCACCAGCAGGTTGCGCCCCGATCCGTTGTTCAGAAAAACTGAACTCCATGCCCCGCCATGCCGCGCGCTGTGCTCGATGGTCCAGTCGCCAGACCGCACCCGCACCCCTGCGTCATGCTGCTCGACCGTCACGCTGTTCATGCCAAGTCTCCCTCCGCCGAAGCATCATTATTCCACCCTCCGGCACGAGAAAAGGCCGCGACCGAAATTTCTGCCGGCCGTCCGAAATTTCTGCCTTCAGGGATTGGCTGGTTTTTCGGCGCCGCCCGCGGGCTTTGGTGCGTTCTGCGCCCCCGGAGCCGGCGTGGGCGTCGTGGCAGGCGTGGGCGGCGTGGGCGGGGTGGGCGGCGTGGGCGTCTCGGAGTTCGTGGGCGTCGTGGGCGTCGGGGGCGCAGCGGGCGGCTTGGGCGGCGCGGCAGGCGCCTCCGCGAGCGTCACATGCACCGACCCCGTCAGCGCCATGCGCCGGATGGTACTGATTTGCAAATTCAACTGCGTCAGCGTTTCGGTCCAATCCGCCGCGACCATCCGCCGCAGCTGGGGCGAAAACCACAGGTCGACCGTCCCGCGCCCGATCGCGCCCTGCACCCGCCAGGCCCGGTCGCCTTCGCCTTCGGGCGTGCCGAGCAACGCGCCCAGGGCGGCGATGAGATCGGTCTGGATGCGAAATTCATCGGCGCCGATCGCAAAAAAATAAGTCCCCTTCAGATGCACCGCATCCTGCGCCCCGGCTTTGGCTTCCGCGCCGACCACGCTGAAGTTCACCCCCAGCGCATGCGATCGTTTCATCGGCAGCCCGGCCACCTCGTCGATTTCCACCGCCGTCTTCCAGGTGGCGCCCTTCGTCAGCGCCGCCTGCCCGGTCTTGGAATCGGCTGGCAGCTTCAACGCCAGGATCGGCCCCAGCACTCCCAAGGCCGCCGGGCCGCGCTCGTCCGAATCCATGATCCGCTGCGCGGGCAGCGCCGCGCCCGGAGCCAGCGCGGGCTCCTCCAGCACGCTCACCCCTTCGGTCCGTTGCACGTAGTCGTATCCCTCGTCCGGCGCGATGCCGCTGGCCGTGTCCACCAGCACCGCTTCCCCCGACCGCACCAGCACCTGCTCGCCCTTGCGCTCGACGATCCGCGGCGCATTCGGCAACTTCGAACATTCGATCCGCGCGCTGTAGCGGCCGAGGTCGCTGAAATACACGCCCATCGCATAGCGCGTCGACTCGCCGTTTTCGACCTGTTGCCGAGTCTGAATCACCGGCGTCAGCGTGGCGGTGAAATCGGCCTTGGACTGCACCGACCCCGCGGCCGGCTGATCGGCTTCGGCCTTGGGCGAAAGCGCAATTTCGGCTTGGCCAGTGAAAACAAATGGCGCGTGGACTTCAAACTGACGCCCGGTGTCGTCGTCGGGCAGAATCGCCCGCAGCCCCCAGAAATCGGCCTGCCGGCCGTCGATGCCATTCACCGGGGGCGGTGGCGGCGCCTTGGGA
>JBOHNC010000086.1:0-7678 GCA_050730415.1 Planctomycetota bacterium
TTAAGCAGAACAGGCACGCGCGGCCCCGTTTAACAGGGGACCTTTCTTCGGATCGCTGCCAGACGTTGAGCCCGGCGCGGACTGTCTTCTTGCGCTTCGGTGTCGGTGATCTCCTTTCGTAACTTGAGCTCTTCTGCCGCGACCGCCTGAGCGACCGCGACGCGTTTTTCTCCCCAGCACTCCGGGACCGGACGCCAAACCAAAAAGCCATGGTACAGCGGCGGGGCGTCGTCTGCAACGACGGGCTGCCAATCGGTCTGCGCTTCGTTGGCTTGCAGCCGGGCGCCTTCGAGGTCGTCGCAGGTCCAGAGCGCGGGGTGACCGGCGCGGCAGGCGAACTCGTGGGCGCGGATTTTGTACCGGATCTCCCAGCCTCCCGGGACCGCACCGGCCGCCGCCCTTCGAATGGCGATAGCCCCTTTCGAATATTTCCCACCCGGGCCGCGTCTAAACGGTACATCCAAGCCGGCCCGATCCGCCGAACCGCCCCTGGCAATTCGTGCTGGCACGAGCCCCCCTGGGTGGCTATAATCCCTGGATACACGCGACCGGAGATCCCCAAACCATGCGCATCCAACGCTTTTGGGCTGTCCTTTTGACCAGCGCGCTGTTCGGCTGGCTGGCCTGCGCCGTTTCCGCCGCCGCCGCCCCCCTCCACGCCGACGAAATCTACCTGACCGACGGCACCTGCATCGGCGGTGAAGTCATCGGCGAAACCGACACCGACTACATCGTCCGCCGCGGCGACAGCACCTTCACGATTCCCAAATCCGAGGTGCTCAAAATCGTCAAATCGCCGGTGCCCACCGCGGAATACCAAAAACGCCTGGCGGCGCTCGACAAAAATGACGCCAAAGCCGCCTGGGCCCTCGCCCTGTGGTGCCGCGACAACGGCCTGTACAAGGAATACCTCGACCTGGCCAAACGCGTCATCGCCATCGCCCCCGACGATGCCGCCGCCCACGCCGCCCTCGGCCAGCAAAAAGTCGGCGACCAGTGGCTGACCGAAGACGAAGCCAAGGAAGCCCAGGGCTGGCATAAAATCGACGGCAAGTGGGTCTCGGCCGAAGACTACAAGGTGTTGCAGGCCAAGCAGATGGAAGAGGCCGCCACCAAAAAGTACTTCGCCGACATGGAAAAAGACCTCGACAACCTCGGCTCCAGCGACGGCGACAAATTCGACGCTGCCATGAAACGCGCGACGGCCCTCGGCGCAGAAGCCCACCCGGTCCTGTACAAGTTCGTCGAGACCCGGCTGCTGCCCAAGGACGCCACCCTGCGCATCGGCGCCATCAAGGCCTTCGCCGCCATCGGCAAAACCACGCAGTACAGCACCGGCGCCCTCCTGCGCGCCGCCCTGCGCGACTCCGACGAACGCGTCGCCCGCGAAGCCGCTCGCGCCATCAAAACCCTCCACGACCAGCGCGCCCTCCAGACCCTGGTCGATCAGGTCAGCGACGACAGCAAACCCGACTGCTACAAGGCCGCCATGGCGCTCAAGGAAATCGACGACAACGATATCTTCCAGCTCATGATCAACGCCATTCCCGCCGAAGAAACCCAGGTGGCCGGCGGCCTCACCGGCATGACCCAGCCTGGCGTCGTCCCGCCCGGCGTCGGCGGCGCCCAGCCCGGCGGAGGCGGCATGATGGGCGGCGGCATGACCGTCACCATGGTCAACAACGTCGAAGGCGGCCCCCTCCGCGCCCTGAAATGGATCGCTGGCAAGGACCTCGGCAACAGCAAAGCCGTCTGGCAGCAGTGGCTCGACCAGAAAACCGGCAAATCCAACCGCTCCGCCCCGGTCCAAGGCAGCGAACTGCGCAAACTGCCCTGAAAATCGCCGCCCTTCGATCCCCGGATTGCTCCAGTGCAACCAATTTTTTCGCCCCACCCACCCGTGCCGCTACAGCCGAAATATGTAACCTAAGATACCGTAGTTCGTTTGGTTAACCGGCTTGTTCAATCCCAGGGGCTGCCTATTCCCCCGCCCCGCCCTCATGCTATACTCCCTTGGCTTCACCCCCACCCCGTTCCGCCTTTTCCCAGACCCTCGCAAAAAGGAGTTTCCACATGGGCACCCGCACCGGCCATTTTCCGATCGGCTTCCGCCGCGGCTGGTCCGACTGGCAAAAGAAGGACCTCGGCGCCCTCGCCGCTTGGGCCCGCAAGGAAGGCTTCGACGTGATCGACGACCCCGGCGCCGATGCCGCCGCCGTCGCCACCCTCAAGAAGGCCGAAATCGCCCTCGGCACCGTCGACCTGCTCGACTTCGGCAATCTTTGCTCGACCGACGAAGCCAAACGCAAGGACGTTCAGGCCAAGAACATCGAACGCATCAACGCCCTCGCGCCGCTCGGCGTCAAGAAGTACTTCGCCTGCGTGATTCCCGGCGACGGCAGCAAGCCGCGCAACGAGAACTACGACCTCGCCGTCAAGGCCTACGCGCCCATCGCCGCGGCCTGCGCCAAGGTCGGCGCCACCGTCTACCTCGAAGGCTGGCCGGGCGGCGGACCCAACTACCCGGTGCTCTGCTGCACCCCCGAAACCTACCGCCGGATCTTCCAGGACATCCCGCAGGGCCTCGGCGTCAACTACGATCCCTCCCACCTGATCCGGCTGGGCGTTGACCACATCCGTTTCGCTCAGGAATTCGTCTCGAAGATCGGCCACGTCCACGCCAAAGACACCGAAATCATGGCCGACGCCGTCTACGAGTACGGCCTGTATCAGTCGGCGGCCTTCGCCAAAAAGCACGGCTTCGGCGAAAACGTCTGGCGCTACACCATCCCCGGCCACGGCCAGACCCGCTGGACCCGCCTGTTCGAAATCCTGGCCGCCGCCAACTACAAGGGCGCCGTCTGCATTGAACTCGAGGACGAAAACTTCAACGGCACTGAAGCGGGCGAAAAAACCGCGCTGAGCACCTCCCTGAAGTTCCTCCAGTCCGCCTAGCGACCTGACCCAATTGCATTAACCTTCCCTTCGCCTATTCCACCGACGAAACGCCGTCCACCCAAGTGGCACGGGCCCATGGCCCCAATGGCCCGTGGCCCCAATGGCCCGTGGCCCCAACGGCCCGTGGCCAAAAAAAGCCGGCGTAGCCGGCGCCTTTGAACGCGTGCGCACACAGCGCGCACGCCTCTGCTTGTACAACCTTGGTCCACACTCCATGGCAACCTTGCAAACTTGCTGTTGGCTGCTGCTGCTTCGGGCGTTGAGTCCCGCGTGCGGGACGCCAGCGTCATAGCCCAGCACTTCAGTGCTGGCACGGGAACGACCAACCGATGCGGTCCCCCAGTCCCGGAGAGGGACGGCAGAAGGGGGAACCCCACCACCCACTGCATTCCTGATTCGCCGTCGGTCCGTTCCGCGCCTCCGCAAGATTGCGCCCGCCCACCCCGAGCCGTCGCCTTCGCCCGCTATAATTTGAATCGCCCGGTTCAATGGCAAAGAACCGGAAGCGCGGCGGAATCCACCGCCGGTGCAGGGAGCCCCTTGACGCATGAAGGCGAAGCCGCTCACGCAGCAGCAGTTTTTCGGCGGCCGCTCCGCGCGCGCCCGCGTCCATGCTTCGGCCCCCGGGCGCTTGGACGTGATGGGCGGGATCGCCGACTACAGCGGATCGCTGGTGCTGCAAATGCCAATCGCCGAACGCACCCATGTCTGGCTGCGGCAACGCACCGACGGCGTGGTCCGGATTCATTCGGCCGCCGCAGAACGTTTTCACCACCCCGCGACCGTGACCCTCGACCGCGCCGACCTGTCGCCCGTCCGCAGCCAAGATGAAACGGCGCGGTTCGCGGCCGTCCGTCGGCGCCTGGCCGCCACCCCGGGCGGCGACTGGGCCGCGTACGTGGCCGGCTGCATCACCCTCCTGGAAGACGCCGGGCTGGCCACGCCCGCCGGCGCGGACATTTTCATCGATTCCCAGGTGCCCTTCGGCAAGGGCGTCTCCTCCTCCGCAGCGCTGGAAGTCGCCACCCTGACCGCCCTCGATCGCGACTTGCATTTGAACCTCGGCCGCACCCAACTGCCGATCCTCGCCCAGCGCGTCGAAAATCGCCTTGTCGGCGCGCCCTGCGGCCTGATGGATCAGTTGGCCACCTACCTCGGCCGCGCCAACCGCCTGCTGCCGATTCTCTGCCAGCCCGACCGCGTCGGAACGCCGGTGGTGCTGCCCCGCAGCCTGCGCTTCGTCGGGATCGACAGCGGCGTGCGGCACGCGGTCAGCGGCTCAGACTACACCAGCGTGCGCTGCGCGGCCTTCATGGGCTACAGCCTGATTGCCCGCGCCATGGGCCTGCCGAAATCGGTGCTCCAGCGCGCGCGCACAGCCGGCGACCGGCACAAGCTGCCCTTCGGCGGCTACCTCGCCAACATCGCGCCCTCGCTTTTCAGCCAGCGGTTCGCGCGCCAATTGCCGGCCCGTATGTCCGCCGCCGCCTTCCATCGCGCCATCGGCGCAACCATCGATCCGATCACCCGGCCCAAAGCCGGCCGCTCCTACGCCGTGGCCGCCTGCACCCAGCATCCGATCCACGAATGCGAGCGGGTGAAAACCTTCGTGCTGCTCCTGGAAGCGCTCAACCGCCTGACCGCCCGCCCGACCCGTGCGTCCACCAACCGGAGCACCCGGGCCCAACACGGCGAACGGCGCGAACTGCTCGTTGCGCTTGGCGAACGCATGTTCCAATCGCACGCGAGCTATTCGGCCTGCGGTCTGGGCGAACCGGTCACCGACAGTCTGGTCGAAGCGGTGCGCGAAGCCGGCCCGGCGGCCGGCGTCTACGGCGCCAAAATCACCGGTGGCGGCAGCGGCGGCACCGTCTGCGTGCTGTGCGACGGCGCCCAAGGCCTCGCCGCCGCCCGGCGAATCGCCGCCCGCATCGGCCGCGCCCACGGCTGCCGCCTGACAATGTTCGAAGGCAGCAGCGAGGGCGCACGCCACTCCGTGTGATCCGGCGCTTGGTCCCTGCCGACCCGCGGGTCGGCCCAAGGAGGCAGTTTCCGATGACCAGGCATTCCTTCAGCCGGCGCTCGCACAAAAGCGGTCTCGATCCGGGCGCCTTGATCCACGTCGGCGAAGTCAAAACGGAAAAAGTCGCCTTTCATGTGCTCGACTACTCCCCCGACGCCGTCAAGACCGACCGCGCCGCCGACGCCATCGAGGAATGCCTCACCACCCGTGAACCGGGCACCATGGCCTGGATTGACATCGTCGGGCTGAACGACGTCGGTTCGATCGAAAAAGTCTGCAACTTCCTCGGCGTGCATCCCCTGATCCAGGAAGACATCCTGAACACTGCCCAGCGGCCCAAGCTCGAGGACTTCGACAGCTACCTGTACCTCGTCATGAAGGTGCTCAGTTGGGACGAAGCCGCCAACGACATGCGGGTGGAGCAGGTCAGCCTGCTCCTGGCCAAGGGCGTCGTCGTGACCTTCCAGGAGGCCGAGCGCGGCGTTTTCAACCCGGTGGCCGACCGAATCCGCAGCAACAAGGGCAAACTGCGCAAAATGGGCGCCGATTACCTCGCCTACGCGCTGCTCGACGCCGTCGTCGACAACTACTTCACCGTGCTCGAACGGCTCGGCGATCAGATCGAGGAACTCGAGGAAGTCATGGTCCACGATACCGACAACCGGGTGCTGCGGGAGATTCACCGCTTCAAGCGTGACATGATCCAGTTGCGCAAAAGCGTCTGGCCGGCCCGGGAAGTCATGAGCGCGCTGTACCGCGGCGAGTCCGACCTCTTCCAGCAGACCACCCTGATCTATCTGAAAGACGTTTCCGACCATGTGATTCAGATGATCGACACCATCGAAAGCTACCGCGACACCGTTTCCGGGCTGCTTGATTTCTATATCTCCAACGTCAACAACAAAATGAACGAAGTCATGAAGGTGCTCACGGTAATCTCCACGATCTTTATACCGATCACCTTCATCGCCAGCATCTACGGGATGAACTTCGACGGCATGGTTGAACTGCATTGGCCGCAGGCCTACCATATCGCGCTGGTGCTGATGGCGGCGATCGGACTGAGCCTGTTCTGGGTGTTCAAACGCAAAAAATGGATCTGATCCGGAAGGAGTACAGGATGGAATTGCAATTTCTGGGCGCGACCGAAACGGTGACCGGGTCCAAGTATATTTTGAACGCCGGCGGGCGGCGTGTCATGGTCGACTGCGGCCTGTTCCAGGGCCTGAAGGAACTCCGCCTGCGCAACTGGGCGCCCTTTCCGGTCGATCCCAAAACGATCGACGCGGTGCTGCTCACCCACGCCCACATCGATCACACCGGCTACCTGCCGGCCCTCGTGCGCCAGGGCTACAGCGGTCCGGTGTACTGCACCCATGTCACCCACGAATACAACAAGCTGCTATTGCCCGACAGCGCCCACCTGCAGGACGAAGAAGCGCGCTACGCCAACAAAAAAGGCTATTCGAAGCACAAACCCGCATTGCCGCTGTATGCACCCGAAGACGCCACCCGCGCGTTGACGCTGCTGCGCGACGTCGAATTCGAAACGCCGCTGGATTTGGGCGGCGGCCTGAGCGCCGAATTCCTGCGCGCCGGCCATATTCTTGGGGCGGCCCATATTCTGTTCCGCCACGCGGGCGAAACCATCCTATTTTCCGGCGACGTCGGCCGCATGCACGACCCCTTGCTGCGCCCGCCCAGCGTTCCGCCGCCCTGCCACACGCTGGTGATGGAATCGACCTACGGCAATCGCCTGCATCCGAAAACCGATCCGATGGAGGAACTGAAAGAGGTCGTCAACCGCACGGTCAACCGTGGCGGCGTGATCCTGATTCCCTCCTTCGCCGTCGGCCGCACACAGCTCATCATCTACTATCTTCACGAGCTGCTGCAAAAACAGGCGATTCCCAAAATTCCGATTTTCGTGAACAGCCCGATGGCCAATTCGGCCACCGAAATCTACCGTCACTTCGCGACCCATCACTGCATTCCTCCCGACTACTGCGAGAACATTTTCGGCATTGCCCAGATGGTGCGCTCGGTGGAGGAATCGAAACAGCTCAACGAACGCAGCGGGCCGATGATCATCATTTCGGCCAGCGGCATGTGCACCGGCGGGCGCATCCTGCATCACATCCGGAAGTTCGCACCCGACCGGCGCAACACCGTGCTGTTTTCGGGCTATCAGTCGGCGGGCACACGTGGGCAGGCGATGCTCTCGGGCGCCAAGTCCGTCAAAATCTTCGGCGAACAGGTGCCGCTCCATGCCGAAATGGTCGCGCTGGCAGGAATGAGCGGCCACGCGGACTACGAGGAGCTCCTGACCTGGCTGAGCCGTTTCCCCGCCGCGCCGAAAATGATCTACATCACCCACGGCGAAATCGATGCCGCACACGCAATGAAGGACCACATCGTCGCCCAATTTGGCTACCCCTGCCACATTCCCAAGTACCTGGAAAAAGCTACGGTGGGCTGAGTCCACGCCGGGGACCTTCCCCGCAGCGCGTCCGAAACATTGCATTTTCTGCCGCCGTCAGAAGGTTTTCCTTCGGCGCCGGGTTGATTTCCATCCATCCGCAGTTAGTCTAGCAGTGCGGGATGGAGCAGTCTGGTAGCTCGTCGGGCTCATAACCCGGAGGTCATAGGTTCAAATCCTATTCCCGCAACCAAACTTTGCATGGAGCCCTTCAGTTG
>JBOHNC010000087.1:0-11315 GCA_050730415.1 Planctomycetota bacterium
GGGTTGCTCGGATCGCTCCCTGCGCCCCCCGCCGCCGGTGTCTCGTGCCGGATGGCACGAGCCAGCCGCCTCAGGATGGGAAGGATCACAAGGGGGATTGGACGGCGAGTTGAAAACGCCCGGAAAAACGGCCGGAACGGTGGGTCGGAACAGCGCTCAAAGGCTGCCAGGAAAATGACTTGTGCCTAAAAATGCGCCATTCGGCGAGCACGCCCGCTCTTCGCCCAAACCGTGCATTCGGCTTTGCGACCAGGTGCATCGCCTGAGATCTCCCTGGGAGCGCCGATCTCCAGATCTGTGCACTCCCCACATCTTTCATGCATGCACCGGTAGCTTCGAGCGTCAAATCGTCCTCTTCGCGCCAACGGCGTGAGGTAACAGAGCCGGGGGGTTGCCGGAGGTCCTCCGCAGGCGCACCCCTGGATGCGGTCGCCTCGACCGCTCGCGCGGGCCTTGTCAGACAGGGGCGATGTCGCGTTTGCCGCATTCCTCCGCGCGGAAGGTCGCAGGCGACGGGCCGAATGCATTCGCTTTGTTGAGCGCCGGGTGCGGTTCCGCGCGATGGAACGTCGCGTAGGTGGTTCTGCTTCGGATCGCGCGGGAGCGTTGCTGCGCACCGCTGACCCAGCAGACGGCTTCCGCGCTGCGCGCTCCAACCGACTGCTGGGCTATGAGTCTGCCGCGCCTCCGGCGCTAAAATCATCCTGCGGGCGGCGGCCTTGTGGCGTGGTTTCAAGAACGGGGCGAAAACCGCGGCTTGAAGATAAAAAGCGCCAAAAAGGTTTGGGTCATGCACAGGTCTCCAGATCAGCTTTTGGCTCGGCCTGGGACCGCCGACGTTCACGTCGGCTCTTCGCCTTTATTTCAGCGCGTCCAAACGATCCTTGCCCTTCCGTTCGGTCGCGTCGTTGGTGCGAAGAGACCGGCGTGGCGGTCGGCGTTCCAAGGAAATGCGCGGTGGCGTGGAGCTGAATTTGAAGTTTGGTCGAAGCGCGGGTGAGATCACCGGCGCTCCCAGGTGCGCGCGTTCGCGCGCAAGAAAAGAAATAGGGCGCGAGCTTCGCTCGCACTTTTTTTGCATCGGTCAGCGACCGATGCCACAATGCGTCGGGCGTTTCGAAGGGAATGTATAGATTCGCGGAGCCGAATGTGCGGTTGGAAGGAAAAGCGGGCGCGCCCGCCCGCGGGCCCGGCGGCGCGCGGACCCGCGCAAGAAAAAGCCGGTGGGCAGGATGCCCACTTCACCAAGCCGGCTGGAAGCCGGCGCCACAAGCAAGATTTAAGATGCGCGGCTACGGCGCGGCTTCGGGCCAGGCTCGAAGTTCTTTCAACTGCGCGCGCAGCGGTTCGAACCATGCCGGCCGCGGCGTTTCCGCTTCGATCCGGCGCAGCAGCCCTTCGATCGCTCCGCGCAGCGCGCCGAGCACCTCCCGGCACGGGCCGACTTCCTGCCGCACCGCCGCTTTTGCGCCGCCGACGTTGCCGAAGTTCACTCCCATGCGCAGATTCTCGCGCGTGCCGAAGCGCTTGAACCGCACCTTCTCCGACCAGTCGGTCAGCGCCACCGGTTTGACTTCGGCGGTGGGATCGCCCAGCATTGCGATCGTTTCGATCAGCCCGCGCAGCGCCGCTTCGGCCTGGTCTTCGGGCGCGTAGACCAGTCCCAGCTCTTCGGTGCCGGCGCTCATCGCGAACACCACGCTGCGGCGGCCGGTCCGTTCGGACTTGGCCCAGGTCAGTTGAAATTGCACCGGCGATGCGGCCATGGGCGGAATTTCTCCGGAGCTCGGTTCGAACCCGCGCTCCGCGCGTCGATCAATATTCGATTTTCAGGATTTTGAACTTCAGCTTGTTGCCGTTGGGCGCCGCGAAGTCGAACTTCGATTTCACTTTCATCCCCACCATCGCCTGCGCCATCGGCGAGGTGACCAGAATCTTGCCGCTCATGAAATCGTCTTCCCCATCGCCCACCAGCGAATAGGTTTCTTCCGTGTCTGTGTCGAGGTCGAGCAAGGTAACGGTGGCGCCGAAACGCACCACGCCGGTGTCGCCCAGCGAGGCCGGATCGACAATCACCGCCCGGCTGATCCGTCCGTTCAGTTCGCCGACCTTGGCTTCAAGCAGGGCCAGGTCTTCGCGCGCGGCGTGGTATTCGGCGTTTTCGGACAGGTCGCCGAATTCCCGCGCCCGTTTGATCTGATCGCGGATTTCCGGCCGGCGCGATTCCAATGTGCGCAGCTCTTCCTTGAGCTTGTTCAGCCCCTCGCGAGTGATCGGTACGCCGCTCGACATGACCCTACAACTCCTTCCCACTTCAGCGGTTCGAAAACCGCAATCGCGTGCCTACAAACAAGGAAAGGGGCCGCACGTTGGCGGGCCCCTGTTGATGAAAAACCATTTTCCCTGATTCGAAGCGATTCGCAAGACCTGATTTTGGCCGCTCCGCCCCGCGCCTTCAGGCGGCTGGCTTGTGCCGCCGGCCCATGCCCCTCACTCTCTTCTTTGCGACTTGGCGTCTTGGCGCGAGATCTTTTTCTTTCTTGCACCGAAGATCGTTGTGCCGCGTGTGTCAGTCCGGCAAAAAGCCATCGGTTTCACGGCCGGTCGCCGCGATTTACCAGATTGGGACGGTTCAGCGTCGGTTCCGGCCCGTCTGCCGAGTCAATCCGTCCGAGCAGCCGGTCGATCGCTTCGACCCCCTGCATGTAGCTGTGGTCCTGGTTGGAGACTTCGTATTTCCACGCGCCAAACCGTCCGCGGCTGTAGACGCCGTGCGCCTCGAACGCCGGCTGCAGCACCGCCAACGCCGCGTCGCGCGACAAGCTCGGCGTCGGGTAGCCGTAGGGCAGGCGGCGCTGCCAGCGGTCGACGATCGCGCCGCGGTCGGTCAGCAGGCCGGTCGTGCACAGCCCGTCGATGACCTGCCCCTCCAAAGCCGCCGCATCGACCGGCTTGGCCGGGCTTTCGGAAACTTCCAAGAGCAGCGACCACTGCCGCGCCGGGTCGGGCACGTTGGCCGGGCTGTAGCGGCTGAAGACCGTCGCGCGGTAGAACGGGCAGTCGCTTTCGGGAAAGTACATCCAGCACTTCGAGGCCACCGCCGGCGGGGGCGATCCGGCGATGCCGATGCCGAACAGATTCGTGCTCGAATGCACCAGCCCGCGCGCCGCGTCGATCAGCTCCGCGCGGCCGGACATCGCCGCCAACCGGTCGAGCGGCAGCGTGGAAATCAGATGGCGGAAGCCGATCGATTCGCCGTCGGCCAGATGCAGGCGGCGAGCGGACAAATCGAGCCGCACCGCGTCGGCGTTCAAGCGGATGTTCTCGGCCGGCAGTTGCTCCGCCAGCGCGCGCCAGATCGCGCCGGTGCCGCCGCGCTTGGGGAAGCGAAAAGTTTTATTCGGCCCCCAGGAAACGTCGTCGGTATTGGTCGCGATGTTGCGCTCGATCCGCGCCACATCCGGCACCGCGACCCGGTCGCCCAGCCAGCTCAGGCTCAGCGTCTCCAGCGGCCAGGCCCAGACCTTGAAGTTGTACGGCTTAAAAAACAATTCGTAGATGCCCACGCCGAAGGTGGCTTGCGCCCACTGCGCGAGGTTGCTCGGCGACGGCGACGGCGCGGCCGATGCGTTCGACGCGGCCGCTGCGTTCGATCCAACCGACGCGTTCGACGCGGCAGCGGCGGCTTTCAACCCCGCCAAACAGGCGTCGCGGTCGTCGAGGTCGAGTCGATGGATGTTGTTCTGGAACGGGTAGGGGACGAAGCGCTTTTGCAGCCACACCCAGCTTTCGCGCTGATGGGTGTACCAGCCTTTGTCACCGAGCGCCTCGCGCATGGCGTCGTCGAAGGTGCGGTAGTGCGAGAACTGCACGTGGCCGCCGAAGTCCCAGGTGAAGCCGGCCGCGTCGGTTTCCGATCCCGCCAGGCCGCCGGGCGTGGCGGCACGTTCGAGCAGCAAAAAATCGCGCCGGCCGTGTTCCAGCAGCCGCCGCGCCGCGCCGATCCCCGTCGGCCCGGCGCCCACGATCAGAAATTCCACGTCGTTCAAAGTGCGTTCCTTGCGCTGAGCATTTTACTCGGCCGGTGCGCTCTTCACCACGCATCAGCCGCGCGCTTCTCCCTTCCCTCGTCTTTCTCCCTTTCCTTCTCTTCTGTGTCAAAATTGCTTTTTCTTCTCGGTGTCTCTGTGCCGCTGTGGTGAACTTTTTTCGAGGGCTTCTCATGCGTATCGCCGGCCTTTCTCCCGCGACCAACCAGCCGATCACCGTCGAAATTCGCGACGGCCTCATCGCTGCCATCGAACCCGGCGTGGTCCGCGCCGACCATGGCGACGCCGAGCATTACCTTTCGGCCGGCCTGATCGACGTGCAGCACAACGGCTACCTTGGCATCGGCTTCGGCGACCTGAGTTGCACCGTCGAGCGCATCCGCACGGTGATCGAAGCCAACTGGCAAAGCGGCACGACGCATTTTTTCCCGACGATCTACACCAACAGCGACGAAGTCTACACCCACGCGCTGAAGACCATCGCCGCTGCGGCCGAGGATCCGCGCATCGGCCGGTCGATCCTGGGCGTGCATGTCGAAGGACCGTATCTGTCGCCTGAGGACGGCCCGCGTGGCTCGCATTTGCTGAAGTACATCCGCAAGCCGGACCTCACCGAGTTCCAGCGCTGGCAGACGGCCGCCGGGGGGCGGATCAAGCTGGTCACGGTGGCGCCGGAAATCGCCGGCGCGCTCGAATTCATCCGCGCCGCGCGCGGGATGGGCGTCAAGGTCGCGCTCGGCCACCACAACGGTTCCGCCGCGCAGATCGCCGCCGCCGTCGCCGCCGGCGCCGACATGGTCACGCATCTGGGCAACGGCGCGCACCGGATGGTCAACCGCTTCCACAATTACATTTTCGAACAGCTCGCCGACGACCGCATCACCGCCGGCATCATCGCCGACGGCGAACACTTGCCCGATGCGGTGCTGCGGATTTTTTTCCGCACCAAGCCGCGCGAACGCATCGTGCTGGTCAGCGACGTGGTGAGTCTGGGCGGGCTGCCGCCGGGCCGGCACCTGCGTGAAGACGGCAAAGCCGTGCGCATTCTCGAATCCGGCCGCGTCCAGGACGACGACGACGCGGGCAACCTCGCCGGCGCCGGCGTGCTGCTCGACCGCTGCATCGCCAAGGCGTTTTCGATGGGCGAATTCACGCTGGCGCAGACGCTGGAACTGGCCACGCTGAATCCCGCGCGCTATTTTGGTCTCGATGCGCGTCTGGGCAGCCTCGCGCTGGGCAAGGAGGCCTCGCTGATTCTCTTCCGCCGCGCCATCGGCCCTAAGCTGGACGTGACGCTCACGATGCTGGCCGGTGAGGTGGTCTACGCCGCGCGGTGACCGGCGCACCGACGAAATGGAATCAACAAGGCCATGGTGTTCCTGTACACTGGATGGCGCAAGGCGGCGGTGCCTGCTATTATGCCCACGGCGTTGTGGGCATCGCCACGGGAGCAGAATCGTTGGGATACATTCTCCTGTGGCTGTTCATGCTGGGGGCGGCGCTGAGCTGGCTGGCGGCGGCGCTGGCGACCGCCAGTTATATACCCATCCGCTGGCTGCGTGTCGCGGTGCGGGTAGTTCTGAGCCTGTTCCCCACCGCTGCCATCTGTGGATTCGTTTGGCTGGCGTGGTACGCGCGGGATCGCGGCTACATTCATTTCGCCGACGCTCTGGTCGTGTACCTGATGGCGGCGCTGTACATCGCCGGCGTGGTTTGGATGTTCACGCCACGAGGACGGTGGTGGTGGTGGTGGGGCGCCATGCCTGGCGGCAAGGGCGCCCACGCGGTGCGGGCGAAGAAAGCGGACCGCGCGGAAGATGCTCGCGCCGCGCGCGCGGTGGGTGCGGTGGCGACTGCGCCGACGTGGGACGAAGCCAAGGATTCGAAACGGAGTAAGCCGCGCCAAGCCACTGCCAAGACCAGAGCCGCTTTCCAGGGCCTGCGCCTGCGAACCGTCCTGGCGTTGTGGGGGCTGACGCCGATCTGCGTCGGCCTGCATTTCCTGACGCTCTATATTTTGCAGGGTGTCGCCACCGGCATCGCGGAGGCCCAATTCCAGAAACTCGAACCGGCGGGCCGGGCGGATTTCGAGCAACTCGAAGCGGCGATACCGGTGAGCGCCGCAACGACCGGCGGACCGGTGGACGGCAGTTCGGCCTACGATCAATTCTATGCAACCGGCAATTCCGTAGTGGACACGCGTCGTGAGAATATGCGTGTTCGACTGGGACTCCTGGACCGGGAAGTGGGCTCCGATCACCAAGCGGCATTGACCTACAAGACGAAAATCCCTAGCGATCAGGCGACCGGCACCCCCGAAGATTCCATCGAGGAAACGCTGCCGCAGTCGCTGGTGCGCTTCCGGTCCGATATCGAGGCACTACGCGCTTGCACCTGCGTCAGACCCTACATCAAGGGACACACCTTCGAGCGTTTAATGGACCCGAAGGACAGCATGCCGATTATGAAGGTTCAAAATGCAGCTTTCATATTTCAAATCGACGGCATCGGCGCGATCGCCACCGGCGATTGGGATCAGCTGCGCAAAGACCTGGCGACCCTGCAGGACACTGACCACCAGCTTGACGACCAGGGGAACGCCATCGGCGAGCTGCTTTGGATAGGTTGCCATGCGACTCGCCTTTATTTGGTCCAGCGCATGCTGGGCGCGCCAAACCTACCTCAATCGGCCCTGGCAGACTGGCAACCGGGAGCGCCTGAAGGCGCCCAAATTCACTTGGCCAAGTTGCTCCGGCTGGACGCATGCGAAAGATTGGCCGAATTTAAAACCGATGGCCTTCAATTGGCGGGTTGGCAGCTCAACCTAAAGCCGTCCAAGGGGTACTATACGTGGCTGGCGCAGGCCTACGTGGTGGCCGACGGCGCCGAAGATGTTGTCGACCAGTTGTCCTGGATGCAAGCACGGGTAGCGGCGCCCTTTTTCCAAACCGAACCGGCGTGGCCGGCCTGTAGATATGTCAACCCCGGGAGTCCGGTCGTGCATCCATCGGCCTGCTGGTATTTCACGCAACAAACGATGGTCAAAGAGGCCGTGAGACTCGACGAAATGGATGACCAGGTGCGCGTCGGCCGCGCGGCGCGACTGTACCAATTTAAATACGCGCAATGGCCGGCAACCTTGCAAGCGTTGGTGCCGGAGTTTCTTCCGGCGGTGCCGGTGGATCGCTTCGACGGCAAGCCGCTTAAGATGCGCAACGACGCCACAGGCATGGTGATCTGGTCGGTAGGCGCGGAGAATGACAATACCATCGACGCCCTTGGCCCGCAGCCGGCCGACGACTGGTATTCGAACTTGATTTTGTGGCTGGGCAGCGACTACACCGCGTGGGATCAGGCGGTGCGGGCGCAGCTAAAATAACGAGCCCTACAACACGAATACACGGCTGGCGGCGCGATGCCGCGTTCCCTTGGCGGACCGTTGGTGATGGAATGAACGAATCACGGGACAGCGTCCCGTGCCACAATGCCTGCGACATTCGATGGGCGGTTTGCGAAACCGCAGAACGCCAGTGAAATGTCCGGCGCATCGTGGCACGGGACGCTGTCCCGTGCATAAAAACTCCGCGGCGCAGCCGCGGTCCATACTCCTCGTTTTCGCTGCGTGATTCAGGCCATCCCCCGAACCCAGCCTCGCCGCTACACCGTCAGCGCGACATTCCAGCCGGTCAGCAGATGGGAATTTTCCATCCGGACTCGCACCTTGCCGCCGGTCTGCACGCAGTTCATCCACGGAATCAGGTTTTTCGACCAGTCGGCGAAATATACCAGCGGAATCCGGCACGGCACGCGCACCGGCCGGAACCGCACGCGCCGTTCGACCGCGTCGATTGACAGCCCCGGCACCGCGAACAGCAGCCCGAACGCCGCCAGCCCGCGCGGGTACAGGTGCAGGTAGTTCGTCAGCGGCGTGTCGCAGAACGGCCCGCCCCGGCCGGCGGCCTGTTCGCGCTGGCAGGCGTTCCAGTAGCGTTCGGCGCCGTCCAGCAGATCGATGCCCAGGTACGCCGCCGCGAAATCGCGCCACAGGCACTGGCTGATCCTGATCGAATCGCCGGCATCCGAGGTATGCCGGTTGCCGTATTCGGTCAGCGTGCGGTGGTGCGCGGCCAGCAGGTCCTCGCGCAGCCGGTCGAGGTCGATCTCGGTGCGCTGCCCGACCAGATGGCGGTAGACCAGCCCGTTGCTGGTGTAGATCGAATAGGCGTTGCGGCCGGGCATCGGCCCTTCCAGTCTTTTGCCGCCGGAGAAACTCTCCGTCAGCCCGTCGAGGGTCGTATCGAGGCACACCGCAAAGTGGTCGCCTTCCCAGCCCTCCGATTCGATCGCACTCGCCGCGCGGCGCGCGTGTTCGACGCAGAATTCCGCCAGCGTGTCGTCGTTGACCATCCGCGCCAGATCGCCGGCGGCCAAGAGCGCCGCGTGGGTCTTGATGCCCAGGTACACCTGCCGCCGCGCCAGTTGCAGCGCCGGCGAAGCGTCGTCGATGGTGTTGGCCGTCCCGTGCGTCGGCAGGCCCTTGCCGGTGCGGTCGGCTTTCACCAGGTAGGTCGCCAGCCGCGCGACCAACGGCATCTGCGCGCGCGCGAATTCGCGCCGGTCGTGCATTCGCACCAGCGCGGCGAGCATCAGCAGGTAGTTGCAATTTTCTTCGACGGCCATGTCGTGTTCGTAGGCCATGCCGTTCACGGCGTTGAAGATGCCCATGTCGTGCGAGATCACGCCCATTTGCACCGATTTGTCCGCAGCCAGCAGTTCGTCCAGCGGCGGGCGAGCAGCCCCGCTTTCCAGCGCGGCGGTGAAGCCGGGGTGGTCGTGGCGTTTTTCGAACAGCGCCCACTGCCCCAGTTGCTTCTGCAGCAGCTCCGGCCAGCACAGCAGGTAGAACGGCGCCTGGTTGTACTCCACATCGACGGTCGAATGGAAGCAGCAGTTGCCCTCCCAGACGCTGAAAAACGATTCGTCGGCGTCCGGGTCGGCTTCGTTTTCGGCGACCATCTCGATGGTGTCCCAGGTGTTCACCAGCCAGCCCTGGAAGCCGACGGCCATGAGCTGCCGCGCGCTGTGGCCGAGCGAACTGGCGGCGGCGAGGTTCTCGAAGGCCGCCGTTTTTTCCTGGATTTCGTCGTGGCTTTCCAGCGCCCGCTTGACGATGTCGGCGGCGTCGGTGGCCCAGAACGTGTAGTGAAATTTGTGCGGCTTGCCGCGCACTTCCAGGACCGGGTCCAGGCACAGCCCCGCCAGCGCCACCTGGTCTTCGATGATATCGCCCGGTTCCATCGTGAAGTTCCAGCGGAAGCCGCGGCCTTTCATCGTGGTGGAACTGAAGCAGGCGTGGCTGTTGAGCGCCACCACGCGCACCTGGCCTTTGAAGGCGCGCGACGAAATATTCGCCCCCTGTGCCGGCGGCTTGGGCGGAAAAATCGGCCGCGCGTGGTCCAGCCGGTAGCTGTCGTCGAAGGTGAACACCGTGTGGTCGGATTCCAATTTCTTTGGGAAGCTCAAGTCGGCCTTGTAGTGCGCGCCCAGTTCGAACAGCAGCGAGACGCCGCGCTTTTCGCCTTTGGTGCGGAGGTCCTTGATCGCGAGATCGACGAAAAACACCGGCGCGCCGGAAATAAAACTATCCTGGGGCCAGAACGGCGCGATGAATTTGGCCGTCAGCCGCACGCCCAGCGCGCGGTCGGTGCCGGTCCACGCCGCCGAGCACAGCCCGGTCTCGAGGTCCACCTCGGGGAACTGCTTCCACTGCGGAATGAACGGCAGCGAGCGGGTTTCGCCGCCCACCTCCACCGCGATGTTCAGGTGGTAGGGCTTGTCGAAGAAGGTGCCGAGCGGACTCAGGCGGATTTCGTTTTCGCGCGGCTTGAAGTGCAGAAAAAAGCGGGAGCCAAGCCGGCCCAACACCCATTCCATCGGGATCATGCGAAGTTGCTCCTGTGGATTCGGAGATCGGCGCCAGCCGTGGCAGCGTTGCGAGAGGCGCGCCGCGCTGGCAGCCATTCTATCCGCATATGCAGTGCGGCGACCCGGCGCGGCCTTTCTTAGGCGAGGCCTGACTCGCGGTTCTTTGCATTGCTTCTTCGTTCCCCGATTTCCACCAAGCACCCACTGAAAAATAGCGCCATTCGAGCGCGCCATTGCGTCGGTGCGCGCGCGGCGCGATCGGCCGCCTCAGTACGCCTTGCGATCATGCCGCCAGTAGATGCTGTATTCCCCGGTTTTGCTCAGGACCGCCGCGTAGAACCCATGGTCGGTGGCGATCTCGAACAGCCCGTCGTCATGGTCGATGGCCGTGTAGCGCCGGACCAGCTTGCCGCCGGTGACTTTGACTTTCATCTGGCTGGCGACCGCCGCTTTGGCTTTTTCCAGCCGCGCGTTCCAGAGCATCTGCTCCATGGGGCTCAGGTTGATCGCCGATTTGTGCACTGGCGTCGGATCGTGCAGCCCGATTGTCGGCGAGCCGCCCGGCGGTGTGGCGGCGGCATTCGCCGCTTTCGATGGCTTTGCCTCATTCAACGAAATCGCCGCCTTCGCCGGCTTCGCGGAATTCGCAGCATTCGCAGCAACCGCCGCATTCGATGCTTTCGTTGCATTCAGCGTATTTGAAGGATTTGCTGGATTCGCGCCCGGCCCCGCCGGCCCCGACAGCCCTGTCGAAGCGGCCGGACGGTGGCGCGGCAGTTTGGCGGACGCACCGGCCGGCGTGGTGGCCGGCGTGGCGGCAGGGTTGGCGGGGATACCGACCGGCGGATCGGAAGGCACCTGCAGAATGTGCACCGTTAGCGGCTCCTCCAGCGAGCGACTCGCCGGCGGCCCGGGCTTGCGGCGCGCGGCGCTAGGCGTACCAGCCGGCGCATTCGCAGAGGGAGTGGTGGCCGCCACGGGCGCGGCGGGCGATGGGGATTTGGCGGCAGGTGCGGCGGGCGGGGTGGGTGCGGCGAGTGGGGCGGATGGCACAGGCGGCGTGGCCGCGGCGGCATCGCGCTGCGAAGCCGGCTCGCGTCGAGCGCCCTTGCGGTGTTTCTCGGCCACGGTGCCCCCTTCCTGCGGGTGGTTGCAACCAGGCTTCGGACGAGCGGCTCGTGGCCGCTCCTGTTCCACGCAGCGCCATTATACCGGCCTCCGCCCACCCCCCGCGTTTTTGCCCCGCGGCCCCGGTGGGAGCGACCCCCTGAGTGCCCCCCCTGGGCGCGCCGGGCTCCAGCCCGGCTTCTTGGATTGGCTTTTTCTTGCGCGCGTCAGCGC
>JBOHNC010000088.1:0-3563 GCA_050730415.1 Planctomycetota bacterium
CGCCGAAGCGGGAACACCCAAAATGGAGCGCTCGACGGACGGGTCCATTCCATCCATCATTTCGGGATGGAGTTCGCCTGCAATTGTCTATGGGATTTGCGCGGTCTTGAAGTACTTTCGCGCCACCTGTCGCGTAAAATTCGCGCCCATCACTTTGTACCCCTCCGGCGAAGGATGGCAGCGGTCGGGCATGAGATTGATGTGTTCGGGGCCCATCACGGAAGCGCCATCGACAAAGTGAAGATTGCGGTCGCCGTCTGTGCGCAGGATTTTGGCGGCCGCGGCCAACTCGCGGCGCATTTCCTGCATGGTAAATCCGGCGCGGTTCCTTTTTGTTTCGCCGAGCGGATAGTAAATGGATGACATCAGCACGTACGGCGTGCGCGGATGTTTTTCGCGTACGATCTGAACGAAGGCCAGCACCGCGGCGCGAAAACTGCGTTCGTTCAGGGCGTTGGAGCCGTAGATGTTCGGGCCGATTTCCATCGAAAGGAAGTCGGCCGGCTGATCGCGCATGACACGAGCCACCATCGCGTCGAGGCAGCACTCGCCCGCGAAGCCCAGATTCAACAGGTTCAGGCCGCAGGCACGGGCGACGATCGCCGGCCAGGTATGCACCGGCGATTGGGACTGCGAACACTGCGTGATCGAACTGCCATAGGTAATCCAACGCGGCCGCGTGTCGGGGCCGCGCGTGAGGCCGGCCTGCGGATCGATCCACAGGGCCTTGAGGGTGGTGTGCGCATTCGGCGGCAGCCAGATTTCGACGCGCTTGCGCCCGGGCGGCAGGCCGGTCACGGCCCAGCGGGTTTGGCGGCTGGCCAAATCCAGCGTGCAGAACAGGTGGTCGTCGCAGCAGATGTCCACTTTGCAAGGTTCCGGCCAGGGAGCCAGCTGAGCCGTCAGGGCGGTGGTGGTGGAATGGAAGGCGATTCGCACGCCGGAGGTTTTCTGCGTGCGTTCCATCAGCACGGGGTGGTAGAGGTTTCGGTCGGTGTGGAAAATGCGCCAGGGTTTGACGGCGCCCCGGCGGGATTCCAGCGAGACGCAGCCGTGCCAGCTCAGGCGCGGGTCGTCGGCAGAGATGCGTTTCATGGAGGGACCTTTTCCCGAGGGGATGGGGCTATTTTACTCGGGTGGAAAGGGGGTGGGGCGGTTTACAAAACGAAGCTACCGTCACATAGGCTACTGGAAGCGGGGGGATGTGCCTGAATGGGGCGGGTGACGAAACAAAGCCATATGCGGATATTATGCGCATAATGAGCGGGCTTTGGGCTTTGGAAAATGGGAAATCATGGGAGGGGCGTGGCGGCGCTTCTGCGGTGGAAAGAAACAGCGTTGGTTGACGGTGGTTGGGTGTACGGTGCGATCGGGCAGGGCTGAAACGGGGGGCGCAACAGGGGGCGACGCAGGGGGCGAAATGGGGTGGGAATCAGCGGGCTGGAAGGGGGGCGGAGTTGGAGCGGACGGCGCGCGGGGAATGGCCGAGCTCGCGGCGGATGACTTTGTTGAACAGGTGCAGGTCGGGGATTCCGACCTGCTGGGCGATGGCTTTGATCGGCTGGGTCGAGGCGGTGAGCAGGTAGCGCGCGCGTTCGGTGCGCTGGCGGCGCAGATAGCCGACGACCGAGGTGCCGAAGCGGGCTTGAAACAGGCGGATCAGGTGGTTCTGCGAAATCCCGGCGGCGGCGGCGAGGGCATCGACGCGGAGGGGTTCGGCCAGGCGCTGTTCGATCAGCATCACGGCGCGCTGGAGTGCGGGGTGCATGCGTTCGCCGACGGGTTCGATCGGGCCGGCGCGTTCGGCGATTTCCCAGAGGATTTCCCAGAGCCGCACATCGGCGCGCAGGCGGTTCACGCCGAAGCCGCCGAGAATCGCTTCCACCTGGCTGTAGGTGCGTTCGAAGTCCCGGCCGAGATCGATCACCAAGGGCAGCGGCGTAAGCGGCGAGCGCGGCGTGGCGTCGGGGTAGCTGTGGTGCGCGTAGACTTGCGGATCGCCGGTGTGGAAATGGAATTCCATCTCCAGCAGCGGTGGAATCAGGCTGGCGTACCCGGGGCGGATCGGGAATTGGCGACCTTCAAGGATCAGTTCGGCGCTGTAGCGGTAGAGATTGAAGCACCAGAATTTCAGCGCCGTCCAGCGCTCGACGGTGTGCGGGCGAAAGGTGTTGCGCCCAACGCTGACCAACTGCGGTTGGGTGGTCAGGGGGGCGTAGGAGCGGGCTTGCGCCCAGGCAGGCTGCATATGGTGAATTTATACCAGTAATGAGGCACGCAGGCCATTGCGGATGGTCATTTTGTAAGGAAGAATATCACCAGTGACCGAAACCCCCTCGAACAGGAGAGCCCCGCTTATGTCTGCTCCAACTGCACCGGCTCCGCTAGCCGAAACCAAGGACGTGCTCAGCGCCAAGCAGCACGCGCATTTCGAACGCGAGGGCTACCTGGTCGTGGAGGGATTTCTCGACGACGGCGACTTGCAGCCGGTGATCGACGAGATCACGACGGAGGTGCAGCGGCGCGCGGGAGAATTGGTGGCGCAGGGCAAGCTGTCGCAGAGCTTCGGGGGCTGCGGTTTCGAGCGGCAGTTGGCGCACATCAGCGCCGAGACCGACGTGGTGGCGCGGAGCATCTGGAACGGCGCGCTGTGCGGACCGGCGTTTTTCAATCTGATCCGCAATCCGAAGCTGCTGGACATTGCGGAGTCGTTTTGCGGACCGGAGCTGATCGCGAGCAGTGTGTATCGATTGCGGCCGAAAATTCCGCGGCACCCGTACGGCGCGGTGCCGTGGCATCAGGATTCGGGCTACCTGGAAGCTTACTGCGACAAGGCGATGGTGCTGACAGTCTGGCTGCCGCTCATCGATGCCAGGCGGGAGAACGGCTGTATGTGGGTGATTCCTGGCGCGCACACGGTTGGGCAGGTGGTGCGGCATGGCTACCGGCCGAACAATCCGTATTTGATCATTCCGGATTCCGATCTGCCGCGACGTGAGCCGGTGTGTGTGCCGGTGCGCAAGGGCGGGGCGTTGTTCCTGCACAACCTGACGCCGCATGCCAGTTTCGAGAACACCTCGGAGGAGGTGCGGTGGAGCATGGACCTGCGCTACCAGAGCGCGGCGCTGCCGACGAACGCGGCGATCACACGGCTGGCGGGGGAAGCCAGCGGTTCTGCGGGCGGGGTGGTGCCGATTTCGTGCTATCCACCGGAGGCGGATTTTCTGGTGCGGAGCCAGGCGCGGCCGCAGCAGGTGGTGACGGAGGCGAGCGAGTTCCGGCGCATCCGCACGGAACACTTGGGTGCGCCGGTAGGGGCGCGGTGGGGGGCGCTGGGGGAGGGGTGAACCGCGAAGTCGTGAACGGCTCGCCGCTTGCAACCGGGGCGGCGGGTGCGGGGGGGGTTTGAGAGCGGGCGGGCGGAGGCGCGATTTCCGACGCGTTGGAACGGCAGGGCCGACTTTTAGCGGTCTTGCGGAAGTACGTTTAAATTGCGAAGAGGAAGAGAAGAGGAAGAGAAGAGGAAGAACGGCGAGTCAAGCCTCGCCTCAGACAGGCGGCGT
>JBOHNC010000089.1:0-4202 GCA_050730415.1 Planctomycetota bacterium
CGGCACGGTATACTCATGATGGACGGTCTCCAAGGTGAACGAACGGAAAACGGATGCTTGGTAACACCCATTCTCCGACCGAACGCCAAGAACCGTCTTTTCAAAATTTATTTTGGACACGAGTGACGGCACCTATACCCTCGGAATGTGGGGCAATACGACCTTTGTGGTCAAATCCCCCGACGGTCTCCAATCCACTTCCTATAAAGGCACGGCAATCGCCACCCATGAGGACTTCCTGGTGGGCTCCGCCACCACGATCAAGCCGTATACGAACATGGTTGCTTCCAGTTGTAATAAGTGCCACCAGGACATCTACTACCACGGCGCAGGCCGGCATGGGTACGACACCTGCCAGCTCTGTCACCAGACCAGCGGCGCGCAGGACAACGCGGAATTTGTGGCGTCGCCGTCCACCGCGAATTCAATTGAGTTTCGCAATATGCTGCACAAGATCCACCTCGGCGACGACCTGTATGACGCCTCAACTTGGGGCATCATCGGCGGCAATGGCTCCAAGACCTCCTTTACCGGTGGATTCCCCGCCTTACCCGTTGGCGTCAAGCAGTGCACGACCTGCCATGGCACGAGCACCAACTACCACGACCTGACCGACCGCAATCATCCGACGGAACAGAACCTGCCAGTGAAGGCGTACTCGATGGCCTGCCTATCCTGCCACGACGACCCTTCGGCGCAGGCGCATGCCTCGCTGCAGGTTTCGAGCGGCGGGGTTGAATCCTGCACGGTCTGCCACGGCGACGGCAAGGACTACGACGTGACGGTGATGCACAAGCCGCGCTGATGCCGCCAAGCCAGAGCGTTCGTGGGAAAATATCGGGGCTGTTTTCCCACGCGGCCGGGATTCCATTCGTGGAATCCCGGCTTTTATTTTGGCGCGCTCGGAGCGTCTACCTAATGTCCGATCAGTTTGTTTTCGGTCAGAAAGGCTTCGATCACCGTGCCATACATGGCGCCTTGTCGCTGCTCAGGATGCGTCCCGTCATCCCACAGCAGGGTACCGTTTTTGCAGGCGCGGTGCAGCCGTTCGGCGTGGATCGGCTTGAACAGTTCATCCTTGCGGCTGGCGAGAATCAGCACCGGGCCGTCGTAGTTCTTCAGCTTGGCGTCGGTGTCGTAGTTGTCGCTGAGCAGCCAGCGGACGGGCACCAGCGGCGCTTGATCCTGCGCGGCCTGCACCAGCGAAGAAAACGGCGCTTCCAGCACGATCGCCGCGGGCTGAAAATCAGGCAGCAGCGTGCCGCACACACCGGTGCCGATCGAATGGCCGTCGAGAATAATTTTGGCCGGGTCGACATCGGGCCGCCCGAGCACATAGGCCAGCGCGACTTTGACATCGGCGCGCTCGTGGCGGATCGTCGCGTGGCCGGTGGAGGACCCGTAGCCGCGGTAGTCCCAGATGAACACGGAGACGCCCAGGCGGTGCCAGTAAAAAATTTGATCGAGGCGGTCGCCGCAGTTTTCGGCGTTGCCTTCGCAGAACAGCGCGCAGGCGGGTTTGCCCGGCGCGGCCCCGGACGGTTTTGCGTCCGTCGCGGGCAACTTGGCCCCGGGGATAAACCAGGCCGACAGGCGGGCTCCGTCGGGCGTCATCAGCGTGACGTCTTCGAAGGGCATTTCCATCTGCGCCGGCGTCGCGATCGACTTGCCCGCGCCGGGGAATACAAATTTGTTCTGGAAGGTGTACATGACCGCGATGTAGATCAAGTACAACGCAGGAATGCCCCACAGCAGATACACGGCCCAGCGTCTCCATGGCGTTTCGAATTTGAGGCTGAAAAATGACATGACCGGGCGGTCCTTGCAGGCCTATTGTCAACCGATTGACAATGTGCTTTGCCATCCTACCCGCCAGTCGCCCGCCCGACAAGCCCATTCCGCCGCCGGCTTTTCACCGCCATCACCACCGCCGCCACCACTGCCGCCGACCCCACCACATCCGCCGCCATCCGGCGCTACAGTATAATTGCGCGGTCGCGCTTGGTTTCCCGGTGCGGCCGGATTGCCGGCCGCGATCGCCAACGAGGTCCCCGCATGGCTGCTCGCCGTTCCCGCTCTTCCGCCACCCCCGCCAGCCCCGCCACCTCCACTCCCCGGGGCGCCGCCGCTGCCGGCTGGAAACGGCTGGCCGCGCTGGCGCGCTCCGCCCCCGACCAATACGGTGACCTGTGGCGGCTCACCTCAGGCCCGGGCATTCGCTGGAGCACCGGCGCGCGCGCGGTGGAATTCGGCGCCGGCCGGCCGCTCACGCTGATCGCCGGCCCGTGCGTGGCCGAGTCGCGCGAACTGCTGGTGCTGTGCGCCGGCATGCTGAAAAAACTCGCCCGCAAGCACCGCATGCAATTGGTGTTCAAGGCATCCTACGACAAGGCCAATCGCTCCAGCAGCAAATCCTTCCGCGGCCCGGGCAAAACCGTCGGGTTGGAATGGCTCGCCGCCACCCGCGAACAGTTCCGCCTGCCGGTGCTCACCGATGTGCATTCCCCCGAGGACGCCACGCTGGCGGCGTCCTTCGGTGTGGACGTGCTGCAGATTCCCGCCTTTTTGTGCCGCCAGACCGACCTCTTGGTCGCCGCCGCCGACACCGGCCGCGGGGTCAACATCAAGAAGGGCCAGTTCATGGCGCCCGAAGACATGCTGCAGGCGGTTGAAAAAGTCCGCGCCTGCGGCAATACCCATGTCGCCGTGACCGAACGCGGCACGACCTTCGGCTACCGCAACCTCGTGGTGGACATGCGCGGCCTGGCCAAAATGCGCAGCTTCGCGCCGGTGATTTTCGACGCCACCCATGCGGTGCAGGAGCCGGGCGGGAAGGGGACATCGAGCGGTGGCGACCGCAGCATGGTCGCAACGCTGGCGCGCGCCGCGGTGGCCGCGGGCGTCGATGGGCTGTTCGTGGAGACCCATCCCGACCCCGACCGAGCGCTCAGCGACGGCCCCAACATGATCCCGCTCGCGCTGATGGACGAATTCCTGACCCAGATCGCCGCGCTGCGAAAAACGTGGATGCAACTGGCGAGTCAGGCGTGAAGCTCGGGCCGGAAACAAGCCGAGGAAGTTGCAACCGATGAGCACAGCGCAATCGCGGCATTCGTCCAAAGGCTGGTGGAAACCCCTGGTAGGCGGATTGGTCCTGATCGCCATCTTGATTGGCGTTGGCATCGATCGAAAACAAAAGGCCGACCAATTGCGCCGGCAGCATGTCTCCGAACTGGCCCTGTGGGCTCAGAATCAACTCAAAACCGACGCGCGTTTCGCCGCCTACACCGTGACCATCCACAACCCGGATGTCGGTCCGGTCGAAGTGGTGGGCCCGCGCTTGGAAGATGACGCCCAGACGGCGCTGTTGGGCCTATTCGCGACCTATCCAGGGTACGGCGACTGCGAACTTCACGTCACGGTTCAGGGATTGCAACCGCCCGGGGCCGATTGATTTAATAGATGCCCGCAGGACCGCGCCCATTTCTGAGAGCGGTGCGGTGCAGCCTTGAGCGCGCGGTGCCGCCAGTCGGCCTTGGCTACTTCGCCAACCCGTCGCGGTCGAGCGCGCTGAAGGTGTCTTCGGGAATCAGCCCCAGCCACGGGTCGCTGTGCGGCGTCAGGAATAGCTCGCGATACACCCGTTCGTTGAAGCTGGCGCGGTCTTCGTCGCGGCCCGCTTGCGCGGCGCTGAGCAACCACGCGTGCAGCTTGGCATGGAACTGGTATTCGTCGCGGACGGTGTCTTCGGCCAGAGTCGTGCGGAACTTCGCCAGCATCGCCGCAAAATGTTCGTCGGACTGCGTCTTGGAGACCGGCACGCTGCAGAAGGTCGTGGCGCAGGGGTCGAGTCCGCGCATGTAGGCGACGGTGGCGGGACTCAGGGCGGTTTCCGCCGCATGCACCTTGGCCAGAGCGCTCCAGGCGGCGCCGGGAGTGGTATCGAGCACCTGCGTCTCAGTCGGGTCCTGCGGGATCAGCCCATTGATCAGCGTGGCTTCGGTCATGCTTTTGGTCATGGCCACCTGCAGCGCGCCTTGCGCTGAAACATAGGTGGGGGTGAAGTGGTCGGAAACCTGGGGCGCGGAAGCCGGATCGGCGAAAGCCACGGATTGGAGCTCGGCTGGCAACGCCGTTCGTTCCTGGAAACGCGCACGCAAAAGGGGACCACGGCGGCGCTCGCCCCGTAAACTCGTCGACCG
>JBOHNC010000090.1:0-17802 GCA_050730415.1 Planctomycetota bacterium
CCCCTGGACCGCGTTGGAACTGCTCGCCTGCGCCGGGTTCCTCATCTATGCCGCTGGGATCATTTTCAACGATCTGGCCGACCTCGCCCGCGACCGGCAGAAACGGCCCGAGCGCGCCCTGCCCTCCGGCCAAATCTCCGTCGGCGCGGCAATTGCCGCGGCCGCCGTTCTGATGGGCGCCGGCGTGGCGCTCGGGTTCTACGCCGGCCCGCGCGCCGGGGAGGCCGCCGCAACCCTGGCCGCGGCGGTGCTGCTGTATGACTTCGTGCTGAAACGCTGGAGCGTGACCGCCGCCATCGGGATGGGCCTGTGCCGCGCACTCAATCTGGCGATGGGCTTGGCCCTGCCGCTCATGGCGCTGGTCGACAGCGGCCAGGCAATCCCCAAAATGGCCTGGCTCCCCATCCCGGTGGGCTACGGCCTGCTGATTGCCTTTTTGACATCGCTGTCCTGGAGCGAGGAAGCCTTTCCGATCAAACTTTCGCGGCCGTGGGCGAAATCCGCCGAACCGGCCGAACCGGGCAGCCTGGGCAGCATTCCCGTGCCGGTCGGGCCGCCGACGCCGCAGCCGGTCGGCGCCGCCAAACCCAGCCTGCGCACGCCGAAAATCTCCTTCTGGCTGTGGGTCGGAACCCTGGTGTTTCTCTCGGCGCTGGGGACTTCGGCCCTGACCGGCAATCCCATGCTGACGCTGCCGGGCGCAATCCAGTTGGTCAGCGAGCTGGGCGTATTCGGCCTGGTGTACATGCGTTTCAGCATTTTTCTGGGGACTCCGATCCGCGCCAATCTCGGGCTGACCATCCGCAACGGAGTGCTCAGCATTCCCTTGATGTGGGTGGGGCTGGTGTTTGCCTACGGCACCCACGACCCACGCTGGGCACGGCTGCCATTTCCAAATCTGTACGAATTGCTGGCGGTGCTGCTGGCCGCACTGTACCTACCGCTGATGACGGCGGTGAAATGGCTGCAGACGAAGGACGCGTGAGGCAATCGACGGCCGCGAACAGCGCGGCGCGGAGACCGAACATGACGGAAGAAAGCCAGACCCCGGACGGCTCCCCCACCCTGCCGGGACCCGCTGCCGGTGCTGCGACGGCGCCCGGCGGCGCGGGGCGGATGGGGAACATCGCGACGGCGGCGATCGGGTTCCTGGCGCCGTTGTGTTTTAACGTGGGCTACTACCTGCGCGCCGATCAAAAGCGGAATTTCATCGCCGGGATGGATTTGGTGGTGGTGGTGCTGTGCCTGCTGGCGCTGACGCGCTGGCGGCGAATTCCGGCACTGATCCGAGCAACGCCGTGGACGGCGTGGGCGCTGATCCTGTTCGCGCCGGCGGCTTACATTTTGACCGGCGTGGTGGGAACCCATTCGACGCACGACCTGTGGGAGTTCAAGATCGAATTCCTCAAAAAATGGCTCGGCAATTACCTCGAGTATCTGCTGCTGGCGCCGGTGCTGGTGGCGCTGGTCATCGATGGACGCAAGGACCGTTTGGCATGGCTGATGCGCGGCATGATTCTGGCGGGACTGCTCGCCGCAGCCACCGGCTGCGCAGATTTCTGGAACGCCACGATCAATCTCGACGTGGATGTACGAGGCCTGTACGACAATCGCAACCTATTGGGCGGCGTGATGGCGCTGCTGGTGCCCATGGCCGCGGCGGTGGTGCTGCTCGACCGCTGCAAGTGGACGCAGGCGGCAGCGGCGCTGCTGATGATTTTTGGCCTGTGGTGCCAGACCACCGCCGGCGCACTGCTGGGGATCGTGGGCGGTGTATTCGCCGTCGCCGCCTTCGCCTGGACACTCCGCGCGCGCCTGCATCGCTGCCCCTTCAAAATCGCCGCGCTGGGCGCCATCGTGATTGGAACGATCGGCCTGTCGAATCTGCTTTCGCCGCGGGCAAAATCGAGCGACAGCTACACGCCCGCTCAGATTAAGGCCGACTATCGCGGCTACAGCCTGCAGCCGCGCAGCCAACTTGATGCGGCCCTGGAATCGATCGCGCCCTGGAAATACGAAGACCGGACCGATGCGATGTCCCCCAAGACGCGCCTCAGCGACCGCGCCCGTCGCTGGCAGGCGCAGATCAATTTGATCCGCAAGGAGCCCTTCGGCTGCGGGACCGGCCTGTACCAAAAGGACATCGGCGATTTCTACGGCGGACCGTACTCCAAGCCCACCGAGCGCGGCGACATCGAAAAGGACTGGGGCGCGGAATCGGACGAACCCGGCTCCTTCGGCATGTACGAAGTCGTCGCGAGCGAAATGGGCCTCTGGGGCCTCGCCATTTGCTTCGCCTTCGTGATCGCCGCGCTGGCCCGCGCCGCCGGCCGCGTCATGCAGGCAGACCTGCCGCCGCCCGGCGCGCTATCGTCACAACCGCAGGGACAGGCGACCAGCCATGGCGCCCCTGCGGCGGCTTTGCAACTGCCGTTCGAAGTCTACGCCGGCCTGTACGCCTTCGCCGGCCTGACCGGCGCCGCGCTGTTCGGCATCTTCCACGATGCTTTCGCCAGTCGCGGCCCGTCCGGCGTGGTCGCCGTCGCGCTGGGTCTGACGCTGGCGGTATCCGCCGCAAAGCCGGGCCCGCGCGCATGAGCCACCCTGCCGACGACGAACCGTCCGATTGGCACGTCAGCCCCTGGAACGAGGATCCACCGCCCGCGCCGGTCCAGCCGCCGGTCAGTCAGCCGGGCAGAACGGTGGTCTGGGCGTTGATCGGGCGAATCTGCCTGTGCCTGGGAATGAGCGGGCTTGCGCTTGGCGCCCTTCACGTGATGGGCGCGGCGGCCGCCCAACCTGCGCTGCTGCTTTTTCTGGCGGTGGCGTTGTATGCGGTTACCGGCGCGAACATCCTGCCCAGCCTGCTGCGCAGCTACACCGACCGCGATGCCGTACATGTTGTGTATCGAAGCCGCAATCGTTGGCTCGTGGGGGACACGGCCGTGGCCCTTTATTTAATGCTCGCTGGCGGTCTGTGCCTGAACTGCCTGTCTCCCGCCACGATCGGTTACGGCATGGTCTCCGATGATTTCATGAGCTACTTCGCCGGTTTGGCCACGGCCGAATTTGGGGTGTGGGTTTTCACGATGATCGCCCATCGCCTGCAGCTTCAAATGACCCCCGAGCCGCCCCCCGAGCCGCTCACCGACGAAGCCATCGACCAGATCGGCTGGGACACCGCCAGCGGCAGCGGGTCCTGGGATGAGGTCAAAAAAAAGAAGCCCGGCCCGCACGATCGGCCGCCGCGCTAGCAATCGCACGCCCGAAGCCCGGGCAATCCGCCCGACGCATTGCCGTGCACGGGGCGCCCCCGACCCCCAGCCCTCGGCCGCGCAAATACACGGAACAAACTCAAATTTCGCACGCGCCTAACGTGAACCACACGCTGATTGGGTATAGTCCCTGCAACGGATTCTCTGCCGGCGCATTGCGCGCCCGCCGAGCACCCTCCAAAGCAGGAGAACGACCCCGTGAAGGAATCAGGCGATGGGCTGGTCGAGCGCGCGGTACAGACGCAACCGCTGGCCAGCCGGCAGGGCATCATGCAGCGCCTTTTTTCGGTCTGGTTCGACAGCTTCGTCTACAACCAAATCTGGGAAGATCCGCGCGTCGATCTCGAAGCCCTGCGGATGGATTCCAATAGCCGCGTGATGGCCATCGCCTCCGGCGGCTGCAACGTGCTCAGCTATCTCGTCGAAGAGCCCGCCCGCGTCGTGGCCCTCGACATCAACCGCTACCATATCTACCTGACCCGCCTGAAACTGGCCGCCCTGCGCAATCTGCCCGACTACGAAAGCTTTTTTTCTTTTTTCGGCTGCGCCGACACCAAAGAAAACCTGCTGAAATACCGCGCCTTCGTCCGCGAGCATCTCGACCCGGAGGCGCGCAAATACTGGGAAGGCGCCAACTGGTGGCGGCGCTTCGTGGTCGGCCCGCCGATTAATTATTTCGCCAACAACTTTTACAACTACGCCAAGCTCGGCAAGCTGCTCCGACTGGTCCACTTTCTGGGCCGCGTGACCCGCAGCAACCACCTCAAGATTCTGAAAGCGCGCTCGCTGGAAGAACAGCAGACGGTTTTTCACGAAACGATCTCGCCCTTTTTCGAACACCGTCTGGTGCGGCTGGTGGTCCGGCAGCCCTTCGTGATGTACAGCCTCGGCATTCCGCCCCAGCAGTACGCGCTGGTCAGCCACGAAAACGCCGGCGACGTGGTGGCGCTCTATCACGAACGGCTGCGCCGCCTGATGTGCGATTTTCCCGTGCAGGACAATTACTTTGCCTGGCAGGCCCTCTCCCGCGGCTACGACCGCACCGACCGCCGCGCCATCCCTGAATACCTCCGCGAGTGCAATTACACCACGCTGAAATCCTGCGCTGACCGCGTCGAAACCTATATCCAGCCCATGACCCAGTTCCTGCGCGAGCAGCCGCCGGGCAGCCTCAACCGCTTCGTGCTGCTCGACGCGCAGGATTGGATGACTCGCGAACAGATCGCCGAACTCTGGACCGAAATCCTGCGCGTCGGCGGCCCCGGCGCCCGCATCGTCTTCCGCACCGGCGGTGCGCAGTCGGTGGTCGAAAACGCCCTGCCCGCCGATCTCCGCGCCCGCTTCGATTATGAAGTGGATCTGTCCCGGGATCTCCACCGCAAAGATCGTTCCGGTATTTACGGCGGCTTCCACGTGTATTCGATTCCCGATCGATCCGGGAGCAACTGACGTTTCCAAGGGCTGGGGGGCAGCGGAGCAGACCTGTGTCGACCGACACCTTCGATCGCATGGACCGGATGTACCGGTATCAGCGCCATATCTACGATCTCACACGCAAGTACTATCTGCTCGGGCGCGACCGGCTGCTGCGCCAGTTGCCGGTCGAGGCCGACACGCGGATTCTTGAAGTCGCCTGTGGCACCGGGCGCAACCTGAGCAAACTGGCGGCGCGACCCGAACGGCTCTGGCTGTACGGCCTGGACGCCTCCGAGCCCATGCTCGAAACCGCGCGCCGGCACCTCATGAAGCCGCTCCAGACCGGCCGCGTGGTGCTCAAGCGTGAACTGGCCGAACAGCTCGATCACCGCCGCACCTTCGGGCTCGACCACCCCTTCGACGTGGTATTTTTCTCCTATGGACTGTCGATGATCCCGACCTGGCAGGCGGCCGTCGACGCCGCACTGGCGAATCTGCGGCCGGGCGGCTCGCTGTTCATCGTGGATTTCTGGGACCAGGGCGGATGGCCGCGCTGGTTCCAGGCGCTGTTGCGCGGTTGGCTGCGGCTGTTCGGCGTGGCGCACCGTCCGGAGTTGCTGGCCTACCTCACCCGCCTGCACGAAACCCGGATCGCGACGCTCGAACTCACGCCGGTGGCGCGACGCTACGCCTACGTGGCGCGGCTGATCAAGCCGACCGCAGCGCAGGACTCAATCTGAATGACCGGGCTCGAACACTTCATCGCCGCCTGGCCCTGCGGGCTGGATGTGGGTGTGTTCGTGGCGCTGGTACTCTGCGGTCTGGGCCTGCCCCTGCCCGAAGAGGCCATTTTCCTCGCTGGCGGCTACCTGGGGCGCGAAACCGGCGCCAATCTTTGGCTGATGTGCGGCGCCGGGCTGTTGGGAATCCTGACCGGCGACCACATTCCCTTCCTGATCGGGCGTCGCTACGGCGAGGCGCTGCAAAAACACCCCTGGCTGCTGCGCCTGTTGTCGGCCCAACACCTGGAGAAAATCCGGGGCTTTTTCAATCGCCACGGAGCGCATGCCGTTTTCATGGCGCGGTTCGTGGCCGGCTTCCGCACGCCGACCTTCCTGGTCGCCGGCATCATGGGCACCCGTTGGGCGGTCTTCGTGTGGTGGGACATGCTCGGCGCGATGCTCACCTGCCCCATTTCGGTGTGGCTCGCCTACCGTTTCGGTCCCGAAGCCACTCGCTGGTTGCAAACCTATCGAACGGTGTCGCTCGCCGTCCTGGTCTTGGCGGTCGGCGTCGGTGTGCTGTGGTGGCTGCGCCGCCGGCGAGTGTCGGCACCCAGCACCCGGCCGAACGCACGGCATCGAGTTCCCGCCCAATTTGACAGCCGTTGAAACGGCCGGTAGCATAGCCACGCTCCCCCACCCTGCCGAAAGGATCGCGGCGTGAATGTCGGCTTCCGGAAGTTTGACTTCTTCGACCTCGTGAAGCCCGCCTTCGACCTCGGCTTCTCCGACATCACGCTCGCCGACGAGCTTTCCCTGATCGTGCTGGCCCTGCGCCAGGATGTCACGACGGTGGTGGTGTTCACCGCCGATCTCGAATCCTTCACCCCCGCCGCCGCGGTGGAAATTCGTACCCGAATCGCCGCGGGCCTGCACCTGCCGCTCGCGCAGGTGCTTCTGTTCGCAACCCAGAACCACTGCGTGCCGATGCTGCCCATCGAACGCAACGCCGAATTCGCCGACCGCTGCGTCGTCGCCGCGCAGGCCGCCATCGCCGCCGCCGAACCGGCCGAAATGCTGCATGCCTCCGTGCATCCCGAACCGCCGCTGAACTTCTGCCGCCGCGTGCATCTTCCCGACCTGGGCGCCTTCAGTTTCTGGGGCGGCTACCGGACCGATGGCCCCGGCCGGCCCGATGTCGGGCACCTTCTCGACCTTTCGCTCCAACATGTCGCCCGCGGCGAAGCCCCGGTTCGGCGGCTACCGCTGCCGGCGAACCTCCCGATTCCCTCCGGCGCCCGCACGGTGCTGCTCGACCGCGCCGCAGACGACGCCCTGCAGGCGGTCTTTTTTCGATCTCTCGCCGGTGCGCCGATCGGCGCCTTCCTGCGTTTCGCGGTGCATCCGTGCACCGGCGAACCGCCGGGGAATTGCTCCCGCTACAGCGGCGATTTTCCGGTCTTTGCCCGCCGCGGCGTGGAACGCGCCTTCGGCGGTACGGCCATGTTTCTGACCGGCCCCTGCGGCGACGCCAATCCGCTCATCGAAAGGCGCTCGCAGGCCCTCGCCGAGCAATTTGGCGCGCAAGTGGCGGCCGCGGCGCTCGTTGGCCTCACCCATGGCGCATGGCAAAAGCCGCAGCGGCTATTGGCGCGAGAAGTCATCGTCGAACTACCCGTGCGCAGTGATTTTCCAACGTCGTCGGCGGCGGTCGCGGCGGAAATCGCCGACCTCGCCGCGCGCCTGAAGGAGCCTCACCCGCCGGTCGAACACAAACGCCGGCTGGACCGCATGGAACTGTTGCAGTTCTACCGGTCCGGCACGTTCGCTCGTTTCACGGGCAATGCGGAAACAGACCTGTGCCCCGACGCCTTGATCCGTCACCCGCTGCCGATCCTCGCGATCGGCGAAACGGTGATCGCCGGTCTGCCCGGCGAACCTTTCAATGCCTACTCGGTGCGTCTCCGGCGCGAGACCGGCCTGGGCGAGAGCCTGATCGTCTGCGACCAGGCCAACGGCTACGTGGGCTACATTCCGACCGCGGTTGAAACGACACTCGGCGGCTACGGCGTGAATTTTTCACTGTTCGATGCCCGCGCTGAAGCCATCCTGATCGCCGCGCTAAAGGCGGAAATCGCTCGCCTGCCGGGCAAATGACCCGAACCCTCCCTGGGCCACTTGCCAAGCCGGCGCAAAGTGCGCTTCACCAATCCGTTAGGCCGCCCTGTTACTTCGCCGGCGGTGAAGAGCGATGCTCAAGACTGCCAATCCGGCCAGGCCGAAGAGCCACAGCCTGAAGTCGGGATTGAAGCCGCTGCCGATGGCGCAACTGCGCGCGCGCAGGCCGGCGACTTCGCCTACCGCCAGCGTGACGGGGATCGTCTGGGTCCCGCCGCTCGAATTGGTCAATGTCAGCGTGCCGCTGGTTGTGCCGGCAACGCCGGATGGCGTGGCTACCAGAACAAGCGTAGCGGTGCCGCCCGCGGGCACGGTCACAGTGCCGGCGGTGAGCCAGGACGCGTCGGTCGATCCGGTCACGGTGATCGGGCTGCCGGAGGAATTGGTCAGCGTGACGCTGGTGGTGACCGGCACCGTCGAACCGGTCGGGGCGCCGAGCAGCACCGAGCCGACACCGATCGAAATCGGATTAACGCCGCTGTTCGGCAGGACCGTCAGGATAGCATTGGCGGAGGTGGTGGTGCCGTCAGCGTTTGACACCAGGACCCGGAAACTTTCCCCGCTGTCGGCGGTGGTGGTCGCGGGCGTGGTGTAGGAGTCGCCGGTGGCGCCGGTTATGTTTACCGCGTTTTTCTGCCACTGGTAATTCACCGCGCCGGTGGCGGTGACGCTAAACGTAGCGGTTGCCGGCGCGGTCACCGTGACGGGAACGGGCTGACTCACGATCACCGGCGCGCCGGTAACGGGGTTCACCGTTAGTGTCGCGATGTTGCTGAGCACCGAGCCATAGGAATTGCTGACCAGCACGGTGAACTGATCGCCACTGTCGCCGGTGGTGGTGATGGGCGTGGTGTAGCTGGCCGAGGTCGCGCCGGTGATCGGCGTTCCGCCAAGGTTCCACTGGTAGCCGGTGGCACCGGTCGCGACGACGGTGAAGGTGGCCGTCGCGCCGGCGGTGACGGTCTGATCGGCCGGCTGCATGGTAATCGTTGGGGGTACGGCGGGCGGATTTACCGTGAGCGTCGCAATGCTGCTCAAGACCGATCCCCCGGCGTTGCTCACCAGCACCGTAAATTGCGCACCGTTGTCCCCGGACACGGTGGTCGGACCTGTCGTGAAGGTGGCGCTGGTCGCGCCTGCGATGTCGGCGCCACCACGTTTCCACTGGTAGGTCAGCCCGCTGCCGGTGGCGGCAACCCCGAAGGTCGCGGTGGCAGGTCGCGTGACGGTCTGATTGGCAGGCTGAGTCACGATGGTCGGCGCGGCCACCCCACCCGAAGGCACGCTGAAAACCACCTTTTCCTGCGCGGCCACGGTGCCCGTCGTGATCGTCCACGAGTCGCTCGTGGCGCCAGCGGCAACCTGGTGGCTGCTGGACTGTTCGCTGCCGTTGTTCCAAAAGTACGTCACATTTAGCGGGCTGGTGGATGTCGGCAGGTTGTAAGTGGCGTTAATGTGGAAAAAGCGGAAAAGCTGGTTGTAGGTGTTGCCGTTGTTCGCGAAAAACCGCACGTAATACGTGGTCCCGCCCAACGAACTGCCGTCTGGCGATCGGCCGTAGGTCCAGAAAGCCGACAATTGATTGTCAGTGGGCACCGTATAGGCACCGATCGTGGTCCAGGGGCCGCTGGCGCTGGTGGAAATCTCGATGTTGCCGACTGTGCCGACATTTGGCGGCACGCTACAAAAGGCGTTTTCAGCGGCGAAAATCTGGTTAAAGGTTGCGCCCTGGCTCACTAGGTTGGCCGGCAAAGCGACCTTGTAAATGATCCAGATTCCGGTGTTGATCGCCTGCTTGTAGGCAAAGGTGCCCGAATTGTAGCCATCGTAGGTCAGACCGGAGTCGCTGACCTTGGTGGTGCAGCCGGTGGTCGAGCCGGCGGCGGCGGCAGTCTCGATATCGGGCGACAGGTCCAGCATGCCCGTTCTGGTAGACCCATACGTGACGGTGCAGGTACCGCTCTTCAGGTCAGGGTACACCGACTGGCCCAGCATCGTCAGCGTGCGCGTGTGAAAACTGTTGAGGCCGGCGCCGGAGGCGAATGTTAGGCGCAGTAAATATGTGTTGCGACCTTTAACGTCGTCGGTGAAGTCCATGGTGTCGGCAAGACTCCCCAGCGCGGTCCAGGTGGCGCCCATGTCAGTCGAAATATCGACGCTGACGGTTCCGACGTGCGTGGTGTAAAGCATGGCGCCGGAATCGCAGTGGAGCGCAGGATCGGGGTAGCCGCTTGTGGTGTTGTTGGCGGTCGGCCGGCCGCACATGGTGTAGGGCGAGGTGAATTCAAAGGTGAGGCTGCCGCTGGTGGAGGCTGCGATCAGCGGTGTACCGCCGTTGACAAACGTGCCGGTCGAAGCGACCACGCCGTCCATGTATTCGCCGGAGGCGAGATCCGGTTGCCAGTCGTAGCAACCGTTGCCCCAGTCGGCGCCGCCGGTTTGGTTGGAAGTTTCGGGCGGGGGGTTGGTGGTCTGGTCATGGCAGGGAGCGTTCTGGACGAAACTCCAGTCGACATGCGGGCCGGCCTGATAGTTGCAGCCCCACCACGCGCGGCTGGCCAAGCCGAGATCGGACACGATGCCGCCCGGCTTTTCCCAGCGGGTGAACGTTTCTCCGCGCTTCAGACGGTACACGATCGGGGTGGAATAATAGCCTTCAGCGTACATCGGGTAGTCGCCGGCGATAGTGCCGGTCCAAACGGTATTGTAGTACCCGCGCCATTGCAACGATCGTAGTGGAATGCTGGGTATGAGATGGCCGGTAAAGGTGGCGTAATTGCCATGCGTGTTGGCCTGCGGTAGAAAGTAACCGCCGCCGAGGTCCGGGTTCCATTCGATGTAATGGTCCGGGGCGGTGATGACCTGATCGACGGAGGCGAAGTCGGCGGTCGAATTGTTGCTCAGGAAATGCAGCGTGTACTGGTCGGTGTTGACGTAGGCCCAGTGGCCGTTTTCGTACAGTTCCTGCCCGGTGTCGCCGCTCAGGTTGCGACGGCGGTGCTGGAAGCCGGCTTCCTCGGCGATCGGACGAAACTGCGCGTGATTCTCCCCGCACAGCCCCCACCCGAAGGAGAACATCTCGCGCAGACTGTCGTAGTCGGAGATCAGCGTGTCGTCGCCGAGAGGGTTGGGCGTCCGGCCCGGAACTTCATACAACTCCGGACAGTACATGTGGCTGAAATGCTCATCGCGCCAGCAAAATAATTTAATGATGCGATCGTGCTCGCTGGTGGAACCGACACTCCCACGCGGGATTGAATACGCAAATTGCAGGATGCGTGGCAAGGTACTCATCGCCAACTCACCCGGAAAATACGGGTCGTCCGTTCTGATTTCGGGATCGCCAATACTCGCGGCGCGAAGCCCTGAACCAGCGCAAAGTAGTACGGCCGCCAGACTGGCGATGGCAAGAATGGGTGCGGTAGCGCGAGAACGCATAAGGGTCTCCTAAATGGGGTATACCCGACATATGCCTGGTCCAATTTTGACCAATTGGTCTACGAATGGTAACGCTCAGGATGTCCCATCCAGACATGAATTTCGACCGAAAATCTTGGAGCCCAAACCCGGTCTGCCGCGCCAACTTCATCCAGCGCCTCAGAATATTCCAAAGACCAAATTGGCTCTTTGGTCAAGATGGTTTGATCGTTTCAATTTAGATGAACCAATGATGGAATAATCAATGTAATTTACTCATCATGGTTCTACTAAATATGGTCTACTCGAATGCCAGACCATTGCGTCATGAGCGCTCACGCAAGCGGTCAAAGCCCTCAAGGTTTCCATGGTACTGTCCGAAAATTTATTTTTTGTGAAGCGCTTTTGCCAACCGATTTAAAGCTCGAGGGCACCTGAATCCCAGCATCACCGGTTGAAATTTGGTTCAAGGTTCACTAAACCAGTATTGGTGATTATTCCTCGATAAATCGTTACTTATGCTATTGAATATATGGATTATAAAAATGACCAATGATTTTGTTCCAGCGATATTCGACAATCGGCCTAGGATAGTATGTAACCTATTATTTATGAATATAATACAGAATCTTTTGAAATATGTATTTAGTTGGTTATTGGTTCGAATGAACCATGGAACCGTTTTGATTCAGTTCGTTTGTGCTTCGCATGGCGGCACGGGACACTATCTGCCGCGAGTGGCAGAGGCCGATGTTTTAAAGTGAAGTCGCCTCAGGGAGCGCTCACAGCCCGTACGCGCCTCACCTCTGCGAAGGGCCGCAACCATTCCAACCGAACGGATAATAGCCGGAAGGTATGGAGGTGGGTTGACGGCCGGCGGAGTGCTCCCCTTGCCCCTGTGCATTACCTACATGTTTTCGAGCTTCCATCTTTTCTTGCGCCCGAAGGGTGCACCTGTCGGTAGCCGGGGCGTGACCGAAGGTTCCGCTTCGCCGGAACCGCGGGAACCCCCGGAAAGCGGTCGTCAGACCGTCCCGCGCGGGCCGGAGCGATGTCGCGCCGACGCGTTTTTCCGCGCGGACCGTCGTGGGCGACGCGCCGAAAATTCATTCCCCTTCGTTGAACGTTGTGCGCGGTTCCGCGCGATGGAATGTCGCGTACCTGGTTCTGTTTCGGATCGCGCGGGAGCGTTGCTACGCACCGCCGACCCAGTACTTGCGCCAAGGCGGCGCCGTGCGGGCCTGCCGTCGGCCGTCCCGCTGTGCGGGACTTCGAAGATAGGCGCAGACGCGCGCAAGATGCGGGTAATGCCCAGCCCTTCCCCTTGCTTTCGCGCCTACCGCCTTCAGTCTGTACAAACGGAAGTTTGGCTCGGGATGGAATAGTTCTGCGGCGGCTGAGCGGTATCGAAAAGCTTGCCTTGTTTCTTGGCGGCGCCGGCCTTGGCCGCGGCCGCTGGCGTCCCTGGCGTCCCTGGCGTCGCTGGCGGGCATATAGGGGAACTCGAGCAAACCTGGGGCATAGTGCTCGTTAATAGCACCACGCCGGTCAGCAAAAATGCAGCCAAAAATAAAAGGACCGGCCGCGTAATCCGCCGCACCCGTCGCAGCGCCGGCGCAACGTGAAAGTAAGCCTCCTCTGTCGGCGCGATCGGCGGCATCCAAACTTTCGCCGGCGGCCGCAGCGGCGCGAAAGTCCGACCCGACGGCGCGCGCCGTCCGGGCGGAAGTTCATCGGGAGAAATCGCACGCAGACGTTGCCCCACGCGCGATTCACGCGGGAATCGCATCGGCAATCCTCGAAGGGGAAAGGTGTTTTTTCGATCGGCCCGGCGCGGCCGCAAACAGCGGCAAGTCGGTGCAGCCAGCCCGAGACCTCCGGCACGGCAAGGGCCGAAGTCCCTTGAATCGACGGGTGCATATCCGTCGTCAGGGCACCCTTGAGTGGCTGCGCGAGGCGCGGCCTCAGACAGCTTTTTTGCGCCTTTTGTACCTGGCGTCCCGCCCGCCCGCACACATCTTTCGCGTGCGAATTAAATCTGCCTTGTGGTGCCAGATTCCGGCCGGCTTGTTGAGGTGACATCCTGCCCACCGGATTTTTCTTGAGCGCGCGAGTGTTCATCTCCCTCATCGCTCATCCTTCGCCCTTTCCTGCGCCCGGCCCGCGCGCATCTTCGAGGCCCCCCCCGTGCTACTCCACAGCGCCGCGCCCCTGGCCGGCCTAAAGAAGCCATCAAAAATATCGTATTTTTCTTGCTTTTACCACGAGGTAATTTATTTTACCACGTGGTAATCTGTGATTTACGCCCGCTTTCGGAGGCCTGTCATGCCCGTGACCATGCTCGACATCGCCAAGGAAACCGGCCTTTCCCGCCGCACCGTCGGCTTGGCGCTCGGCCCCAGCGCTCATCTGCTGCGCCCTGAGACCTGTTCCCGCATCCAAGCCGCCTGCCGCAAAATGGGCTATCGCCCCAACAGTTCCGCCCTCGCCATGAAAACCGGTCGTTTCAATTGCATCGGGCTTCTGCAAAGCACCGGCCGAGCCCGCAGCTACATGCCCGACGGACTGGCCGAAGGCATCCACGACCGCCTTCTCGAAGACGACCTGCAACTGGCCGTCGCGCGACTCCCCGACGAACGCCTCACCGACGCCCATTTCGTCCCCCGCATTCTGCGCCAGTGGACCTGCGACGGCCTGCTGATCGATTACATCAACGACATCCCTCCGCGTCTGGAGGAACTGATCGCCCACCACCATATTCCCTCGATCTGGATCAACGCCAAGCGCACCGTTGACTGCGTGTATCCCGACGATTTCGCCGCCGCCCGGACCGCGACCCAGGAATTCCTGCAGCGCGGCCACCGTCGCATCGCCTACCTGCGCTGCGCCCGCGGCTACTCCACCCTTGGCCGCCACTACAGCGAACTCGACCGCCGCGACGGCTACCTTGCCGCAATGCAATCCGCCCAACTCCCCGCCCATGTCGCCGGCGACGACCGCGCGATTCCCGTGGCGGAACTCCACCGCTTCACGCGCGCGCTGCTCACCGCGCCCGACCGCCCCACGGCTTGGGTGGTCTATTCCGATCACGAAGCCGCCGCCCTTCTGACCGCCGGCCTCAGTCTCGGTTTCGTCCAGCCGCCGCCGACCATCGCCTTCGCCGGCGCGCCGATCGAAATCGGCGGTCTGGCGGTACCCACGATGCGGATCCCCGAACGCGAGTTGGGCCGCCGAGCCGTCTCCCTGCTGCTGGAAAAAATCTGTGCCCCCACGCTCCCGCTGGCTCCCCTGCCCCTGTCCCTGGTTCTTGACCCCGCCGCCGCCCAAGCACTGGATGCCAGCCTCCCGCCGCCCGCAAACCCGGGCTGAAATCGCCCACCCCTCCCCACCCCGCGCCGGCCAAACCGCCAGGCCCCGCTTCAGGAGATCAATCAGCATGCTTTCCATGCCTTCACCCAAGCCGTTTCCGTGCTGGGCCACCGCCCTGTTTTGGTGCCTGCTCGTCGTCGGTCCGCACGCTTCCACTGCGGATGCCAAGCCCGAGGCCGGCGGATCGGTCCGCCTGCCCGCGCCAATTTTTGTTCTCGCTCCGCCGCCCGGCGCTCCGCCCGGCGCGAAGTCGGCCGCACCGAGCCCGGCCAAAGTGGTCCCGCCACCGCTCGGCGGCCCTGACCACGCCACGATTCTCCTGCAACCGGACCGTGAAATGCTCGCCGCGCTGCTCCTGCACCCTGCCGACCTGCAGGAAGCCTCCCTGACGCTGACCCTCGCGCCCGCCGGCGATGAAAAATCCACCGCAGCGGCGCAGTTGGAGGTACTGGAGCTGCTCCGCGCGTCGCCCCCCGGACAGCCGGTGAATCGCCAGGACTGCGCCGCCCAGCCGGTGGCGTCCGTCGCGTTGGATGCCCTCGAAAAAAACCGCCGCCAAACCATCCACATCGACGGTCTCGCGCCTCTACTCACCCGGTGGCTGGCGCATCCACAGGAATCCCAGGCGTTGGTCCTGGCCGTGCAAGCGACCGCGGCCGCTGGCGCCAACCCGGGCCCGCTCCCGCGCCTGACGCTGGTCGCCGGCAGCCTCGAAGGCCAGGTCGTCATCCGTCATGAACCTTCCCATGAACTGTTCGAAAACCCGCTGCACCCGCAAGACGGCGTCTTCGCGCAGATGAAGGACGGCCATCTGTACTACGGCGGCCGCCGCCTGCGCCTGTGGGGCACGGCCGGTTGGCCGAATCCGCGCCGGCTGCTCGAAATGGGGTTCAACGCCGAGCGCATCTGGCACCCGGATGCGAATGCGATGTACGATGCCGCCTCCGCCGCGCGCGGCGAAGTCAAACCCTACGTGAAGGGCGACAACTCCGCCTGGGACCAGGCCGACCGCCATGTTGCCGAAGCTGAAAAAGCCGGCCTGTTCATGATGCTGGCCGCGACCACCGGCACCCTGCCCGCCGCGCCCCTCAGCGCCGACGACTCCTTCCTCGCCGGCGGCCCTGACTGGCTGGCCTGGCGCGCCGCCATGCGCTCCCCGCATCCGGACGACATGCACTGGCTCTATGTCGATCCGCGCCTGCAACGCGCACGCAAACGTTTTCTGAAAAATCTCCTGACCCATGTCAATCCCTACACCGGCCGCGCCTACGGCCAGGAACCGGCGATCGTCATCTACGAACTCTTCAACGAGAACGGCGGCGCCAAGCATCTGCTCGAAGGCTCCTTCGAAAAATGGCCCGGCTTCTTTCGCGATGAGCTCCAGCAGCGCTGGAACGCCTGGCTGACCGCGCGCTACCACACCGACGCCGCGCTGCTGCAAGCCTGGGGCAAACTGGACCCGGGCGAATCCCTCCAAGGCAGCTCCGTCCGTCCCGGGCCGACGCTCGAAACCCACGGCAAAATGCCGGCGGCGCGCGGCGACGATTTCGTCCGCTTCGTGATCGAACTGGTCGACGGCTACGACCAGGACCTGCGCAGCTACTGCCGCACGCTGGCGCCTGCGGGCGTGGGCGTGAATGTCGCGCCCTTTTCCTTCGACACCCAGTACATGCCCAACCTCGCCTGGAGCTACCTCCAGAGCCGCTGCGAAGTCAATTGCCCCGGCATGTACTTCTGGGACCTGAAATCTTCGCTCACCCGCCCGCCCGCCGCCTACGTGCTTGATGGCTGCACCGTCGCTGGCTCCGCCACCGTCGTCTACGAGACCAACCAGGGCCGCCCGGATCCCTACCGCGCCGAGTACCCCCTGAAACTGGCCGCCCTCGCCGGATGGCAGGATTGGGACGGCGTCTTCTGGCACTATTGGGCCCGCGGCGGCGAGGGCGTCGACGAAGCCTATCTCACCCACATCCTGCTGCCGCCCGGCCCCGGCAACAATTACTGGGACGCAGTGCAGGACGAAGTCGACCCGGTGATGTGCTCCTCCCTGGCCGCCGCCGGTCGGATTTTCCTGAACCACCGCATCGCCGCCGCGCCCCATCCCGAGATCGTCACCGTGGGCGCCAACGCGCTGTTCGGCTACAGGCACTATAACGGCGTAAACCAGGCCACCTTCACGCAGGGCAGCCGCATGAACTTCGTCGCCGACCGCCCGGGCGATGTGACCGTCAACGGCGCGCCGCCGCCCGCTCCCCCGCGGATCGCCGGCGCGGTGGCCAGCGGCGATGAAATCCTCTGGGACTGGCCCAACGGCCGGCTCATCATCGACACCCCGACGGCCAAAGTCTACGTCGGAAATTTCACGGGGCCCTACCGCTTCAAGGACGGCATCGTGCTGGGCGACGTGGGCACGCCGTTCGTTTCCTTCGCGATGGTCAGCGCCGACGACAAACCCCTCGCCGGCCCCGACGCGACCCACCGCATCTACCTGACCGCCGTGTTCGATGCGCGCAACACCGGCTTTGACATGGACTGGTCGGTGAAAGGCGGGCCAACCGAACAGGCCAAAGCCATCCGCAACGTGGGCACGCTGCCGGTGCGGGTCGATCCGGTCCCCTACTCCGTCTGGTTCCCGACTGCGATCCGCGGCCGCTTCGAAGGCTACGATTTCGCTCTGCGCCAGGCCGTCGACCAGTCCCTCGACGACACCAACCGCGTGGATCACGCCGGCCGGACGCTGTTCATGAGCGTCTTGGAGGTGGCCACACGCGGCCGGCCCCTGCCGACGCCGCAACCGCAAACCATGGCCCAGGCCGGCGGCGGAACATCCACCCCGCCGTCAGATGTCCCGGCCGCGGACGCCACCGCCACCGCCACCGTCGCCACCGGGACCGGTTGGACCCCGCTGCCGGGGCTCGGCTGGCACGCATCCTACGCCGCCGCCTATCGCCTGGTCCACCAATCCACGCTGAAATACGCCAGCCTCACCCCCGCCGATGCGGGGCCGGGCGAAGACAAAACCCTGGTCGTGACCGGCCTGCAACTGGCCGATCTCTGGGGCGCCGAAGCCGACCTGGAATTGGATTTTCACGCCGGCGGGCTGACGGCCATCACCGTCACCTTCAAGACACCGCCGCCGTTCGCCGATGCCGTGGCCGACACCACCACGCGTTTCGGTGCGCCGACCGAAAAACATTTTGGTGCGCAATTCGAATCCAGCCTTGCCCGCTGGCCGGCCGCCGGCACTCGTCCCGCCGTGACCATGACCGAAAGCCAGGGCATCTTCAAAATTCTCTACACCGCCCCCTGACACTCTTCCCTGGGAGAGCCGGTCTTCAACCTGAGCCTTACCCACAGCTGTCGCGCATGACCCGGAAACCCCAACCGTCAGGTCGCCCTCTTCGCGCCAACGGCGCGAGGGTTCA
>JBOHNC010000091.1:0-30252 GCA_050730415.1 Planctomycetota bacterium
GTGCCTGAGTGCATTGGAGCCGTCGCCGGCGTCTTTCAGATTGGGACGGTTGAGGAGTTCGGCGGGGGAGCGACCGGCGTAGAGAGCCTTGTAGCGGTCGGGGACTTCGGCAAAGGGCATGTGCGGCGGGTTGTGGGAAATGACGAGGCAGAAGGGCTTGGTTTCGTCGCGGCGGCAGCCGGCGGAATTGCGAATGTAGTCGACGGCGACGTTGGTTTCGTGTTCAACCGACCACAGGTGGGGATCGATGCGGCCGGAGACCGGCGCGTCACCGGTCCAGTAGTGCGGGTCGAAATGGCGGTCGCAGCAGCCATAGGAATACCAGAAGTTGAAGCCGTGGCGGCGGGGTCCAGGCGGGGTGTAGCCGTCCCAGATGACGCCGTCGCCGCGGCGGCCTTCGGTCCAGGCTGCGTCCGCGGGATCGGGCGCGTCGAGATGCCACTTGCCGATGTAACCGCAGTCGTAGCCTTGGGCGGAGAGGACATCGGAGAGGCAGCGTTCGGATTCCTTCAGAAAGACTCCGTGGGCGGTGGTGTCGGTGTTGCAGTTCGAGATCAAGCCGGTTTGGTAGGGGTAGCGGCCGGTGAGAAACATGCCGCGGAAAGGGGTGCAGACGGGGAAGTTGGAAACGCAGTGCGTGAGCACAATACTTTCGGCGGCGAAGCGATCGATATTGGGGGTAAGGACAGGATCCTGCCGCATGAACCCGAGGGCCTGCGGGCGTAGTTCGTCGGGAAAGACGAAGAGAATGTTGGGGCGGTTGGCAGGTCGGCCGGCGTCGGACATGGTTACCTCCAGGGCGGCAGTTCGGGCAGGGCTTTTTCGAGGTCCTTGATGAGTGCGGCCTCGTAGGCGCCCTGGTAGGTGCCGGCGAAAAAGCGGTCGAGGGCTTCGTGGAAAAAGCGATCCCAGCATGGAACTTCGGCGCCGGGGAGAATCGGATAGAAGAGCGCGCCGTTGGCGGCGGCGGCTTTGCGATCGCCCCAGGCGTCGCCAATCATCAGGATTTTTTCCGGTGCGTATTTGCCTTTGGCGGCGAAGGTCAGATGTTCGGTCTTGGTACCGAGTTCCTGGCCGGCGATTTTGCGGACGAACTTGGCGATGCCCTGATTGGCCCATTCGCGTTCGAGGGCGGCGGTGGGCGTCTGGCTGACCACGAGCATGTCGGCTTGGGGCAGGGCTTTTTCGAGGGAATCGCGAACAAACGGGAAGGGCGGAACGCCATCGCCGACGATTTCATCAACCATGTGATTCACCGCAATGGACCAGGCCAGGAGGTTGGTGAGTTCGGGGTCCTTGGTTTTTTCGACTTCGGCCTTGAGCGCGGGATTGCCCAGTTTGGTTTCGCGTTTGAGCCACGCCGCCAGTTGCGGCGCCTTGGGAATGGCGATGCCGCGCGCTTTGACTTCGGCGCGTTCTTCGAGCAGTTTCAAGACATCGACGACGGCGAGGAAACGATTGCAGCCGCGGGTGCGCGAGTATAAGTTGACGAAATCCCACGCTTCGCGAGTATATCTACTCACCGCAGCCAATTTAAAGTATTTCACGAAGTTGGGGCAAAAGCACTCCTTGTGTTTGGGTTCCATGGTGTCGAAGGCGCAGCCGTCGGAGTCGATGCCGATGAAGAATTTCTTCGTCGGCTGGAGGTCCTTCAGGGCTTGGATGGGATCGGACATGGGTGTACTCCTTGAGAGAGGAAAGGCGAAAGTTGGAAGGCGAAAGAGACAAAAGAAAAAGAGCAAGAAGACGAATCAGACGCCGCTGTAGGCGGCGAAACCGCCGTCAATGGGGAGCACGGCGCCAGTGACGAACTGCGACATCGGCGAAGCCAGAAACAGGACCGCCCCCAGCAGATCGTCGGCCTCACCGAAACGGCCCATCGGCGTATGATCGATGATTTTTTTTCCGCGGGGGGTAAGCTGGCCGGATTTTTCATCGATCAAAAGGAAGCGGTTCTGGTCGGCGAGGAAAAAGCCGGGTGCGAGGGCGTTCACGCGCACGCCGGCGGGCGCGAAATGCACCGACAGCCACTGCGTGAAGTTGATGACGGCGGCTTTGGCGGCGGAATAGGCGGCGATCTTGGTGAGCGGACGCAAACCGGCCATGGAAGAGACATTCACGATGGTGCCGCGCTTGCGTTCGACCATCGCGCGGCCGAAGGCCTGCGTCGGCAGCAGCGTGCCGAGAAAGTTCAGGTTGAAGACGCTCTGGATGCCGTCGAAGGGCAGGTCGAAGAAGGTTTTCAGGTCGGTCTTTGCCGCACCGGGAGCGAAATCGGCGGGATCGATGGCTTCTTTAGCCGTGGTGCCTTTGGGATTGTTGCCGCCGGCGCCGTTGATCAGAATGTCGGCGGGACCAAGGGCCTGGGTGACATCGGCGACGGCGGCGGCGCAGCTGGCTACGTCCAGCACGTCGCACACGACGGCGCGAGCAGTGCCGCCGGCCGCCTGGATTTCGTTCACGACCGGCGCGAGGGTTTCAGCGTGGCGGGCGAGCACCGCGACTTTGGCGCCGTGCGCGGCCAGGCACTTGGCCATGGCGCTGCACAGGAAGCCGCTGCCGCCGGTAACGACGGCGACCTGGTTTTGGAGGTCGAAAGAGGTGATGGTCGATTTTGGCAAGGTGTCAGGCATTCGTGGCTCCGTTATTGCTTCTACCCTTGGGGGGCTCGTTTTTTTCCAGTTCGGGATCATTACGTCGAATTAGACCGCTCAACATTTTTGCAAGGTCCTGCAAGTCGCCACGGATTTTCTTTTGGAATTCGTCATCGATTAAATTCATACGTCGAGCTACCGCCAGCATCGGTAGGCACTCCTGGACCGACCCGCGAGCGATGATGAAGAAATTCCGGCGATCCAGTTTGCTGAATCGACCGTTGCCTTCCGCAATGTTGGCGGAAATGGAAAGTGCGGCGCGGCAGAATTGAAACGACAGAAAGCCAAATCCTTTGGGAAAGGTCTGGCACAGGTTTGTCACGTCGAAGGCAACATCGACCGATTTCTGGTAGACGTCCAACCGTTCAAACATGAATGCCATCGTTACGTGCTCCAAAAATCAAGATGAGAGACGATAGGCGAAAGGCGACCGCCTTTGACTTCGATGATCGTTCCAACCTCGTTTTCCCGACTCGGCATTTCACCCCGCGCGTGTTCCGAGCACCGACCGATGTCTCACCTTTCACCTTTCACTTTTCACTTTTCACTTTTCACTTTTCACTTTTCGGGTCGCGCCCGAAGGGCGCGACGTGCTTGCCGATGTGGCGAGCGAGGACGCGATAATGCTGTTCTTCGTCGTCCTGGAGCGCTTGCAGGAATTCATCGCGGAAAAGATATTTTCCGTCTTCGCCTTTGGTGGTCAGGACGCTGCCAAACGTGACATGCAGCACCTGACGGCCGTCGAACAGGTCGAGGATGCTCGGGAGTTCGACATCGGCCATGGAATCGACCGGCGGGACTTTGGCGGGGTCGGCGGAAACGTGGTAGGAAGCTTTGTCAGTCGGGTAGCGTTCGAGGGCGAATTTGACGATCCGGCGGAACAGGGCCGGGTTGATGCTGCCGACGGCGCGAACCGCTTCCAGGTAGCTGGTGCCGGCGGTCTTGACGTGAAGCACGTCACCGCAGACGCGGCTGAAAATCGGGTAGACGGTGAATTTGTCGGAGCCCGAATGCAAGCTGAGCTTGTACGGCCCGACCGTCCGCGCGATGGCGTTGTGAATCTGGAGGGCTTCCTCCAACTGCGCGAGGTCGCCTTTGTAGTCGACGCCCTTTTCGAATTCGCCGATCAGTCGCGGCGCCAGACTGACCGGACGCACGCCCAGCCGGCGTAGTTCGCTGGCGACGTAGAAATGTTCGAAGGGCGCGGTGACGGCTTGCGTTTCGTCGACCGACATTTCAATTTCGAACGGGCGCGTGCCTTTGCGTTCGGCGATGTGCCGCGCCATCTTGACGGTATGCGCCACCGCGCGGCCGTACTTGGCGGCGGCCTTCAGGTAGGCCTGCCGGTCGACGGCGGGAATGCTATAGCCTTGGCCGAGGTCCACGGCCGCGCCGGTGACGTAGCGTTTTTCGTTGGCGGCGGCAGTGTCGTCGAGGGTTTTCCAGTCGAGGGCTTTGACTTTGGCCAGCAGCGCCTCGGCGCCGTCGGTGTCGGCGGCGTTGTCGACGTGTTCGCCGGGGTCGATGGTGAACATCGTGAAGCCGGCCGCGACAGTGTTGTCGACGTCGTCGAAGTTTTTCAGATGGTCGGCGTCGGACCCGAAGGGCTCGCGCCAGCCTTCCTGAAAGGCGCCCAGCGTGGCGCAGTCCATGACTTCGTTGGGCGTGCGTTTGGTGCGGGTCATTTCACGGATGGACTGCTGCGCGAGGATCGGCGCGAAGCCGGAACCTTTGATCGCGCGCAGGTGGCCGGGCGTGGCGAGGCCGAGCCGGTCGCCGCAGCCGAAACTTTTCTTCAAACCCAGCGTCACCGGCGCGGTGAACGGGAACAGCTTGCGCAGGGCGCGAGCATTGCCGTGGTTGACGGGCGCCAGGGTCAGCGTGCAGGCTTTGCCCTGGACTTCGACGCGGCGAGCCGGGCCTTCGAAGCCGGCTTTCTGCGCTTCGCCGATCAGGCCGATGGTTTTTTCACGGCCCTTGCGCGCCAGAAATGCGACCACGCCGCCGGCGGCGACGATTGAGGGCACGTAAACGCCATCCCAGCCGCCCAGCGCGGCGAGTTCGGCCGCCAGCACGCGGGCGTCGTCGCCGCTGATCGGGGCGCTGACCTGGCCGGATTTCAAAAGCGAATCGATGAGGCTCATTTCTGGTGGATCCAATCGGTGTGGAAGAATTCGCCGCGAGGCTTGTCGATCCGTTCGTAGGTGTGCGCGCCAAAGTAGTCACGCTGCGCCTGGAGCAGATTGGCCGGCAACCGCGCGGTACGGTAGCCGTCGAAATAGGCCACGGCCGAAGTGAAACAGGGCACCGGAATGCCCAACTCCACCGCCAGCGCGATGGTCTTGCGCCAGCCGGCCTGATTTTTCTCGAGGATGCTTTTGAAAAACGGATCGAGCAACAGGTTGGCGAGGGCCGGCTGGGCGTCGAAGGCCGCTTTGATGCGCTCCAGAAATTGCGCGCGGATGATGCAGCCCTGCCGCCACATCATGGCGATCGGGCCGAACTTCAGGTCCCATTTGTGTTCCAGGCTGGCGGCGCGCATCAGTTGGAAGCCCTGCGCGTAGGAACAGATCTTCGAAGCGTACAGGGCGTCGTGGAGCGCCTGCAAGGTGGCTTTTTTGTCGCCGGAGAACTTGGCGCTGACCCCGGGCAGGATTTTCGACGCGGCGACGCGCTCTTCGACGACCGCCGACAGACAGCGGGCGTAGACGGCTTCGGTGATGGTCGGCGCGGGGATGCCGGCGTCGAGCGCATTGACGCTGGTCCACTTGCCGGTGCCCTTTTGGCCGGCGGTGTCGAGGATCACATCGACCATCGGCTTGCACGTTTCGGGGTCCTTGGTTTTGAGGATGTCGGCGGTGATTTCGATCAGGTAGCTTTTGAGTTCGCCTTCATTCCACTTGGCGAAGACATCGTGCTGTTCGGCGGGGCTCATGCCGAGCGCGTTCTTCATGATCATGTAGGCTTCGCAGATGAGCTGCATGTCGCCGTATTCGATGCCGTTGTGGACCATTTTCACGTAGTGGCCGGCGCCGTCGGGGCCGACCCAGTCGCAGCAGGGGCTGCCGTCGGCGACCTTGGCGGCGATGGCTTGCAGGATGGGCTTGACGATCGGCCACGCGGCGGGCGACCCGCCGGGCATGATGCTGGGGCCTTTGAGCGCGCCTTCTTCGCCGCCGGAGACGCCGGTGCCGATGTAGAGCAAGCCGCGCGATTCGACGTATTTGGTGCGGCGCTGCGTGTCGGTGAACAGGCTGTTGCCGCCGTCGATGATGATGTCGCCTTTTTCAAGGTGCGGCAGGAGGCGCTCGATGAAGTCATCGACCGGCTGGCCGGCTTTGACCATCAGCATGACTTTGCGGGGCTTGGCCAGATGCTTGACCAGTTCCTCGATGGAATGCGCACCGACGAAGTTTTTGCCTTTGCCGGGACCGGCCAGAAACTGGTCCACCTTTTCGATGGTGCGGTTGTAGACGGCGACTTTGAAGCCGCGGCTTTCGATGTTGAGGACGAGATTTTCGCCCATCACCGCCAGACCGATCAGGCCGAAATCTGCGTCGCTCATGGTGGATTCCTTTTTGGGGTGTCCGTGCAGGTTGCGAGAGGCTCTTGGGAAGCGTCAGCGACCGGCGGTGCACCTTGGGTGGAGGCTGTGAATTCAGAGGAAAAAATTGTGCCGGGGAGACAGCGAACGTCAACCCCGCGCGAGGCGGCGCGTGGGAGAATGAGGCGAATTCCCGTACGTATCAAGGAACGGGATCGGCCGGCCACGACCTGCGGTTTTTCTCCTTCGCCTGAAGGGCGAACTCTTTCAATTAGCCGTAGGTGACCGAGTGCGAAGCGCGAGGGAACCTACGGACGGCGGCGATTCATCAAGGACCGACCCACAACGGGCTCGAATTTTCTTGTCGGCACCGCCCCTTCGATATTTTTCTCAAATCCGGTTGCACCGGTGCCGATCCGGGGGTATGATTCTTTTTGATATGATTTGATATAATATGAAACGTCTGCATCACGTAGGCGACTTCGCGGAATCCGAGCATGAAGAACATTCGCCAGCAGCGCATTCTCGATTGGCTGAGCGACCACGGGCACGCGGCGCTGGCCGAGCTCACGCAGGTCGCTGCCGCACGGCGGCTGACCATCCAGCGCGACTTGGTCGAACTGGAGCAGGCCGGGCGGCTCAAGCGCATCCGTGGCGGCGCCGTCTCCATCGACCAGCGCTGGCAGACGCGGCCGCATGAAGTGCGCTTGCAGGAAAATCGCGCCGCAAAGGAATCCATCGCGACGCTGGCCGCCGCGCCCCTCCGCGACTTCCAATGTGTCGGCCTCGATGGTTCCTCGACTTGCACCTTCCTTGCGCCCGCGTTGGCACGGCCGACCGAAAAGACCAACGGCCACGCGCCGCGCACCGTCGTGGCGACCTCGATCGACACCTTCATGGCGCTGCGCAATGTGACCGGCGTGCAGGCAGTGCTGAGCGGCGGGGTGCTGCACCGCGAATCCGGCGGCATGGCGGGGTCGCTCGTCGGCGCGCTGGCGATCCAAACCATCCGCTCCTTCCATTTCGACGCCGTCTGCATTTCTGGCATGGGATTCGACCCGGCGCTCGGCGTGTATGACTCCAACGCAGAGGACGTGTCGATCAAGCAGGCACTGATGAGCGTCGCGCAGCGGGTGTTCTTGCTGGTGGACCACACCAAATGGCGCGCGCCGCAGGGCGTGAAGGTTTGCGAAACCGACGCGCTGCACGCCGTGATCACCGACCGGCATCCCGGCGCGGCGGCGAAACAGTTGCCCAAGGCAGTGGCGTTGATTTGCAGTTCCGCCGCGGGGCGGGTCAAAAGAAAGGACGGAACGGTATGAGCGGTGAATTCAAGTACGTGAGCAACCTCTGGGACGACAAGAAAGCAGCGGAGTTCGGCGACGACCAGGTCGCGCTGCTGGTGTACCGCAGCAATCTGCTGGGCGCCGATCTGCGCATCACCAATTTCGGCGGCGGGAATACCTCCTGCAAGGTCGCCATGCCGCAGCCGCTGGCGCCGGATGAAAAAGTCGACGTCATGTACATCAAAGGCTCCGGCGGCGACCTGGGTTCGATGAAGCGCAGCGGACTGGCGGCGCTGACGCTGGCGCAGTTGCGGTCGCTCAAGCGCCTGTACAAAGGCCCTGACCACCAGGACGAAATGGTGCCATTTTTCCGCCACTGCAACTTCGATCAGGGGCCGGTGGCTCCGTCAATCGAAACGCCGGTGCATGGCTTTCTGCCGTTCAAGCATGTCGATCACGTGCATGCCGATGCGGTGATCGCCATCGCCGCCGCGGCCGACGGGCCGGCGCTGGCGAAGAAAATCTACGGCGACGAAATCGGCTGGGTGCCGTGGCAGCGGCCGGGCTTCGACATGGCGCTGAAGTTCGAAGCTTGCGCGCAGGCGAATCCGAAAATCAAGGGCATCATTCACGCCGGCCATGGGCTGTTCTGCTGGGGCGCGACGGCCAAGGAATGCTACCTGACGACGCTGACGCTGATCGAAAAAGCCGCGAAGTACCTGGATGAGCACGGCGCGAAAGTCGGCGGCGACGCCGGTTTCGGCAAGGCGGTGACGCAGGCTTTGCCGGAGGCCGAACGGCGCGCGCGGGCGGCGGAATTGGCGCCGGTCATTCGCGGGCTGGCCGGCGCGGAGCCGCGGTCGGTGGTGCATTTCCGCGACGACACGGCGGTGCTGGATTTCCTGGCGCGCGAAAAGGCGCCGAAGCTGGCCGCGATGGGCACCAGTTGCCCGGATCACTTTCTGCGCACGAAAATTGCCCCGCTGTTTTTCGACCGTGACGCGGCCGGGTCGCTGGCCGACATCGCCGCGCGACTGAAAGAACAGTTCGCGGCCTACGCCGAGCAGTACAGCGCCTACTACGAGCGCTGCAAGCGCCCGGACAGCCCGGCCATCCGCGGCAGGGCGCCGGCGGTGGTGCTGGTGCCGAAGATCGGCATGTTCACCCTCAGCCGCAACGCGCGCGAAGCCCGCATCGCCGGCGAATTCTACGTGAACGCGATCAACGTGATGCGCGGCGCGGAAGCGATTTCGAAGTACCAGGGGCTCCCGGAACAGGAGGCCTTCGACATCGAATATTGGCTGCTCGAGGAGGCCAAAATCCAGCGCATGCCCAAGGAACTCCCGCTTTCGCGGCAGGCGGCCTTCGTTACCGGCGGCGCTTCGGGGATCGGACTGGCGACGGCCAAGCGCCTGCTGCAGGAGGGCGCGACGGCGATCCTGGCCGACAAAAACGCCGAGGCATTGGAAAAATCGCGCGCCGAACTGGCCGCACAGTTCGGTGCAGACAATGTCCGCACGGTGACGGTGGATTTGCGCAACGCGGAGGAAATCCGCAAGGCGGTGCGGGCGTCGGCGCTCTTTTTCGGCGGGCTGGACATCGTGGTGAACAACGCCGGCCTGTCGATCAGCAAGCCGCTGGCCGACACGACGGCGGCCGACTACGATTTGCTGAACGACGTGATGCCGCGCGGATCCTTCCTGGTTTCTCAGGAGGCGATCAAGGTTCTGCGCGAACAGGGCTTCGGCGGATCGATCGTGTACATCGCGAGCAAAAACGCGGTGGTGGCGGGGCCGAACAATGTGGCCTACGGCACGGCCAAGGCGGCGCAACTGCACCAGATGCGGCTGTTGGCGGCCGAGGTCGGCGGAGAAGGCATCCGCGTCAACGCCGTGAATCCGGACGCGGTCATCCGCGGCAGCGGCATCTGGGCCGGCGGCTGGGGCGAAGGCCGCGCCAAGGCCTACGGGGTCAAACCGGAAGAGCTGGGCCAATACTACGCCGGCCGGACGCTGCTCAAGCAGGAAATCCTGCCCGAGGACATCGCCGCGGCGGTATTCGCGTTTTGCTCCGACATTTTTTCCAAGACGACCGGCGCGCAGATCGGCGTCGATGGTGGACTGCCGATGGCATTTCCGCGCTAGCAGGTTTGGCATCCGGCGGAAAATACAGACATTCACGTTTGGATGGCGGGTGGGAAACGCATGTCCGATGATACACAGGTTCTGGCGATCGATATCGGCGCCTCCTCGGGGAAGGCACTGGTCGGGCGGCTGGAAAACGACCGAATCCGGCTGGACGAAGTTCACCGATTCGCCAATGGGCCGACCGAGCAATCGGGGCGCCTCATCTGGGACGTGCCGGCGCTGCTGGAGAATGTGAAGACCTGCCTGATGGCGGCGCGCGCCCGGCATTTTTCGCCGCGATCGCTGGCGATCGACACTTGGGGCGTCGATTACGGGCTGATCGCCGCGGACGGCCAGGTGATCGAACCGGTCTACGCCTACCGTGACGCGGCGCATGCTGCCGGCCTGGCGTGGTTGCACGCCAAAATCCCCTTCGAGGATCTGTACGCGGTCACTGGCATTCAGCAGATGCCCTTCAACACGGTCTACCAGTTGGCGGCGCGGGCGCAGCGGAACGATCCGGCGCTCAGCCGCGCGCGCACGCTGGCGATGATGCCGGAACTGCTGACGGGGCTTTTGTGCGGCGAGTTCGTGGCGGAAGAATCCAACGCGAGCACCTCGGCGCTCATGGACGCTCACACGCGGCAGTGGAACGAGCGCTTTTGCGCGGCGGTGGGATTTCCCGCGGAAAAAATGCCGCCGATCGTGCCGGCGGGGCGGTGCATCAAATCGGGGGTGGACCTGGCCGGCCGGCCGATCGATATTCACGTCCCCGCCTGCCACGACACCGCCGCAGCCGTGGCCGCGACACCGCTCACCAGCGCCAATTCGATTTACATTTCCTCGGGCACCTGGTCGCTGGTGGGAATGGAAACGAAATTGCCCTGCCTGACGGCGGCGGCGCGCGAAGCGCGGTTCACCAATGAAGCCGGCATTTTCGGCACAACCCGGCTGCTCACCAACGTGATGGGCCTGTGGCTGCTCCAGGAAGCCCGGCGGCAGTGGGCGGCACAGGGGCAAGCGCAGTCCTTCGAGCAGATCGCGCAGGCGGCCGCCGCGCACACCGGTCCGGTGCCCATCGTGAATCCCGACGACAGCCGGTTCCTGGCGCCGGCGAATATGCTCGAGGCCATCGCCGGCTACTGCCACGAAACCGGGCAGGCGCCGCCCGAGGGCGTGGGCGCGACCGCGCGCTGCATCGAAGCCAGCCTGGCATTGCGGTATGCGCAGGTCATCGACCAACTGGCGCGGCTGACCGAGCGTGCTCCCGACGCAATCCACATCGTTGGCGGCGGCGCGCAGGATCGCCGCCTGTGCCAGGCCGCCGCCGACGTCGCCGGTCTGCCGGTGATTGCCGGGCCCATTGAATGCACGGCGCTGGGCAACGCGGTGGTCCAATGGCTGGCGCGCGGCCAGATTGCCGACCACCCCGCCGCGCGGCGGCTGATCCGCGCATCCTTCCCCACCGAAACCTTTCTCCCCCACCCTGGCGCCGCGGCCGACTGGTCACGGCGCAAGACCCTGTTCGAAACCCTGCCGCGAGGCTGAAACCCGGAGACCCATCCATGTGTCCATTGGTCGATTGGAGCAGCGCCTTCACGGGCAACACGAAGGCCGAGGAAAAAACCCAGGCGCGCCGGCTGGCGCATCTGTCGGAGGACCTCCAGGCGCGGGGCATCGACATCGCCCGGGCGCTCAAGGCGGTCCGTTCCTTCCAGGTCGAGGTTCCCAGTTGGGGCGTGGTCGTGGGTGGCACGCGCTTCGGCCGGTTTCCGCTGCCGGGCATGCCGACGACGCTGGCCGAAAAACTGGACGACATCGCCTTCATGCAGAAACTCACCGGCGCCGGTGAGCGGGTCTCGCTGCACATTCCCTGGGACAAGCCGGAGGCGCCCAAAACGCTGATCGCGGGCCTCAAACACCGCGGGCTGAAAATCGGCTCGGTGAATTCCAACACCTTCCAGGACCAGCCGGAACAAAAACATTCCTACCGCTACGGTTCGCTGACGCACGTCGAAAAAGCGGTGCGCGCCCAGGCGGTGACACACAATAAGGATGTGATCGCGGTCGGGCAATCGCTGGGCGCGAAATCGCTGACGGTCTGGATCAGCGACGGCGGCAGCTACCCCGGACAGATCCACACGCGGCGCGCGTTTGACCGCTACGTGGAGAGCCTGCAGGCGATTTTCGCCGCGGTGCCGCGCGACTGGCAGATGCTGGTCGAACACAAGCCGTTCGAGCCGGCCTTCCATCATTCGGTGAACAACGACTGGGGCACCAGCTACCTGGCCGCCTCGCAGGTGGGCGATCGCTGCGGCTGCCTGGTCGATTTCGGGCATCACCTGCCCGGCACGCCGATCGACGTGGTGGTGGCGCGGCTGATTTCCGCCGGTCGCCTGGGCGGTTTCCACTTCAACGACCGGCGCTACGCCGACGACGATCTGACGGCCGGTTCGGTCGCGCCCTACCAGTTGTTTCAGGTGTTCGTGGAACTGACTTTGGCGGCGCTCGACCGCACCGTGAAAAACTTCCACCCCGGCTACACCATCGATCAGAGCGAGGGCGTGAAAGACCCGCTGGAGGCGCTCACCCAAACCATCGACGCGCTGCAAACGGCGCTGGCGCAGTCGTGGATCGTCGATTTCGACGGCCTGTTCGAAGCCCAGGAGCGCAACGACCCGCTGGCGGCGGAACGGCTTCTGCAAACGGCGTTCCGGACCGACGTGAGCGCGCTGGTGGCCGAAGCGCGGCGGCTGAACGGTTGCGCCATCGATCCGCTCGGCGCCTTCCGCCGCAGCGGCTACCGCGCCGCGATGGCTCGGCAGCGCGCGGTGCAGGCCGCCGGCGCAGGGAATATCTAACGATTGATGAATGCTGATTGATGATTAATGAATCCGGAGGTTGGCGCCCACGCTGACTCGAAGCTCTACGTCGATTGGGGCTACCTGGCTCATCACACCAGTCCAGTCAAGCACTTTCCAGTCATCGTCGCATGGAACGGGCCGCCCCAAGCGGTTTACATCACCGTCTGGAGCGCCGAATAGCCAGTCCCCCCATGCCGCCTGCGCTCCCCTTCCTCTGTTCCCGTTCTTCCTGTTCCCCGTTCCCTGTCTCCTGTTCCCTGTCTCTCGCCGGCCGGCCGCCGCCAGCGGTCTCGACATGAGGGGCGCGGGTGCTATAGTGGGGCCACTTTGATTTCCCCGGCGCGCGAGCGCATCGCCGCAAGCACTCCACTCGGCTGAGCAGCGGCGGCACTGCACCCTGGACGACGGAACCGCGCGATGACGCCGATCGAATTTGCCGTGCTTGCATTCCTCGCCTCGATCGCCGCCGGTGTCTTTGGATCGCTGCTGGGGCTGGGCGGCGGCATTATCGTCGTGCCCGCACTGACCCTCCTGTTCGGCATCGACATTCACTTTGCCATCGGCGCTTCGATCGTGGCAGTCATCGCGACCTCCAGCGGCGCGGCCGCCACCTACGTCCGCGAGCGCCTGGCCAACATGCGCGTGGCCATGGTGCTTGAACTGAGCACCGTGCTCGGCGCACTCACCGGCGCGGAACTGGCAGCGTGGATTCCGGGCAGTTGGCTGTACATCATTTTCGCGGCCGCCATGTTTTACAGCTCGATGATGATGTTCCGCAAACGCCACTCCGAACCGATTCCGCTCGACCGCAAAGCCCCCATCGCCGACTGGTTGAACCTGTCCAGCAGCTATTTCGACGAGACCACCGGCAAGGAGGTGTCCTACCGCGTGATCCGCGCACGGATCGGCCTGCTGTTCGGCTACATCGCCGGGATGCTTAGCGGACTGCTGGGAATCGGTGGCGGAGCGATCAAAGTACCGACGATGGATCTGGCCATGCGCATGCCGATGAAGGCGGCAACCGCAACCAGCAATTTCATGATCGGCGTGACAGCTGCGGCCAGCGCCGGGGTGTATTTCATGAAGGGACAGATCAATCCGATCGTCGCCGCGCCGGTCGCCTTGGGCGTCCTGATCGGCGCGCTGTTCGGCTCGAAGCTGCTCGGCCGCATTCAGAATAAGACCTTGCGCGCCGTCTTTGTGGCGGTCCTGCTGATCATTTCCGTGAGAATGCTGGTTTCCGGAATTCAGTTGGGATTGGGGACGCACCCGCAATGAGCAACGATGCGGCCCCTCCCCCACCCGACCCATCGACGCCCCCGGTGCCGGACACTCCGGCGGCCGAGGCCGAAGCTAACCGCGAACGAAAGATCGCCGAGGAGCGAATTCACCGTACCGAGCTCATCATCAGCTACGTGCTGCGCACCGGCGTTTTGATCAGCCTGGCCCTGATGCTGTTGGGAATCGTCGTCACCTTCGCCAGAAATTCCAGCGACTGGAACTCGAAGGCCTCCTACACCCGGCAAATCCTGTGGCAGCAGGATGTCGAGCCGGCCTTCCCGCACACCTTGAACGCCATTTGGCAGGGGCTGGGGCATGGCGACGGCCTGAGCATCATGGCGCTGGGACTGCTGGTGCTGATCGCCACGCCGGTGGTGCGCGTGGCGATTTCCATCGTCACCTTCGTCTACATGCGCGACCGCGCCTACACCGTCATCACGACGCTCGTGTTGATTTTCCTGATTCTATCATTTCTGCTGGGCAAAATCGGGTAGCAGCAAATGCCCCGCATCGCCGCAGGTGCAGACGGCTAGCCGAAGGCCGGCGCTGCCAGCCGGAAATCTCAATCGCATGTTGGAGAAGGCGCCGCCGAGCCGGTAGGCTCAGGGCTGCTGGTCGGTCGATCCGGGGGCGGCGAAGAACTCGTCGAGGTCTTTCTCACGCAGGATGCGGACGCCGAGCTTCTTGGCCTTATCGATGTCGTCTTCGGAGCCGGCGCCAGCCACCAGCCAATCCACTTCGTCGGTCAGCTGGTTGGCGACCAGACCGTTGTGCTCGCGGATGAACGATTCAATCTGATCGTGCGAACGCGTTTCGCTCTGACCGGACACGTAGAACATGCTGCGGCCGCCCAGTTCCAGCTTGCCGCTGAGCAGGTCGGCCTTGCGGCGGCGATCCTGGAAAAAGGTCGTCGCTTCGTCCATGGTCATGACGCGGATGTTGTACTTCTGAGCGGTATCGAGAATCTGGGCGCGCTTGGCTGCCAACTGAGCCACCGGCGAAGTATCCGGCAGGCCCTGCGCCGATTTGGTATTGGTGTCGATCAGGAACCGCAGACGCTCGGCGTTGGTCGCGACGTATTCGCTGAGCGGTTCGCGCACGATCAGGTAATTGGTGCGCGGCTGAATGGTATCGTGCAGCACACAGCCGTTGCTTTCGATCGAGCGCTGGAGGTAGCCGATTTCGTTGTCGCTGAAGCCCGGCATCAAGGCAAAATTGAGGCGTTCCAGCGAAACATCGCGCAGGTCGTTCAATTCGCTGTAAAAGCGCTTGGCGGCTTCCCGCTGCGAAACGACCGGCTCGAAGTCGGGGGAGGCAATCAGGTCGCCCTTTTCGATCGGGCTGGTCGATGCGGTGTTGTATTCCGGGACCAGCACGCCGGTGGCCTGAGGATTGGCGTTGTAGGCTTCGGTCTTGGGCGGAATCAACTGGTCGATCACGTCCTGCCGTTCGGAGGACGGAGAGTACGGCCGCATCGGCACCGGACGCAGTTCCGGCTGGCCGGCGACCTTGCGGCTGCCCAGCGGATCGTACTCGACCCGCGGGTCGGGGGTGCGGAATTGGGTGCGGTCGGAGATGAACTCCTCCGACGGCTGGTGAATGATTTTGCAGGTGGAGGTGGTCTCGAAGACCTTGACCACCTGGATGGAACCCTTGATCTGATTCTGACCGCTGAAGGTGTTGTATACGGTGAAGACGAGGCCTTCACGGCAGTTGTTGCGGCGGCCGATGTCGATGGTGACGATGCCCATGGACGGGTCGGAGGCATCCAGCACGGTGCCGTCGGCCTGCAGTTCGTTGGAGCGCGTCTGACGCAGGGCCTTGTTGAGGGTGTGGTTGGACACTTCCTCAATCTTGTTGGACATGTCGTTTTCCTGGTGCGACCATTCGGCCTGCTGCTTTTCATGGTCGATTTTCATGCGCACCAGCGAGGTTTTCTTGCGGTAGATTTCGTTGTATAGACCGGCTTCGGAGGCCAGGTGGTTTTCCTGGTCCTGCTGCCAGTCGGTCAGCTTGGAACGCATGTCCTGCGCGGCGGCTTTGTTGATTTCGGGCAGATGCTTCCAGGTGTTCCAGACATCGTTGGTGGCGTCGTCGAACGCTTGGCGGCGCTTGGCGGCTTCGGTTTCGTCCACCTCGTAGTCCTGCTTCAAGCTGGGGATGGTCGGCGACGGCACGACCCCCGCCATTTCGCGTGCGGCCAGGTCCTGCGAGAACAACAGGTGCGGCTGAATCACGGTTGGCGTGAGCTCGACGACCGGTTTTTTGTCGTCGCCGGTTTTCCACTCGGGCATGGGAATGGGTTTGCCCTGCTGAACGTCGGTACTGTCAACCCACTGCGCTTCGCTGGCGAGAATCGGACCGTCGTCACTGCCGCCGTTCACCGTCCCATACTGCGCAGCGTAGCGGAAAACAAAAATACCGTCCTTGGATTTCTGAGTCAGCGCATCCTGCGAGGTCGGATCCACCTGCACCCCGACTACGTTGTTGAGCAGGTATTTGTATTCGTTGACCAAGCCCTTCAGGTGGGCCTGGTTGGCCAGGATCGCCGCCTTTTTTTGGCTGAGATCCACCGACTTGGTGGTATCCAGGCCCAGCAGTACGATCAGCACTGCGGCGAAGATACCGTTGACGATGAGCAGGGTAACTTTTCCACCCGTCATAGCTTGCTCTCCAACCCTCTAAAAACCGGAATCAGCGCGGCCGCAGGAACGGGAACAGCTGCCACTCGTACAAAATATTCGCACCCTGCTGGACCGCGTCGTTCAGCTGAGTGGGCGGGCCCTGGAAGGCCTGCGCGATCACGTAGTCGACTTCGGGAGACATTTTGTCGACCACGCGGCCGCCATGGAGTTCGATGATTTTCGTGATGTCCTTTTTCGTATAGTAAATCGGCGTGGACCCGACGAAGTAAAAGGTGAGCTGCCGGCGGGGATTGTAGAACGGATTGTTGATCAGGTCCCCGGCCACGATCGGCTCGAAACTGTCCGGCGTCCAGACCTGGCTGACCGGCACGCCGGTCAGCGGGCTGGCCGCACCGCCGCGCGAGGTGTACGGGCTGAATTGGTATTCGGGCTGCGGCGCCACGTACTCGCTGAGCGGATCGGTGGGCAGTTCGATCGGGGTCTTAATCGCCAGACACTGCGAATAGGTCTGGTACACCCGCTCGACTTCGATGAAGCCCTTGCGGACGCGGCGGAAGCCTTCGCGTTCGGTGTAGACCTCGAAGCGCATGCCCGGCACGACCTTGTCGTTCAGGCCGCGGTCGATGTTGACGATGCGCGAATCCGGGTTGGAAAAAATGACCTTGCCGTCGGGCTTGAGGTCCACTTCTTTCTGAGACTGCTTGGTCAGCACCGACAGCCGGCTTTCGTCGGCCTGCAGCGTGCGGCTGAGATTGCGGAAGTTTTCGGCGTGCTGCCGGGAACGGCGGTCGAAGTCGGCCAGGTGGGCGGCTTCGCGCGCATCCCAGGTGTGCAACTCGTTGTTGAGTTCGTCCATGCGCTTGCTGTTGTCGTCTTTTTCGGCTTCGATGAGATGCTCGATGGAGCTCTTGGCCTTGTCGGTGCTGGCCTGAAGATCGGTATTGAGCTTGGCGCCGTCGGCGGTCAGTTTTTTAATCGCGCCGATGGCGTCGAGGTAGTCGTCGCCGAGCTGTTTGGCGTCCTTGCCGCGTTCCTTGTAGCCCTCGTCGCGCAATTGATATTTGGCGATGGACTCGATCAGATTCGCGCGCTCGGAGCGCAGCGTGTCAACCTGTTCCTGCATCGTCGAGACGTTGCGCTGTTCCTTAATGAGCCAGGCGTCGATGACCATCTTGTCCTGTTTTTGAACGAGGTTGGGATCGTTGTAAGCGCCATAGGGGTCGGTGGTGTTCTGCGGTTGCTGCAGTTCGGTGTTCAGCTCGTACATTTTCCAACCCGCAAACATGCTCGCAATGACGAACACGACCAGGAAGGAGAGCAAAACAATCAAATCCCAGTTTTGCTTCATGAGCAAACCATCCCCAAGCGCCAATAAGGCCAGTCTGTGTGCTTTAGCCCCAACACTCTATCCGGGCCGTCGCGACTGTCAACCGGGCCGCCGGCGCAAAGCGGCGAACTTTGCGCCGGACCGCCACAGGCGGCAGGCCGACGCAGAAAAATCGACCGGTCGGCCGCACATGGCGCAGCCAAACGACTCGGTTTCGCGAACGTACCCTGCACGCTCTTCTGACGAATCCACGCACTCGGATTTTAGGGGGGAACATTGGCAATATACCCGCTGGACGATTCCAGCGCAATAGAAAATTGCGGCCGCAGCCGCCGGATCGCACCGGCGCCGCTCCCTCCCCCGCCGCGCACCGGCCGCCCGAAACCTCCCCGCGTGCCGCTATAATAGAGGCACCGCGATCCTACCCCCGCCGGATGAGGCGCCATGAATCTGAACCCCACCTACGACATCGGGCAGCCGGCCCTGCGCGATCTGTGGGTCGATCCCGTCCACGGCCAGGACACAAATTCCGGCGCAACCCGCGGTGAAGCCCTGCGCACGCTGGACGCCGCCTGGGCGCGCATTCCCGAACTGCCCACGGCGGCGGACCATGGCTGGCAGCTACTGCTGTGCGCGGGGCGCTTCGACATTGGCGAGCGGCCGCACATCGATCTGACCAATCGCCGCGCCGACCCCGAGCACCCCATTATTTTTCGCTCCGCCGATGCCGGCGCACCGGCCGAACTCCCTGCGATCCGCGTCAACGACTGCCGTGCGGTGTATTTCATCGACCTGACCATTGCCACGCCGGGGCGGCGGGGCCTGCCGCACGGACACAATTACGTGCTGTGGATTTCCGACTGCGAAGACATGCTGGTGCGGCGGCTGCGCGGCGTGGGCCTCGACCACGGCCAGGGCTGGCCGCGGATCGTGATCAAAGCCAACCAGACGCGCCACCTGTACATTGAAGACTGCGACCTGTCCTGCGCCGAAGAAAACACCATCGACTACGTCGCGGTGCAGTACGGCCACATCGTTCGCAACCGGCTGCATAACACCCGTTGCGAAAATCTGTACGTGAAGGGCGGCTCGGCCTATCACCTGATCGCCGGCAACGAGGTCTCCGGCAGCGCGAACCATGGCATCATGGCGGGCCAGTGCACCGGGTTTCAATTCATGGTCAACCCCTGGCTGCACTACGAAGCCTACGACATCAAAGTGGTGAACAACCTGATTTCCGACGCCGGCGGCGGTCTGGCGGTGACCGGCGGCTTCAACATTCTGATGGCCTACAACACCTGCGTGCGTGTGGGCTCCTCGCGCGATACAATCGTCGTGGGCCAGGGCGGCCGGGGCTGGACGCCGGAGGCGCTGGGCAGCCGGGGCCCGCTGTTGGCGGCGCATATCCGTGCCGGCGGCTGGTGCAACCCCGCGGCCGGCGTTCAGTTCAACATCCCCTGCCGCAACGTGACCATCGCAAACAACCTGATTTTCAACCCGGACGGCTACGAGTCCCGCTTCGCGCACTGCGGCATTTCGGGCCCGGTCGCCACCACGCCCGAAAGCCACATCCCCTCCCCCGCCCGCTGCGACGACGGCCTGATCCTGCGCGGCAATCTGATCTGGAACGGCGGCCCCGACAAACCGGTGCTCGACGATGTCGAAGACATGTACCACCTGGCCGCGCGGCCGGATTTTTCGGTTCCGACGCTGCTCGAAAACAACTGGATCAACACCTGCCGGCCTGAGCTGATCGATCCGGAGCACGGCGATTTTCGCCCGCGGGCGGGAGGATCGGTGTACGGCTGCCCGGCCGTGGCGCTGGCCGACTTCACCTGGGCCGGCGCACCGACGACACCGCCGGTCCCGCCGGGCAGCCTCGACAACCAGGTCCCGGTCGACCGCCTGGGACGGCCGCGGACCGCCGGCGGCGCCATCGGCGCGTTTGCCTGAATAAAGCCCACTCAAGGCATTCGGCGGGCCTCATCATGCGCTGAAAATCGCGCGCAGCGCGCGGCGCAGCAGCGCCACGGAGCGGGCGTTGACATCCAGATGGGTCACGAACCGGATGGCGCCGCAGACGACTTCGCAGCCGACTCCGCGCTGGCGCAAGGCACCCACCAGCCAGGTGCAGTCACGCGCCGGCCGACCGCGCGGATCGACGAACTTCACGTAGACGATGTTCGTTTCGACCTTCGCCTGGGCCAGCGTCACGCCGGGCCAGCCGCAGAGTTCCGCCGCGACCTCCCGCGCCAGCCGGTGGTCGTCGCGGAGCCGTTCGACGTGGTGCTCCAGCGCGTACAGGCCAGCCGCGGCCAGAATGCCGGCCTGCCGCCAGCCGCCGCCGAGCATCTTGCGCAGGCGCCGGGCCGCGGCGATGAATTCGGCGCTGCCGACGAGCACCGAACCGATCGGTGCACCGAGATTTTTGCTGAGGCAGAATGTCACCGAATCGAACGGTGCGGCAAACGCCGCGGCGGAGCGGCCGGTTTCGACCACCGCGCTGAACAGGCGGGCGCCGTCGAGGTGGGTTTTCAAGCCCTGACGCCGCGCCACGCGCACGCCGGCCAGGACGGTCGGCCAGTCGGGAATCGCGCCGCCTTTGGGGTTGTGGGTGATTTCCCAGCAGACCAGCGCGGTGCGTGCGCAGTGAACGTCGTGCTCCTGAATGGCCGCGGCGATCCGCGCCGGATCGAGGCCGCCGTCGTCATTTTCGGGAATGGCGCGTTTGTTCACGGCGGCGACCTGCGCGGCCGAGGCGCCCTCCCAAAGGTTGAAATGGCTGAGTGCGCCGATGATCATTTCCTCGCCGCGGCGGGTGTGGCCGGCGGCGGCCAGCAGGTTGCCCATCGAGCCGCTGGCCACGAACAGCGCCGCCGGTTTGCGCAGCAGCCGCGCCGATTTTTGCTCCAGGGCCGCCACCGTCGGATCGTCGCCGAACACATCGTCGCCGACGGGCGCGGCGAGCATCGCGCGGCGCATCGCCGCAGTCGGCCGGGTGACGGTGTCGGAACGAAAATCGGCGCGCAAACGCGCCGTCGAGTGCTCAGCCATGCCTGTTCTCCGGAGCCGCGAAGCGTGCGGCAGGCGCAGATTCGGCGGCGGGGTGCCGGCACCATTGTAGCGGCGCGCGCTGCGGGCAGGGCGGGGCAGGAGCGGGAAGGATCGGGCAGAGGCGGTGCCGTCAGGTCTTGGTGGAAGATGCGCCGGGGTCGGCCGGAAGTTTCGCCGGCAGCCAGCGCTCAATGGCTTCCTTGAGCAATTTCTTGTCCACCGGCTTGGTGATGTAATCGTCCATGCCGGCATTGATGCAGGCGTCGCGGTCGCCCTGCATCGTGTGCGCGGTCATGGCGATGACCAACGTGTGTCGGGCGCTGCCCTCGCGGCGGCGGATTTCGCGGGTGGCCTCGTAGCCGTCCATTTCGGGCATCTGGCAGTCCATGAGCACCAGGTCGTAGGGAATCCGTTCCAGGGCCTCAAGCGCTTCCCGGCCGTTGGCGACGGTGTCGGCCTGGTAGCCGAGCGTTTTCAACTGGCGTTGCGCGACCAGTTGATTGACCGCGTTGTCCTCCGCCAAAAGAATGTGGAAGCCGGGCTGCTCGGGCAGGGCCGGGTTGCGGCCGGGACCGGAGGGGCTCGCCGTCGGCGTGCCGGCGGGCGTGGGCCGGCGCGGCGCGGCCGGGGTGGGGAGCGCCGCGGCCAGATCGGGAATGTCGTCGCGGAAGACATCGATCAGGCTGTCGAAAAACTGGGACTGCTTGAGCGGCTTGAAGACCATGCCGTCAAACATCTGCCTGTCGCAGTGGGGATTTGGGGACTCCCCGCCGGTGGCGACGACCAGCAGTCGGACGCCCTCGGCGGCCTGGGCGGCGGAGGCACGCAGACCGCGCGCCAACGCCTGTACCGCCTCCTCGTGCCCGGCATCGCAATTGATGAGCACCCCGTCGAAGGAATGGCCCGTCCGGCGCGCCCCGGCGATGCTGTCGGCGATCGCGGTTTCGCCCCAGGCAGTGGCGTGGGCGATGCCCCAGAGATCCAACTGATATTCGATCTGGCCCAGCAGGCCGCCCGGTTCGGCCACGATGAGCAGTTTCAATTGCTTGAGCGCCGGCAGTTCTGTCCGGGCGGCGGGGGCGCATGCCGAAGCGGAGCCGGTGGCCGAGGCGCCAGCCGCCGACGAACCCGCCGCGGCCGGCGGCGGCGCGGTGCATCCCAGCCGGGCCGTGAACCAGAATTCGGAGCCCTTCCCTTCCGCGCTGATCACGCCGATCTCGCCGCCCATCAGTTCGGCGATGCGCTTGCAGATCGCCAGACCCAGACCCGTGCCGCCGTACTTGCGGGTGGTCGAACCGTCAGCCTGCATGAACGGCTGGAAAAGCTGTTCCTGCTTGGCCCGGGCGATCCCAATGCCGGTGTCCTGCACGGCGAAGCGCACCAGCAAACCGGCGGAGTCGGATTCCAGACAGCGGACGGCGATGGAAATTTCGCCCTGCGATGTGAATTTGAGCGCGTTGCCGACCAGGTTCACGAGCACCTGGCGGATGCGGCCGGAATCGCCCTTCAGGATCTGCGGCAGCGTGCGGTCCATCTGGCAACTCAGTTCGATGCCTTTCTCCACCACCTGCGCGGCGAACAGTTCGACCACCTCCTCGATCAGCCCGTTCAGCCGGAAGTCCTCGCTTTCGAGCCGCAGCATGCCGGCATCGACCTTGGAGAAGTCGAGGATGTCGTTGATGATCCGCAGCAGGGCGTTGCCGCTGGAACGGATCACCGCGGCGCATTCGAACTGCTCGCGATTCAACTTCATTTCCATCAACAGACCGGTCATGCCGATGACGCCGTTCATGGGAGTGCGGATTTCGTGGCTCATGTTGGCCAGGAATTCACTTTTGGCCTTGGCGGCGGCCTCGGCGGCGAGGCGGGCCTGATCAAGTTCGTAGGTGCGTTCCTCGACGCGCTTCTGCAACTGGGCGTTGAAATCCCGCATGGCCCGGTCGCGCTCCTGAACCGTGGCGCGCATGTGGTCGAAGCCGCGTGACAGGGTGCCGATTTCGTCGGGCGCGGGATCGTTGAGCGGAGTGCCGTATTCGCCCTTGGCCATCTCCTCGCTGCCCTTCACCAGCACCGACAGTCGGCGAGTGAAGCCGCGCACCACCCAATTGGTCAGCAGCGTGCTGCCCAGCGCGGTCAGCAGAATCGCGGCGACGGCCGCCAGCCACGCGTACTCCTGACGCTGGCGCAGATTTTCGGTCGAAATGCCCACTGTCACCTGGCCGATCGTCCTCGGTGGCGGCTCCGGCTCCGCCGGGTGCAGCCCCGCATCGCCGCCGGTCAGACTGTCGCCGAATGGGCCGACCGGCGCGGAATCCTCCGGGTAGGTGAGCACCGGATGGTGGGAAATCATGTAGGTGTCGTCCGCGCCGGTCCCGGCGTTGAAGGCGGCCCACAGCGCCGGATCGGTGTAATGCTCCGCGAGGCGGTGGGGGTGCTTGTTGGCGTCCTCGATGACGATGAAGCGCAGGTCGGTCAGCCGCTTGCGCCGGAACAGGTGAAGGATCAAATGGTTCAGTTCGTCGCGGTTGCCGACTGCGACCGAAAGTTCCGCCGCCGAAGCCAGGGAAAAGCTCAGCGAATCCAAGTCGGCCTGCTCCTCGCGGGCCATTTCCCAATTGACCTGCAGGGTCATGAAGGACCCCACCAGCATCATCGGCACCAGCACGATCGCCAGAACCGTGAGGGTGGCTTTGGTCTTGAGACTTAAGCGGGCGAACCAGCCCATCCCCTCGCTCCCCTCCCGCGCGCGCCGACCGCGGCCGCGGCGCAACTCAGTCCGGTTTCACCACGACTGTGGCCTGATCGGTGAAGGCCGACGGCAGATCGCAGCCCAATTGTTTGGCCACGATTTCGTTCACAGCCACTTCAAATTTGGGCGGTTCCACCGACGCATGGTGGGCAAATTCCTCCTCGCGTTTTTCCACGATGGCCGCGAGATAGGATTCCGCCAGCGCTGCGCACTGCGCGCCCTGGTCCTTAGGTTCGATGCCCACCCCGAACAGGGCGCCCGCGCGCACCAGCGGCGTGGAGAAACCGAAGACCGGTATATGGTGGCGCAGCGCCAGCAACAGCAGGCTGCGCACGGTGGCGGTGTTGTAGACCGCGCTGTCAGGCGAGGTCCACACCACGTCGGGGTGAGCGCCGAACATTTCCTGGATCGCGTCGCTCACGTTGTCGGAGTCGTCCACGGCGACGGCCACGAGCTCAAAGCCGGCCGGCAGCTTCGCGCGCAGGGCATCGAGGGCGGCGCAACTGGCGGGATTGTTTTTGGCGTACAACACCCCGACCTTGCGAGCCTGGGGCAGCGCCCCCTGCAGCACCTTCAATTGCTCCTGCCACGAAACGGTCATCGACACGCCGAAACTGCGATGGCCTTGAAACAACCCGGCCGCCGCCGGATCGGCGACCATGCAATACACCAGGCCCATCGTGGCCGGCAAATGCGCCTGCAGCCATTCGGCGGCCTGCGTGCCGATCGCCACGAACAGCCGGACTTTGCCCGCCGCCAGGCAGGCCTTGAAACGGGCAGCGTCGTGATCGGTCAGATCGGCCAGATCGACGGTCTCCGCAAAATAGTGATCGGCGGTGAAGGTCTGCTGAATCACGGCGCCGGCGTCGACATAGGGCTTGGCCCCCGCGCTGCGCACCACCTCCACACCCGGTTCAATCGTATCTGAGGCGCGCAATCCGGTCGCACCGGCCGCGGCAACGATCAGGCACAGCAATATGAACGGCGCGAAGCCATGGGCCGACGGGGCAAGCCACCCCGTGCCGGCGCGCCGTTTCTCCCTGCTGTTCGCCAACCCTGCTGCGTTCACCGTGCTGTCCGTCCCGGAAACCTCCCGCCGCCGACCGGCGCCTGCGCAGCGCCGGTCCACCCATCCAGACGCCGTCAATATTGAAACTGCACCCGGCCCACGAACTGCCGCCCTGGCGTGACATGCGTGCCGTTCACCGTCACCAGGTCCTCGGCGTCGAGGGAAGTGTCGTTGAACAGGTCCTGCACCCCCAGCATCCATTCTCCGTGCCCCGCGGCGAAACGGTGCAATAGCGACAGATCCATTTCATGAAAAGCCCGCGCGGCCTTGGCCGAACCCAGGTCGCCGGGGGTTTGGTCCACGTAGCGATAGGAAGCCGTGCCGGTCCAGTCCGGCGTCGGCGTCCATTCCAGGACGGCCGCGGCCTTGTTGGGCGAAGGCGGCTGCGCCCGCAGGATCATCGATTGCTCCTCGCGCCGAAAACCGTTATACGCGTACCACGTCTGCAATTCAATCGTGCGCGTTCGGTAGGTGGCCTCGATATCGCCGCCCCAACCGAACGCCCCGGCGATATTGTCAGTCATGTAGTACCTTTGCGGCCCCACGCTGGCGGTTTCCTCGGCCGAAAGCAGCCGCAGATACCGCTGCCAATACACATTGGCTGCAAGACTGAATTCCGGCGTGAGTTGCCCGGTGTAGCCGGACTCAAGCGACCAGATCTCTTCGGTCTTCAGATCCTTGCCAGGCGTGATGTTGATCGCGTAGCTGTCGGCAGGGAACGGCGGCGTGGGTAGCAGAATCCGGTGAATCGTATCGGCGCGCAAAAGCAGCGTCGGCGCGCGATAGGCCTTGGCGGCGCTGAACCGGACCACCTCGCGCTGCTCGGAATCCAGCGCAAAAATCGCCGACGCCCGGCCCGACCAGTCCGCCCGCTGACCCGGCTGCCGAAACTGAAAGCTGTCGCCGCGCACCTGGCCCTCCAGCCACGTCCGCGGTCCGACCTGCCAGCGGTCCACCGCAAACAGACCGGCCCAGAATTCGTCGTTGGGATCCTTGGCAAAGGTGAAATCCTGCGCCTGAATGTCGTATTGGTCGGCGAGGCTGTAGCGCAGGCTCGCGCCGATCGATACATCCTGATCCTTCCAGCCGGTGTAGTTGTACTGCCCTTCCAGCCCGGCTTCCAGCTCATGGGTCTTCCACTCGGAAGGCAGCTTGGCGGTTTCGGCGTTGAACGAGGCGGTCCATTCGAACGTCCCGTCCGGTCCGGCTTTGCCTTCGCCGCGCAGGTAAGTGCGCACCATATTCACCGTCGAATCGGTGGCGGGGTTGTAGCCAAACACCGACAGCGAATCCTGGGTGGCGTTCAGCAGCGACAGGCCGAAGGTAATTTTCGGACCGGTGCCGGACTGGTAGACCAGCTTCGAATCCACCTTGGCCTGATCGACTCCGTCGTTGGCCAGAAATGATTTGTCCAGCGCCACCGACGAAGCCACCTGGTGCTCAAAGCCGGCCGAAATCCGCCACGACCACGCGCCCGACTCACCGCCCCAGCACGCCTGCGTGGTCACGTCGCCCCACGGGTCGCTCGTCGCCGAAGCCAGCCAGCCCTGGGTGTCGCTCGGATCCTTGGTCAGAATATTGATCACGCCGAAAAATGCGTTGGCGCCCCAGGAGGCGCCCCCGGGGCCGCGCACGATTTCCACCTGCCGGATGTCGTCGAGAAACACCGGAAAGCGCTGAAAGTCGGTCGAGCCGCTGACCACGTCGGCGGTTTTAATTCCGTCGACCAGCCCCACCACGCGGTCGTTGATGACCGAAAACATCCCGGAAATGCCGACCATCGCGTTGTTGCGGTCGAGTTTCAGGACATCCATGCCCGGCACGAACGCGAACAGGTGCGGCAAGCTCGTCGCGCCGGAATCGTGAATGCGCTGAGCGGTCAGCACGTAGGTCGGAATCGCCACCAGATTGGAGGTGGTCTCCAGACGGTTGTCGGTGACCACCTTGGGAAAATCCTGGAACTCAAGCAACTCCCCATCCGGGTTGTCGTCGCCCTGCGTCGTGCCGTGGCCGCCGTTGGGCCGCTGCGTGGGAGCCGGGTTGCTGCCGACAGAACCGGTGGAGCTCTCGGCGGGCGGCGCTGAATGGCTGGCGCCGGGGGTGTTCATGCCGCGAAACATAGCCGGCGGTTGGTCTGCCGCAGGAGCAGGCGGAGCCGGGGGCGCGGGCTCCGTCGGAACCGCTTCGGCGGCCGTCAAACCCACGTCCAGCACGCCGGCCAGAGCAAAAATACTCAGCGCCGCTGCAACCACCGCTGGGAAGCGCTTCAAGCCACGCCCCGCGCGACAGGAGCGGCGCTCAGAGCCGCCGGCCGTCCCGGACCTCGTGGGCGTCGGTGGGCCACCGGCCGCGATTGAAGGTCCCCAAACCATGCGTCCTCTCCTATAACCGGCCCGGCGTTTCGCCCGCGCATGACCCATTCAGCCGTGAGCAAATGCGAAGCCAAACGCCGGTACAGCGCTAAAACGGCGAACCAGGGTACCGAAGGGGTTGAAATGCGCCGTTTGACGACCCAGCCGGGTGGCGACGGGTGCCTTTCAGCATCACGCCTGGCAACCAAGGTTGACAGGTCCACCGATGACGTATCAGGGGGAGGAGTCCAAGTTGCAAGGGGCCACTGCCCCGCAATCGCCAGCGTAGCACAACACGATGGTGCGGTCCAGCGCACATCGTGCGATTGTTGAAAGTAATTGTGCGCCTTGGAGGTTCTGAGAAACCGGAGGTTTAGCAGGCGGCTGAAAAACGGGGCGCGCAATGATTTACGAGCGCCGACCAAGCGGGGCAAAGTTTCCGAACTGGAGCCGTATCCCGTGGAAACGACGCAATGAAGGAAATGCAGCAGCGCGCTGGTCACCGCCCCCACCGGTTGAACTGGGGACAGGGGCGTGCCGCTACCGTATTTAGCAGCCTGTCAGCCCTGCGGCCCGCCGGCTTTCTTGCACAGCAGCAGGCCCAACATGAACAGCGCCAGCGCGACCCCGGTGGCTGCGAATTCCAGCCCCATGTCGCCGCGTGTAATACCCCAGAAAACGCCGGCCCCCATCAGGATCAGGCCCACCGCTTGCAGGGTTCGTCCAAGGGAGTGCATGCCGGCTAGATAACCATTCGCACGGTGTGTTTCGATTTGGGCTGATTTTCGGCGGGCTTGAGCAGCACCACCGCCTCCGCGCCGATCGCGTTGCCCTGCCCGATGGCGTCCAAGCCTTCATTGGTGCGCGCCTTCACGTTGACGTTCACCGGCGGAATGCCCAGCGCCTTGGCAAGATTCGCCGCGATTTCCGTCTTGAGCCGCCCCAGCTTGGGCGTTTCCAGAATCACCGTGACATCGACGTTGGCGACTTCCAGCCCCATCCCATGCACCAGCTTCAACGCCCGCGCCAGCAGTTCAATCGAACTGATCCCTTTGTACTGCGCGTCGCTGTCGAGGAAGTGGTGGCCGATGTCGCCGATCGCCGCGGCGCCGAAGATCGCGTCGATCACCACGTGCGTCAATGTGTCGCCGTCGGAGTGCGCGATTGGGCCTTTGGGCGAAGGAACTTCCACGCCACCCAGCACCATTTTCTTGCCGAATTGCAGGCGGTGAATATCGCTGCCGATGCCGATTCGCATGGTTTCATCCTCCTGGCGCCACCGCGTTGACAGAATCATTGTCACACCAATTCTGCGCGGTGCAATCTGCCGGGAACGGCCGGCGCTTTACAAGCCCCCGGGTTGCTCAACAATGGAACCCACCGCCAATTCCGGACCTCGATGGGAGCCATGACGCACAGCGACCCCGGAACGGCGCGGCAGGCCTGAGGAGAGTCGATCATGCCCAAGGCGTGGAATGCAAAACAACGAGCGGCCCTTGCCGTGGTCCTGGTCGCGGCCCTGGCACTGGCAGCGGGCTGCGGGGAAACCAAGACCTCGGACCGAACGCCCGGCACCCCCGCCGGTTCGCAAGCGACCCCCCCCAAGCCGGCCGAAAGCGCCGCCCGCCCCTGGGAAACCGATCCCAACCTGACCAAGAAAGCCGTCGACGGCCCGGAAGTGCTGATCGGCCTGGCCTGTCCGCTCAGCGGCAACCAGAAGGAATACGGCGTCACCATCGAAGGCGGCGTGAACCTGGCGGTCGAGCAGCTCAACGCCGACGGCGGGATTTCCATCCAAGGCGGACCCAAAAAGAAAGTGCGCATCGTCGCCGCCGACGACGAAGCCTCCCCCGACAAGGCTCTGCTGGCGGCGCAAAGTCTGATCGACAACCCCGGCATTGCCGTGGTGATCGGGCATTTCAACTCCTCCTGCTCCCTGGCCGCCCAGGAAAAGTACGCCCGTGCGGGCATGGTCGAGTTCTCCCCCGGTTCGACCAACCCCGACCTGTGCAAGAAATCCCGCTGGACCTTCCGCAACATCTTCAACGACACGATCCAGGGCCAGTACTGGGCCCAGTACTTCAAAAATACGATGCAGTTTGACCGCGTCGCGGTGATCTCGGCCGAAGACGACTACGGCGAGGGACTCAGCAAGGTGTTCACGGCCGAATGCGCCCGGCTGGGCGTGAAAGTCGTGGCGCAGACCACCTGCGACGCCACCACCCAGGATTACAAAACGCTGGTGAAGGGCCTGCTGGACGCCAAGCCGCAGGCGATTTTCATCGCCGACACCTATGCCCGCGGCGCGATCATCATCAAGACCGCCCGCGAATTGGGCGTCGGCGACGACATTCTGCTGTGCGGCTCCGATGGCTGCTTCGATGCCGGCCTGATCAAGAACGCCGGCAAGGATGCCGAAGGCTGCCTGATCACGATGCCCCTGGACATTGAATCGAGCGATCCGGCGGTTCAGAAATTCGTCGCCAGCTACCGCAAGCTCAACGGCGGCGATCCGGACGCCTGGGCGGCCTACAGCTACGACGCGACCCTGCTGATCGCCCAGACCATCGCCAAGGTCGGCAACGACGGGAAGGCCGTGCGCGAGGCCCTCGAACAGATCAACAGCCCGGCCAAGGCCTATCACGGCGTCACTGGCGCAACCTACTTCGACACCAACGGCGACTGCCAGAAACCGTTCACCATCGGCATCGTCCGCAACGGCCAGATCGTCGGCGCGCGCAAGAAAGGAAAGTAGATGACAGGGCACTGCTGTCCAAAACAAGCCCAAAAGGGGCATGGGCGACATTTTCCCCCCTATGAAAGCCCCATTTTCCCGGTTCCCGACCCCCCTTTTTGGCACCGCATAGGAGATGCTGTCCAAAAGCACCAAGTTGATTGATAGCAATCAGCCCCGCTTCCGTTGGCTCTGGGCCAGAGAATGCCCTGGAGGTGGTCTGAGGCTGGTTTATGCTGTCCAAAAGCACATTGGGGCAGAGAAATGCCGAAAAATCGGGGTTTATGAGCGTAGAATTGGCGTTCTGGCCGGCCGGACCTCGGTCACAACCCGGTCCGGCTGGCTGCCTAATAGAAGTGCCGGTGCCGAATGGCTGCGTTTTCAAACGCTATTTTGGACACGAGTGATGACAGGGTGTCAGTTTATGAGAGAATGAGAGATCGTTTCCTTTGCTAGTGTAGTTAGTCAATCAGATTGCATCTTATCCATTACGGCGCGTGCACGGCGGATTTTTCCCAGGATATCCTCGGTTTTCGCCGTCCAGATGTACGGTGCTGGACTGGTGTTG
>JBOHNC010000092.1:0-2189 GCA_050730415.1 Planctomycetota bacterium
GCGCTGACGCCCCCGGCCGCGCCCGACGACTTCGTCGCGCTGTGCGTCGCCGCGCTCACCGACCACAAGGACCACGCCACGCTGCTGACCGCCTGGCAGACGGTGGTCCGCGAACGGCCCAATGCGCATCTGTATCTGGCCGGCGAAGGCGAACTGGAAGCGGCCCTGCGCGCGCAGGTCGCCGCGCTGCAACTTGACGCCGCCGTCCACTTTCTCGGCTGGCGCGAAGACATTCCCGATTTGCTGGCCGCCGCCGATCTGTTCGTTCTGACCAGCCACCTCGAAGGCCTCGGCACCACCCTGATGGACGCGCAGTTCTGCGGCCTGCCGATCGTCGCCACCGAAGCCGGCGGCATACCGGAAGTGGTCGAACAGGGCGTCACCGGCATCCTGACCCCGCCGCGCGACCCGGGCGCAGTGGCGCGCGCGATTCTGGCCCTCGCCGCCGACCCCGACCGCCGCGAAACCATGGGCAAAGCCGGCCGCCTGCGCGCCCAGCAAATGTTCGTCGCCGACCGCATGGTCGAACAAACCTTCGCCGTCTACCACGAACTGCTATAGGCGCACGGAGCAACGCAAGGCGGCGCGATAGGTGCGGGAGGACCCCCGCCTCCAAAACGGTTGGGAACCTTTTGCGCCATGGATTCCGTCCGCCAACTTTCCGCATTACACCCGCCCCGCAAAATAAATGGCGTATACAAGATTCCGCTTCACGTAAGGATCGATCCGCGATGCTTGCGTCCGAAGGACGCAAGCATCTCACATCGAAACGTTGGAGACCCAATTTTCCGCACGCGCCATCTCCTGCGCCTGGCGACCGCCCGCCCCATCTACCCCCCGCCCGCCGCCAATCTCGCCAGAAACGTCGCGTCATCCCACACCGTCACCCCCAGCGCCTGCGCCTTCTCCAACTTCGAACCGGCGTTTTCCCCGCACACCAGCACGTCCGTTTTCTTCGACACCGAGCCCGTCACCTTGCCGCCGCGCTTCTTGATTTCCTCCGCCGCCTGATCCCGGTCCAGCGTCGAAAGCGTCCCCGTGATGACAAACGTCTTCCCCGCAAATTCCGGATGCCCCGCATGCCCACCCGCTGCGCCCGCCGAATCGCTCGCACCCGCCGCGCCCGCCGCCCCCGCCGCCCCGGACTCCGCCAATCCCCCCAACAATGACCCCGTCCCATCGCCAGCCGCTCCGCCCAGTTTCGCTCCCAGCGCCTGCGCCAACGCCGCCGCCTGCGCCGCCACCTGGTTGATCTGCGCCTGGTAGGCCGCCAGCGAAATCCCCACGTTCAATCCCAGCACTTCGAACTCGGCCACCAGCGCCTGCTTGCGCGGGTCCTGAAAAAACGCCACGATTTCCTCCGCCATCGTCTCGCCGATGCCTTCCACCGACATCAACTCCTCCCGCGACGCCGCCATCAGCGGCCGCAGCCCGCGAAATTGAATCGCCAGCCAGTCGGCGGTCGATTTTCCCACCTGAGGAATGTTCAGCGCCGCGATCAGCCGCCAGAGCGGATTGTTTTTGCTCGCCGCAATCCCTTCCAATAGTTTCTGCACCGACTTTTCACCCATTCGATCCAATTGCAAAAGCGGCTCCGGCGTCAAACGATATAGATCCGCCGGCGATTTCACCAGCCCCGCTTGCACCAGCAATTCAATCGTCTTCCCGCCAAATCCGTCGATGTTCATCGCCGGCCGAGAAACGAAATATTGCAAGTACGCCTTGACCTGTTCCGGGCAGTCGGCGTTGCCGCACACCAGCGCCGCAAACTTGCGCGGCGGCAACTGCGCCTCGCTCGGTTCGGCCACGCCTTCCGCCGCCAGTTTCTTCCGCACCCGCGCCCGCTCGGTTTTCGATTCGTTCGACTCGGTCAGTTCCAGCGGACCGCCGCAACTGGGGCAGGCGGGCGGCCGTTCCACCACCGCCGCATCGGCCGGCCGGGCGCTCAAGTCCACCCGCACCACCTGCGGAATGATCTCGCCCGCCTTTTCAATCCAAACCATGTCCCCCACCCGGATGTCCTTGTCGTGGATCTGCTGAAGGTTGTGCAGGCTGGCGTTGGAGATCGTCGTGCCGGCCAGGTGCACCGGTTTGAGCCGCGCCACCGGCGTCACCACCCCGGTCTTGCCGACCTGCCAGTCGATCGCCAGCAACGTCGTCTTGGCCTGCTCGGCGGCGTACTTGTAGGC
>JBOHNC010000093.1:0-12557 GCA_050730415.1 Planctomycetota bacterium
GCGGAGCACAGGGACGCCGCCGGAACTTGGCGCGGAACCGGCGGAAGGAGAGGCGGTCCGGCTTGCTGCGGCGAGGTTCGCGGCTGGGGCCGATTTGGCGGAAGTGGCGGGGGTGGCGGGGGTGGTTTCAGCGGTGGTGGTGGGCAGGGCATGGGTGGAATGATGCAGCAGCAGCCAGGCGGCGAGCACCAGAACCAGCACACCGGACAGGCCGCCGAGGAGCAGCGCGCTTGAGGGAATCTTGCGGTTGCGACGGCGGACGGGGCTGGCGGCGCGCACGACGGCGGCAGCTTTGCGGCGGCCGCCGGAGTGGGCGGCGTGCGCCGGCTGGCCGGCCGGGGCGGGTCGGCCGCGCAAGGGGGAGATGGAATCGCGAACGACGCGGTCGAAATCGGAGAAATCGACGGGCAGGGCGGTGTCGGCTTCGAAGTCAAGGGAAGCGGTGGCGGCACGGGGATCGACGGGCGGGAGCGGCACGGCGCTGGTGCGGCAGCCGGCATGGATATAGGCGTCGCCGCGGGCAAGCCATTCGCCATCGGCGATGCTGCTGGGACGGATCAGCCGTCCGCAGCGGGGGCAGTACAGCAACTGCGGGGAATGGGTGGAGGGGTGAGCCACGGCCGGTCCCTTTTTGCCGTCAGGCAGCGACATGGCCATCATGATATCACGCTCTCCCAGAAGCGCGCGAAACGGCGGGAGCGCTTGACCATGGCGGTGGCTGAAACCCATCGGCGTCGGTTGCGGTTTCGCGCGAAGGGACGGCGGTGGCGACCTGATCGACCTGGGTCGCGCGGAAGCAGGGCTTGGGGGGTGTCGTGGCGCGAGACGCACCACGACACGCCTTTCCGGGGGTTCCACCCCCGGCTACAGCCAGGCGGCTCCGTAGGGGGCCAAGAAAAGGATCCGCGAAAAAGCTGGGGGCACAGTACAAGACCATGAAAGGGTCTCCTGCGAAGTGCGGGCCGGCAGAGAAGATCGGAAAAACACTGGGACGTACATGGGGGACGCGCGGGACCTGGCGGGCTTCATGGTGGGCGGGTCAATTTTTGGGCGCAGCAGTCGCGCGCGGCCGAGCGTCCTTGACATGATCTGTGCAGCGCAGGACAATGCGCCGGGTCGGAGGGTGCGCGGTGCGGCTGGATGCGCTCAAATTTCGAGAGAGCGTGGCCCTCACGGTTCTCGCGGTGTACGCGACGCTGACATCGGCGCTCGGCGCGGCGCACTGCCATCATGACGACCTCCAGCCCTGGGCCGGCACGGGACCGGCCGCGGCGGCTCGGCAAGGTCCGCGCGTGCGCCGGCCGCAGCCGCCGGACGAAGACGATTTCTGCCCCGCTTGCGCCTATCTTCAGACCGCTCAGCCAGCCGACACACCGCACGCCATCGTATTGCCCATCCCCGCGCTGCCGCCGCTGGCGCGCAGCCGGCCGCCACTGCCGCCGACGGAGAAACCGTGGGTCGCGCTGCGGCCGGTGGTGAACGCCGCGCGCGCGCCGCCCGCCCACGAAATCCTGCGACATTCCATTCCGGCCTGAACCGTTGCGCCGCCTGCCGCAAATGCCGGTCGCTTGCGGCGGCTCCGTCTGCGCGTGGTTGAGGTGTTGGCTCGGCGCACCGCCGAGTGACGGTTTCATTTTGCAGACCGATTGCGGAGAGGTTTTCCATGCGTACTCGCAGAAACAACTGTGCGCCAGCGGGGCGGCTTGCGCTGCTGGCGGGCCTGGTGCTGGCAGCGGCAGCGGCGGCATCGGCGGCGCCGTTGGCGGCACATGAACATCATGCGCCGCATCATGGCACGCTGGTGGTGCTGGACGACGACTTCGCGCACGTCGAAATCGTGGTGGACAAGAAGACCGGCGCGATCACCGCGTATGTGCTGGATGGGGAGGCCGAGAATTCGGTCCGCATCAAGCAGAAGACGCTGACGATTCATGCCAGCGTGCCAGCGGCGCCGGGCGGCGGCACGAAGGAGATCACGGTGACGCTGAATGCGGTGGCCAGCGATCTGACCGGGGAGACGGTGGGGGACAGCTCGGAGTTCAGCGGGCAGGCGGACGACTTCAAGGGCCTGGATTCCTGGGACGGTTCGATCGCGGCGATCGACGTGAACGGGTCCAGCTTCAAGGATGTGAAATTCAATTTTCCCAAGGGCAACGAGGAGGCGGAGGAACCGCCCAAGCAATAAACCGGCCGGCGCCGGCGGAAAGGAAAAAACATGGCTGTACTGGAAGTGGAAAACCTGGTGAAGCGGTTCATCGCGCCCGACGGCGAGCCATCGACGATCATCGATGTGCCGACGTTCACGCTGGCGGCGGGTGCGCAGGCGGCGCTGGTGGGATCGAGCGGCTCGGGGAAGACGACCTTTTTGCATCTGATCGCGGGAATCCTGCGCGCGGACAGCGGGCGGATCGCCGTGGCGGGGCGGGAGATCACGCGGCTGAGCGAAGCGGCGCGCGACCGGGCGCGGGCGGAGACGATCGGCTACGTGTTTCAGTCGTTCAACCTGCTGCCGGGGTTCACGGCGCTGGAAAACGTGACGCTGGGGATGGCCTTCGGCGGGAAGACCGACGCGGCACGGGCGCGGGAGCTATTGACGCGGGTGGGGCTGGGCGACCGGCTGCACTACCGTCCGGGACAGCTTTCGGTGGGGCAGCAGCAGCGGGTGGCGGTGGCGCGGGCGCTGGCCAACCGGCCGAAGCTGGTGCTGGCCGACGAACCGACGGGGAATCTAGACCGGGGGCACGCGCAGGCGGCGATGGGCTTGATCCGGGAAACGTGCAAGGAGGCCGGCGCGGCGCTGCTATTGGTGAGCCACGACCGGGAAATCCTGGCGCAGTTCGAATCGGTGCAGCCGCTCACGGAGATCAACCGCGCGGCGGCGGCGACGGCCACGACGGATTCGGGGGCGGCGGCGGGGGCGGCGGTGGCGGCAGGGGCGAGTGCGGGTTCGGTGGATGGGGAGGGTCGGGCATGAGTGCACCAGGGACGTTGTTTTTACTCGCGCGGCGGTCGCTGCGCACGCACCTGCTTTCGACGGGCGTGACGGCGTTGGCGGTGGCGCTGGCGTGCGGGCTGACGATGAGTGTGTTCAGCATCCGCAGCCAGGCGCACGACGCCTTCGCGGGGCACCCGTTGGGTTTCGACGCGGTGCTGGGGGCGCGCGGCAGCCAGGAGCAACTGGTGCTGAACTGCGTCTACCATTTGGAGACCTCGCCGGGCAACATCCGCTACGCGATCTACAAGGAAATGCAGAAGTCCCCGTTGGTTTCTCTGGCGGTCCCCTACGCGGTGGGCGACAACTACCACGGCTTCCGAATCGTCGGGACGACCACCGACATGTTCACCAAGTTCGAATATCGGCCGGGGAAAAAGATGGAGCTGGAGCCGGGCGGGATTCTGTTCGATCCGCACCGGATGGAGGCGGTGATCGGCTCCTACGTGGCGGAGAAAACCGGGCTGAAGGTGAATTCCACCTTTCATCCCTACCACGGGTTCGTGTTCGATCCCAACGAGCAGCACTCGGAGGTCTACCACGTGGTGGGGGTGCTCAAGCCGACCAACACGCCCAACGACCAGGCGATCTGGATTCCGCTGGAAGGCATGTACCGGATGAAAGGGCACGTGCTGCGCGGCACGGGGCAGGACTACATCCCGAAGCCGGGCGAGGCGATTCCCGACGAGGACAAGGAAGTCAGCGCGGTGATGTTGAAGTTCAAGTCGCCGGACGAGGGCTTTGCGATGAATGACCTGATCAACCGGCAGGGCAAGGTGCTGACGCTGGCCTACCCGGTGACGAAAGTGATGGACGATTTTCTGCGCAAGATCGGCTGGGTGGACACGGTGCTGGAGATGGTCGCCTACCTGGTGGTGGCAGTTTCGGCGATGACGATCCTGGCGAGCTTGTACAACACGATGAACGAACGCCGGCGGGAGTTCGCGATTTTGCGTGCATTGGGGGCGCGGCGCAGGACAATCTTTGCAGTGGTGGTGGCGGAATCGGCGGGGATCGCGGCACTGGGCGCGGTGCTCAGTTTTCCGATCTACGCGCTGATCGTGTACCTGGCCGCGGCGGCGATCCGGTCGCAGACCGGCGTGGTGCTGGATGTGTTTGCGTTCGGTTCGACGCAGATCGGCGCATGGAATCTGCCGGTGGTGGTGGCGGCGCCGCTGGCGATGGTGGCGATCGGCGCGCTTTCCGGGCTGCTGCCGGCATGGAAGGCCTACCGCACCGACGTGGCGGCGGACTTGACGCCGCTGACCTGAGGCGGCGCCAGCAGGCGGCTGAAAAAGGGGGCGGCGCATTCGTGCCGGCGACGGCCGGGCGTTCCGGCGACGGCCGGGCGAACGGATAGAATGGACGGACGACAGCCAGGGGGCACAGGAGAGAGGCATGGAAACATCCGTGCAACCGGCTGACGCGACGATCCAGCCCGGCGGCTTGACGAGCTCGGCGAGTGGAACGCCCGGCGGCGTGCGGCTGGAGGATCGGAGTTTGACGGCGGCGCCGATCGACCCGGCTTGCGGCACGGCCGTCGGCACGAAACCGAAGAACACCCGGCGGCTGCGCAATTTTGCGATCCTGGCCGTGTTCGGGTTTGCGGTCGGCGGCATGGCGGCGCTGCATCCGTTCAGCCACCCGGTGGCGAAACTTTCGCCGGTGATCCGCGGGCAGACCTTCGACCAGTTGGCCGACACGCAGGACGCTGCGCCGAACGGTTCGACCGCCGCCACAACTGCCACCGCCGACGGCGGCACGCAGACCATGACTCTTCCGGCGCAGCAGCAGAGCTCGGCGGGCACCCCGGTGTCGCTCAACGCCGATCCCTCCGCCGCCACGCCGGACCCGGCGCTGGCGTCGGCGGCGCCGACCACCTCACCGCGGCAGGCGGCGACGGAATCGATCAGCGCGGTTGCGGCCGGGCCGATGACGAAGAAACTCACCGCCGACGCCGGCGCGATCACGCAGACGGGCGCCGCCGGCAAAACGACGCCGGCGGGGAACGATGCGCCGGCGGCCGAGCCGGTGCGACGGCTGACCGGCCCCAGCCCCGCGGCGGCCGGCGGGTACGCGGAGATCTCTTTTGCCAAGCTGGGCGGGTGGTACTACCAGCCGGAATATCCGAAGGACTACCCGGCGGAGTTGAAAACCGGGCCGGTGCAGCCGAAGATTCCGGATTCGATCATGGCGTTGAGCGGCACGCGGATCAGCATCGAAGGGTACATGGTGCCGCTGATGCAGGACGGCGACCACGTGAAGATGTTCATCCTGTGCAAGGTGCTGCCGACCTGCTGCTTCGGCTGCCACAACCGGTTGAACGACTGGATCGCGGTGACGGTGCCCGACGGGATGACGGTGAGCTACTGCGGGGCGGATCCGATCCGGGTCGAAGGCACGCTGCGGGTGGGCGTGGTGGAACAGGACGGGGATGTGTTGAATATCTACCGGATGCGGGCGGACAAGATTTTTCCGCCGAAAGACGCGGAGTGAAGAGGGGTGCCACAGAGGCACGGAGGCACCGAGAAAAAGATTTTTTCTGGAAGAGGGGAAAGAAGAGAGAGAAGACGAGGAGGATGCGCGCGCAGCGCGCAGGAAAACGGCGGCAGGATGCCGCCGGTACAAGCCGGCAAGGATGCGGGCACCACAAAACTAAGACTGGGAAAAAGAGAATTGGCGCGGCGGATTATTCGCGCGCGGGCGGGCGACGGGCGCGCATGAACAGCCACGCCACGATCAGGCTGGTTGCCAGAAATGCCATCGTCCAGACGCCGAAGGCGCAGGCGGCCTGCTGGCCGTTGTCGTAGGACAGCAGCAAATACAAGGCTTTGGTGATCGGGTAGTAGGTCTCGCGGTCGGCGAGGATCAGGCTGTCGGAGACTTCCAGCATCGAGTAGGCAAAGGTGAGCACCGCGCCGGCGGCGAGGCCTCCGGCGACCAGCGGCGCGAGAATCCGCGTCAGCGTCCGCCAACCGCGCGCGCCGAGATTGGCGGAGGCTTCCTCCATGGCCGGATGGACCTGCTGGAAGCCGGCCACGCAGGCGCGAACCATGTAGGGGAAGCGGCGGATCGAATAGGCCGCGATCAGCGGCAGGGTCGGGTTGACGCGGGCGTCCAGCCCCGGCCACCAGCGGAAGGCGGCCAGAAACGAGAAGGCCAACACCAGGCCCGGCACCGCCAGCGGGACCATGGCCAGCGCGTCGAAATATTTGCCCAGGCGGTTCCACGGCCGCGTGACCCAGTAGGCGAAAAGAAAACCAAGCACCATGTCGATGAGGGTTGCGCCGACGGCGAAGAGCAGGCTGTTTTCGATCGAAATCATCGTCAGCGGATTGGCCAGGACATCCTTGTAATGAGCGGTGGTGGTGGTCTGCGGCAGGATGGTGTAGGACCATTTGTTCTCGATGGAGGTGAACAGGATGCTCAGGTGCGGCAGCAGCATCACCAGGCCCAGGCCGGCGATGGACAGCCAGGTGAGCACGGAACCAAGGGCGCTCATCGGCCGCCGCGGACGTTCTTCGCCGCCAGCCGCGCCGAACATCGTGGCCTGTTCCTTGCCCGACAGCAGCACGGCGGCGGAGAAGAAGACGACGTTCACGAGGATCATGATCAGCACGTAGGTGTAGACCATGCCCGAGGAATCGACTTCCTGGAGGCGACGGAAGATTTCCATCGGCAGCACGCGGGTGAGGTTGAAGATCAGCGGCGTTCCGAGGTCGGTAAAGGAACCGACGAAGACCAGCAGCGCTCCGGCCAGCACGCCCGGCGTCGCCAGCGGCCGGGTGACACTCCAGAAGGTCCGCAGCGGGGGCGCGCCGAGATTGGCGGCGGCGCTTTCGAGGTCGGGATCGATGTTGTCGAGCGCGGCGGAAATCATGATGAAGAGAATCGGGAAGGAGCCGAGCGATTGCAGAAACACGATGCAGGGCACGGGGTAGAGTTCGTAGAGTTTGACCGGCGCGTGAATCAGATGCAGGTCCATCAGCAGCGCGTTGATCGAGCCGTCGACGCTGAGAATGCGCAGCAGCCCGAAGGCGCCCACGAAGGGCGGTACGATCAGCGGCGTCAATAGCAGCATGCGCGCCAGCGAGCGGCCGGGGAAACGGAAACGGGTCGTCAGGTAAGCAAACGGCAGCGCGATCACGATGGACACCAGGGTGGTCAGCAGCGCGATCTTGATCGAATTGACGACCGATTCGCGGGCGTTGGGACTGACCACCACGTTCTTGAAGAGGTCCCAGGAAATGCCCTTCATCAGGGCGCCGGTCAGCGGGTAGACGATGAACAGCCCGCCCAGGGCCATCACGATCAGCGCCGGCAGACCCTGACGGCGCAGGGCACGCAGCAGGCGGCTCATCGGGCGCCTCCGGGGACGCCGGTGGCCCCCGCAGTGGCGGTGGCAGAGGTGGCGGAGGCAGCCGGACTGCCGGCGGCGCCGGGCGGCATGACCACCACGTCGCGCTGGTGGACCGCAAACCGCAGCAGCGTGCCGGCCGGCAGGTCGGGCGGATTCAAAAGCAGCACGCGCCAGATGGCGGGCGCGGGCGGGGGTGACTGATCGCTCGCGGCCGGCGCGGCGTCCTCGTTGGCAATCGACGGCTGCACGATGCCGGCCAGAACGCACAGGCAGGTTTCGCCGCGGTCGAAAACGGTTTGGAGCGTGCCGGTGAGCAGGTTTTCGCCGACCCGCGGCTGTTCGTCGTCGGCCAGGCGGCGGAAGGCTTCGGGCCGGACGCTCAGGTCCGCCCGGTCGCCCAGGTTGGCGTTTAAAGCCCAGGAGGAGCCGGGCAGGTCGGCGCGGAGGCGGCCGGCGGGGGTCTCGATCAGCATCAGGTCGGAGTCGGTTTCGCGCGCGACGCCGGCGATCAGGTTGGTGTCGCCCAGAAAACCGGCGACGAAGGCGTTGGCCGGACGGCGGTACAGTTCGCGGGCGCGGCCGAACTGCTGGACGCGGCCGCCTTCAAGCACCGCAATGTGGTGGGAAAGTTCGAGGGCTTCCACGCGGTCGTGGGTGACGTAGACCATGGTCAGTTTGAGCCGCTCCTGCAATTCCCGGATGACGCGGCGCAATTCAATGCGCAGGACGAGATCGAGGTTGGAGAGCGGTTCGTCGAGCAGCACGACGGCGGGGTTGACGACGAGGGCGCGCGCCAGCGCCACGCGCTGCTGCTGGCCACCGGACAGCGAGAGCGGCTTGCGAAGGGCCAGATTTTCCAGCCGCACCATCGCCAGCATCTGCATGACGCGCTCGTGGCGTTCCGCCTTCGGCACGCCGGCCTCGACCAGCCCGTAGGCGACGTTGTCGAATACGGTCATGTGCGGCCACAGTGCGTAGCTCTGGAAGACCATCGCCGTCTGGCGGCGGTAGGGCGGCAAGTCGGTGATGTCGCGGCCGTCGAGCAGCACGCGGCCGCGGTCGGGTGCGATGAAGCCGGCCAGCATGCGCAGCAGGGTGGTCTTGCCGCAGCCGGAAGGGCCCAGCAGACACAGCAGTTCGCCCGGTTCGGCCACCAGGGAGACTTCGTCGAGGACCGTGTGGGCGCCGTAGCGCTTGGAAACGGCCTGCCATTCAACCTTGGAACTCATGGGCTGTCGATCGCTCCCGGCGACGCATGCAGGCTTCGGCCGCTACTGGCCGTCGGCCTCGATGCGCGCGTATTTGGCTCGGAAAAACGCCTTCCACTTCGTGAGGGTGTCCTCGCGCAGCGCGGGATTTTTTTCCCACGCGGCGTCGAGGCCCGCGAGTTCCTTTTCGGTGACCGGCATGGCGGCGAAGGCCTGGATGGCGGCCGGCCGGCAGCCGTCCCGCACGATGCGCGCCCAGGCGCGGACCAGTTCGGGGTGGGTGTCGATCAGCGCGGCGCCGGCGAGATCGGGCATCGAGCGGCGGCGGCGGCTGGCGAGTTTGTCGTCGTAGATGAAGGGCTTGCCGTCGGGGCGCCGGAAACTGTAGTGGAAGGGATTGATCTGGACCTGGATTTCATCGGCCGGGTAGTCGTTGTAGACATCGGGCCGGATGGGCATGCGCCGGAGCGGGTAGCGGACCGGGCCATCGGGCACGCCGGGCTTCAGGAACCACAGCGCCTGGCCGTGATGCGAGAGCACGAAATTCACGAATTCGCGCGCCAAGGCCGGCTGCGGGGCGCCTTCCAGGATGCCGATGGCGTCGGGGTTGATGATGGTGAGCGGCGGGAGGATGAAGGCGATGGTGTCCTCGCCGCGCTGGTCGATCTCGGCCATCGCCGGGCGGTCATAGGAAAATCCGGCGATGACATTGCCCATGCCGACGGCTTCGGGCGTCTGCGAAGAGTTGGGGTAGAACTGCGCGCTGTTGCCGGCGATGCAGGTGAGCGTCTGCCAGCCGCGATCCCAGCCCTCCGATTGCAGGACGGCCTCGTAGCATTGCTTGATCGCGCCGGTGTAGCGGATGTCGGCGTTGCCGAGCAGCCCGATGCCCTTCTGGCGGTCGAAGAAACAGGGCTGGGCGAGATCGCTCCAATCCTTGGGGATGGGCAGGCCGTCCGCGCGGCAGACTTTTTTGTTCACGACGATGCCGAAACCGGCGAAGGCGGTGCCGATCCACAGGTGGTTTTTGGGCTTGATGACGACTCCGGCGGCCTCCGCGGGAATGGCGGCGTCGAGGTCAGGCGGCGGGAGGTACGGTTCCAGCGCGCCGATTTTGGCCAGGTGCACGTAGGGGTCGGTGCCCCCACCCCACATGAGGTCGATCAGGCCCTGGCGCACCACCACGCGGGGCGCCGGCGGTTGGTCCTTGGCCACGGCCGGTCCGGGATCGGTGATGGCGTCGAAATCGCTGCGCACGCGGCGTTCGACCTCCCCGGTGCCGCCGACGATGATGCGTTCGACATGGACCGGATCGCCCTGCGCGGCCTTCATTTTTTCGAAGGCGCCGATGTATTCGTCGAGGATTTCCGGGCCGTGCGGGCTGATGATCGTCAGAGTGTGCTTGGGCACCGGCGGGCGGGCGGGACTGGCAAAAAACGGCACGGCCAGCAGCGCCAGCCAGGCCAGAACGGCAAGGGTCAGGAAGGTGCGTCGGGAGCCCATCGTGGCGGCGCGTCCTATTTCTCGGCCCGGCGGCGGGTGCGCCGCGAATGTTTGTGCGCGCCGCGCCGGGCTTCGATGCAGATTCGGCTGACTTCGAAGATGCGCGCGAAGGTCAGGTGATGTTCCTCGCCACGCAGCCGGCGCAGAAAATCCTCCTCGATCGACCAGGACTCGGTGAGCGCGACCTTGTGCGGCGGCTGGCTGTCGTTGCAGAGAATCACCGTGGCTTCGTGCGGTTTCTGGGGGTCGTCGAGCGGCATCAGGTGGTGGAAAATTTCAATCGTGCCCTTGGTTCCGAAAATCATGCCCCGGCCGTCGCCGTAGGTGGGGAATTTGCCGGGCGTGAACCAGTCCAGCCGGACATCGGCAGTCGATCCGTTGGCGAAGGTCAGATGCATTTCGCCATGGTCCTGGAAGGACGGATGTTTCGGATGCGCGAAGTTGCCGTGGCGGCCGTCGACGTCGACGACCTTGGCGCCGTGGGCTTCCAGCGCGAGGTCCACCGAATGGCAGCCGATGTCCACGAGCAGCCCGCCGCATTGGTCCTCGCGGAAGAACCAGGGCTCGCGCGAGGGTTCGTTCAGCCGGTGCGGGCCCTGCCACCAGGAGTGGAAGACTTCGCCGATGGCGCCGCTGCGCACGAGGCCCAACGCCGTCAGCGCGGCGGGCATCTGGCGAACATTCAGCGCCAGGCCGACTTCGATTTTTTTGGCGGCTTTGCGGATGCGCCGCAGCCCGTGGCGGTCGACGCACAGCGGCTTGTCGGCGAACACATGCACGCCGGCTTTGGCACAGCGCGCGATCAGGTGCGGTTTCAGATCGTTGCGGTGGCTGGTCAGGATGACATCGGGTTCTTGGGCCAGCAGGGCGTCGAGATCCGCGACGGGGCCGACCTCGGCGATGACTGCGGCGTGCGATTTCTGGAAGCCGTCGGAGACCTCGCAGATGCCGACGGCCTGAAAGTCGGGATCGTGCTTTTTGAAGGCCTCCCAGATGCCCAAGAGGTGGCCGTGGTAGAGGCCGCAAATGCCGTATTTCATCCCAGGTTTCCTGAGGCCGCCGCCGCGGCGCAGTGAGGAGGCACCAGTGTACCACGGAACGCCGCCGACTGGCGGCGCGCGCGCGGCAGTTACACGCCGGTTACACCTGTCGCGCTGAAAATCGGGTTGAATGAGCCGGGACCGATGGGAATTCAGGGAGGGTCGAGCGATGCAGCGGCGGACGATCGGAGCGTTGGCAGGGGTCGCGGTGGCAGCGGCCGTGGCGGTGGCAGGGCTTGGCGAAGCGGGGTGGCTGGGAGCGCGCGGCGCGCACGCCGCGGGTGCGGCGCCGGCTGTCTCGTCCCGAGCGACGGCGGACGGCCCCGGACCGGTCGCGCCGCCGGTCGCGCCGCCGGTCGCGCCCGCGCCCGTTTCGGAGCGGGACGATTCGACGCTGGCGGTCGCCGCGCACCAGGCGGTGACCGGCGATCCCGCCCGCGCGGCGCAGACGATTGCAACCTTGCGCGCGTCCGGCCCGCAGGGCTTGGTGGCGCTGCGCAAGGCCTACGCGCCGCTGCTCATCCAACGGTTGGAGACGCAGGATGTCTCGGCCGCCGCGGACGGCGGCGCCAGGGCCGGCGACGACGGCACCTGGGCGCGGCTGAAAACTGCGCTCGATGGCGTGGGCGCTCAATACGATGACTACGCCTCCGGCCTGTACTGGTACACCGACTTCGATCAGGCGCAGGCAGCCGCCGCCAAACTGCACCGCCCGATTCTGTGGCTGCGGATGCTGGGCAAACTGACCGATCCCCTGAGCTGCGCCAACAGCCGATTTTTTCGGGCGGTGCTGTACACCGATCCGCAGGTGCAGGAGTTGCTCACGGACAGCTTCGTGCTGGTGTGGTCCTCGGAGCGCCCCGTACCGGTGGTGACGATCGATATGGGCGACGGCCGGGTGCTCCGGCGCACCATCACCGGCAACAGCATTCAGTATGTGCTCGACGAACACGGCCGGTTGGTGGACGCCATCCCGGGGCTGTACGCGCCGCGCGCGTACGAGACGATGCTCGAACAGGCTGGCGCGGCAGCGCGCACCGCGGCGACGCTGAATGACACGGACCGGTTCAAATTTTTGAGCGGCTACCATCAGGGCTGCCGGCTGCATGAAGTGGCGCAACTGCGGCGCGATGAGGAAGTCGGCGCGACGAGCCTTTCCACCCAAACGGCGCAGCCGGGGACACCAGCGGCTGCGGTGCCCGACCCCGCCGTCACGGCCGGCGCCAACACGCCGCCAGCGCCAACCGTCGTCCCGGCACGCGTGGCGATGGGGTTGGCGATGTCGAAGCAACCCATTGAATCGCCCACGCTCTACGCGCTGACGCTGAAAACAGCCGACACCTCGGAACTGGAAACGCGCATGTAAAAGGGGACCAGTTTGCGCAAGCAAAAGGGTACCACCGCTGACCAAAGAATAGCACCCGTCAGGGTGCTGCCAAGGACTTCTCTTTCTC
>JBOHNC010000094.1:0-16011 GCA_050730415.1 Planctomycetota bacterium
GGCTTCATGGGCACCACCCACTGGCTCAAATACCAGAAGCTGAAAAACGTCAAAGTCGTCGCCATCAGCGACGAGCGCGATTCGATTCTCGAAGGCAAGGTCAAATTTGGCGGGAACCTCGGCGCCGTCGACGGTCCGCAGTTCAAGCACAGCGACTATCGCTGGTACAAGAACTTTCAGGACCTGCTGAACGATCCCAACATCGACATGGTCGATATCTGCGTGCCCACCTTCATGCACGCCAAGGTCGCGGTGCCGGCGTACAGCTCCGGCAAAGCGGTGCTGCTTGAAAAACCGCTGGCTTGGAAAAAGGCCGACGCCGTGGCCATCCGCCGCGCCGCCGCCAAGTGCAAAAAACCGACCATGGTCGCCATGTGCATCCGCTACTGGCCCGAGTGGCACTGGCTGAAATCGCTGGTCGAGAAGAAAACCTACGGCAAGTTGCAGAGCCTCAAGCTGCGCCGCGTGGCCAGCAACCCGGCCTGGTCGCAGGATTTCTATCTCAACGACAAGCTCTCCGGCTCCTGCCTGCTCGACCTGCACGTCCACGACACCGATTTCGTCACTTACATTTGCGGCCGTCCGGAAAGCGTGTCCAGCTCGGGCACCATCGGCACCTCCTCGCCCGGCGGCGTCGACCAGGTGCTCACGCACTACAAGTACAAACACGTCCAGCACGTCACCGCGGAAGGCTCGTTCTACCCGGCGCCCACCTTCGGGTTCTACATGCAGTACCTGGCGCTGTTCGAGAAAGCCACCGTCACCTACGACATTGCGGGCTTCGGCGAGAAGAAGGACGTCTGCGTGGTCCACTTCCCCAACGGCAAGAACATGGTCCCCAAGATTCCGGGCGCCGGCAACGACGGCTGGTTCGAGGAAATCAAGTACTTCACCGACTGCGTCGCCAAGGGCAAGAAGGCGACGATCAGCACGGTCGAAGATGCGGTGCAGAGTTTGGAAGTGATCTACGCCGAGGAAAAATCGGTGCGCAGCGGCAAGCCGGCCAAGGTCGAAAAACTGCCCAAATAGTGGTGTCCGACGCCAACCGCCATCAGATTGCTTTGGACTGTGATAAAATCCGGTCGGTTAGCGTTTGAGGTGGACGCATGGATCGTAGGAGCACTGCATTCAACAGCAATCCACTATTTGGTCACATGCCAATTGAACTGACTCAGAACCTTCGTGAGCTGAATCCATGGTGGGCCGGTAAGCCGGGGCCCGTCGTACCTGGTTTCAGGCGCTGGCCGTTTTCGAGATTGCTCCAGCTGGTTCAAAACGGAATCGCGCCTGCGACTGTGTTGCGGGGGCCGCGCCGGGTCGGCAAGACAGTGCTTATCCGCCAAGTCATGCAATCCCTGTTGGATATTGGGGTTGCGCCTGAAAGACTGCTTTACGTTCCCTTTGATGAACTCCCTTCTTTGCGGGGGATTCGCGAACCGGTGCTCGCCATTTCCAGGTGGCATCAAGAAGATATCTTACGCTCGACATACAATGAACTGGCAGTTTCGAAAACGCCGGCCTATATTTTCCTGGATGAAGTCCAGAATCTGGATGCGTGGGCGCCTCAGGTTAAAAACCTTGTGGACAATCACAGCGTGCGTGCTGTTGTGACCGGCAGTTCATCGCTGCGAATCGAAGCAGGTAGAGATAGTCTTGCCGGCCGAATTATTTCAGTTGATTTGGGGCCTTTGCTTTTGCGGGAAATCGCCGGCCTCATGAACGGCGAAACCTACGCTTCCCTTTGGCCTTCCAATGGCTCTGACGAACTCTGCAAATCTGAGTTCTGGCGCAATGCAATCAGCAAGGCAGAGACGCAGGTAGAAGTTAGATCGGCAGCATTCAAATCATTCTCCGAACGTGGCTCCTATCCCATTGCGCAGGAGCAAAGAGACCTTGCCTGGCCCGAGCTTGCGGCCTACTTAAATGAAACGGTAGTTCGCCGCGCGATTCAGCACGATCTACGGATGGGCCCTCGGGGCCAGAAGCGTGATGAGCGTTTGCTGGAAGAGGTTTTTCGCTTGTGCTGCAGGTATGCGGGTCAAACACCCGGACAAAGCGTTTTCGTTCCTGAAATTAATGAGGTATTTGGCGGCGGAATTGGTTCTCAACGCATTCTGAAGTACCTGAGTTTTTTGAATGGGACCATGTTGTTGAAAATGATCCCCGCCATGGAAATGCGCCTTAAGAAAAAGAAGTCGCCGTCGAAAATATGCCTGTGCGACCATGCGCTGCGCGCCAGTTGGCTACAGGAAGTTATCCCCATGGATCCTGCAGGCCTTGCAGAAAATCCTCATTTAACGGACTTGGCTGGAAGAATCGCCGAGAGCACCTTGGGGTACGCCCTTGGTGCGATGCCCAACGTGGAAATCGCCCATTTTCCTGAAAGGGGAATCGAACCTGAAGTTGATTTTGTGCTCACGGTCGGAACGAAGCGAATTCCAATTGAGGTCAAGTACCGGAATCGAATCGACAAATTTCAGGACACGCGAGGCCTGCGGGCATTTCTGGAAAAAACAGTCTATAACGCACCGTTCGGCATTTTGGTAACGTTGCACGATGGCGTCAAAGTCGACGATCCGCGAATCTTTACGATTCCGCTCTCTTCGTTTCTTTGGTTTCTATGAGGCGTTCGAAGCGCGCCACGTCGTCGGGGCTGACGGCGAAGTATTTTGCCTGTGGGTGGTGGAACACCAGCGCGCTCACCGTCGCCTCCGGGTCCATCATGTACTCTTCGGTCAGATTCACCTTGATGTGGCTGCTGACATCCAGGGCATTGAACAGCAGCGTCTGGTCTTCCAGCCGCGGGCAGGCCGGATAGCCGAAACTCACCCGCACTCCCCGGTAATGTCCCTGCAAGCGTTCCTGCATGGAAAGTTCGGCCGGATCGGGGAAGCCCCACGCGCCGCGCAGCTTGCGATGCAGCAGTTCGGCGAAGCCTTCGGCGCATTCGATCGCAATCGCCTGCAAGGCGATGGATTCGAAAAACCGTCCCGCTTTTTTGTAGGATTCAGCCTTCTCGCGGATGCCCGGCCCGCAGGTGACCACGAACATCGCGACGTAGTCCACGTCTTCCTGCTTCGGTGCGATTTTCGGCCGCGCAAAGTCGCTCAGGCACCACCCCTTGTCCGTCGACTGCCGCGGGAAGCGGAAGCGCGCGGCAATGTTGCAGGCGCAGCTCTCTCCGTGCTGGTGGTCGCGCGGCAGGTTGCGGTAGAGCGTCAGCGCGTCGCCATCGCTCAGCGCCGGGAAGAACCGGTAGATGGCCTGCGGATGCAGCAGCTTTTCGGATACGATCTTGTCCACCATTTTTTCGACGTTGATTTTCAGTTCGATGGCCTTTTGATCGTTCTGCGCGATCAGCCGGTCGAGACTGCCTTTCAGGCCGAGGTGTTTGCCGAAGAGCATCGCCGGGTTCACATAGCTGTAGATTTCGTCCACCGGGTAGTTGTCGATCACGTGCAGCTTCAAATCCGGCGGGATCGGAGCCGGTGCGTCGTGATCGATGGCGATCCGGGTGATGGCTTCACGAGCCGCCGGCAACTTGGGCAACCCCGCCGCTGCCAGAGCCGATTTTTCGGCGGTTTTTTTCGCGTCGAGCGCCAAGAGGCTGTTCACCAGCTCCTCGCGTTTGGCCGGATCGCCGATCCGGTTGGCGAGGTCCAGCCCCTGCATCGCGTCCTTGGCGTAGGCGACCAGTTCGCCGTAGGCCGGCGCAATCTGCGTGCGAGTAAAGTTCTGGCTGAGCGCCGCGCCGCCGACCAGCACCGGGGTTTTGAGCCCCGCCGATTTGAAATCGGCCACGGTCACCACCATCTGCTGCGCGCTCTTCACCAGCAGGCCGCTCAGGCCAATCACCGAGGGGTTGTGTTTGCGGGTCGCCTCGATCAGGGTTTCGGGCAGGACCTTGATGCCCAGGTCCACCACCTTGTAGCCGTTGTTCGAGAAAATAATGTCGACCAGGCTTTTGCCAATGTCGTGCACGTCGCCTTTCACGGTCCCGATCACCATCGTCCCGCGCAGCGACACGTCGGCCTTGTCCATGAACGGTTCCAGGTGCGCCACGGCCGCCTTCATCACCTCGGCCGACTGCAGCACCTCGGCCACGATCAGCTCGTTGGCGTTGAACAGCCGGCCGACTTCGTCCATGCCGGCCATCAGCGGGCCATTGATGATTTCGAGCGGCTTCATTTCCTTGAGCAGCGTGGTCAGGTCGTCGATCAGCCCTTCCTTGGTGCCTTCGACGATGCCGCGCGCCAGCCGTTCGCGGATCGGCAGCTTCATGCGGTCGCTGGCGGCTTCGGCCGACACCTTGCGTTCGCGGAAATGGGCCGCGAAGGTCGCCACGGGGTCGGCGCCGAGGTTGTCGATCAGGTCCTCGCAGACCTTGCGGTCGGCTTCGGGAATCTGCGGGTAGCGCACCAGCTTCTGGGTGTTGACGATGGGCAGGTCGAGACCGGCCTGGATGCAGTGATACAGGAAAACTGAATTGAGTACCTCGCGGCCGGCCGGCGGCAGCCCGAAGCTGACGTTGGAAATGCCCAGGGTCGTTTTGCACTGCGGCAGCTTTTCATGGATCAGCCGGACGCCTTCAATGGTTTCGCGCGCCGAGCCGACGTACTTGGCGTCGCCGGTTCCGCAGGGAAATACCAGCGGATCGAAAATGAGGTCTTCGGCGGCCATCCCGTATTTGCCGGTCAACAGGTCGAAGCTGCGCTGGGCGACTTCGAGCTTGCGGCCCCGCGTCACCGCCATCCCATTTTCCCTGTCCTCGTCGATGCAGCCGACAATCAGCGCGCAGCCGTAGGCCTTCGCCAGCGGGACGATTTTTTCGAACCGCGCCTCGCCGTCCTCCAGGTTCACCGAATTGTAGATGGCCTTGCCCTGCATCATCTTGAGCGCCACCGCCAGGACCTTGTCGTCGGTCGAGTCGATCATCAGCGGGACTTTGACTTTCTTGATGAGCAGATCCAAAAAAGTCCGGATGTCGGCGATTTCGTCGCGGTCCGGGTTCTGGAGGCACACGTCCAGCACGCCGGCGCCGGCGCGGACCTGCTTGCGGCCAATTTCGGAGGCTTCCTCATATTTGCCGGTGGCGATGAGTTTCTTGAATTCCCGGCTGCCCAGCGAATTGGTGCGCTCGCCGATGAACACCGGCCGGTTGTCGGCCGAAATTTCGACCGCTTCCATGCCCGAGAAAACCGTCCGGCGCAGCGTGCTGGGCGTGCGCGGTTTCAGGTCGGCGACCTTTTTCGCCAGCAGTTCAATGTGAGCCGGCGTGGTTCCGCAGCAGCCGCCGACAATATTCAGCCAGCCATTGGCGGCGAATTCGGCCAGCTTGGCGGCGAACTTTTCAGGCGACAGATTGTACTTCAGCGTTTCGTCGGGCAGGCCGGCGTTGGGAATGCAACTGGTCGCGGTGTCGCAGTATTTGCTGAGCGTCCGGACGTGGTCGGTCATGGCGTCGGGACCGGTCGAGCAGTTCATGCCGAGGCTCAGCAGCGGCCGGTGCTGGAAACTGACCCACGCGGCTTCGATATCCTGGCCGCCCAGCATGGTGCCCATGGCTTCGATGGTGACCGAAACCATGATCGGCAGCATCACGCCGCGTTCGGCAAAGACGTGGTCGGCGGCGATGCAGGCGGCCTTGTAGTGCAGCGTCTCCAGGCAGGTCTCGAACAGCAGGCAGTCGGCCTGGCCATCGAGAAAGCCGTGAATCTGCACGGCGAAGTTCTCGACCAGCTCGTCGAAGGTGATGTTGCCGGTCACCGTCGCGGATTTGGTGGTCGGGCCCATCGAACCGGCGACGAACCGGGGCCGATCGGGCGTGGAATATTTCGCGCAGGCGGCGCGCGCGTTCTTGGCGCCGGCGGCGGTGATTTCCCGCGCCTTGTCCGCCAGGTTGTAATCCTCGAGCACCACCGGAGTCGAACCGAAGGTGTTGGTCTCGACGATGTCGCAGCCGGCGGCCAGGTAGGCCTCGTGGATCGACTGGATCACGCCAGGCTGGAGCAGGTTGAGTTCCTCGTTACAGTTGTCGTCGCGGTCCCAGCCGTGCTCCGCCTTGTTCAGATTCTTGCCCTGAATCTGCGTGCCCATCGCGCCGTCAACGACCAAAATGCGCCGGTCGAGCAATTCGACCAGCCGCCGCGAATTTTCGGGAAAATGAGGCAAAAGCGATCGAACGTTGGCCATGGGAACCTCGTGATGGATGTACAGGAATACCCCGCCGGCCAGAACCGACCCGGCCGGCGCCGACGGGAGCATACCACAAGCACGCCGCGACCCTGTTCGCGGTTTATATTACTGTATCCGGATGAAGGCATAAATCAAGCCAATCTCAGCGCGAGCCGTCGGCTGCCGCCGCCTTCACCTGAATGTACATCCGTTGCGGAGCCTGCGGAAAGTATTTCAACAGGGCCGGGCAGAACCAGCCTTCCAAGTTCCGGTCCGGCCAGCGATACACATTCCCCGACTGCTCTTCCCGCACCCATTCCAGCACGATCTCGGCACCGGGGAACGGCGTGGCGGAAAAAACCGCGACGAACCCCTGCGCCGCGTTGGGCAGAGGGGCCGTCGCCAGGTCGATCATGGTGTCGGCGTCGGCTACAAACGGTTCTCGCACGAGGCCGACGGTGGGGTCGTCGAAGACCCAGAGGCCTTCCCACTTGTACGGTTTAATGGCGAGCAGGCTGTTGCCCATGGCGGCACCCCCTCAAATCAGCGGTGCGATCTGAGCCCGGCTGGGCGCGTCCAGTTCGGCCAGGCTCAGGATTTCGTAGCGATTTTCGAAAATGTCCGTCAGCACCACGCGCCCGCCGGACTGAATGCGGATGTTCTTGTACATGTCATTCATGTCGAATTCGCAGCGCCCGCGGTCGGTCTCGATCACCCAGTGGGCCAGATGGCGCTGATCCTTGATCGACACAATGCGCACGATCCGCGGCACGACATAGGCCCTGCGCAGACACTCACGGATGGCCGCCAGCGGTTCGCCTGCCAGCACCGTCAGGTCGCGGAACATGCCGACCATCCGGCCCCGACCGCCATCCGGCCGGCCGGCGTAAATCTGAACGTAGTGATTCGGGTCCGACTGCGGAAAGGCGTGCAGCGCCTGCATCCGCAGCACGCTCTGCTCGTCGCCGATGGTCAGATCCACGTAGCCCGCGCCGCCGTCCCAACGCACCGCGAGCGATTTCCCATCCAGCCAGGTCAGCGTCTCAGGTTCGATGTCAATCCCAGCGCCCGCCTCGCCGCCGCTTCCCCCGGCGGACCGCCCGCCGCCGCCGTGCCGGCCACGACCCCCGCCGCCGCCGCCGCCGCCACCGAATCCGCCGTGGTGCATGCTCATCGGTCTCAGCCCCCCACGCCGATCTGCCGCGACCATTCGGTCTGGATCGTCACCAGCTTGCGGTACACACCGCCTTCCTTGGCCATCAGTTCGTCATGCGTTCCCGATTCGGCCACCTTGCCGTCCTCGATGACGATCAGCCGATGCGCATGCCGAAGCGTGCTCAGCCGGTGCGCGATCGCAATCGTGGTGCGGCCCTGGATGAGATTCGCCATGGCCATTTGGATGCGGGCTTCGGTTTCGGTGTCGACCGACGAAGTGGCTTCGTCCATGATCAGAATTTTGGGATCGTGCAGAATGGCGCGCGCGATGGAAATGCGCTGCCGTTCGCCGCCCGAAAGCCGATCCCCGCGCTCGCCGCACAGCGTGTCGTAGCCGTCGGGGAGATTCAGAATGAAGCTGTGCGCGTTGGCCGCGATGGACGCGGCGATGATTTCCTCCCGGGTGGCCTCCGGCCGGGCGTAGGCGATATTCTGCGCCACCGAGCCGTTGAACAGGAAATTGTCCTGCAGCACATACCCGACATGCCTGCGCAGGTCATCGAGCTTGATGTCCTTGATATTCACGCCGTCGATGTACAGCCCGCCTTCGTCGACGTCGTACAGCCGGCCGATGATGTTGATGATGGTCGATTTTCCCGCACCGGAAGGCCCGACCAGGCCGATCATTTCGCCCGGCTGGATTGCGAGCGAGACGTCCATCAGCACCGGCCGGTGCTTTTCGTAGCCGAACGAAACCTCGCGGAATTCGATCCGCCCCTGACAGGCGGGCATTGCGACCGCACCCGGCTTTTCGACGATGTCCGGTTCGGCGTCGAGCACTTCAAACACGCGCGCGGCCGCCGTCAGACTGCGCGTCAGCCAGTCATTGAGCCGCGTCATGAGTTGCAGCGGGCCGGTGATCATGCCCAGGTACATGGTGAAGGCAAACAGGTCGCCCAGCGTGAAGGTGTCGTGCGGGTCGAGAATTTTGCGCCCGCCGAAATACCAGATCAGCAGACCGGAACAGGAGGCGATGAAGTTGAGCAGCGGAATAAACGTCTGCCACGTCTGTTCCGCCTCAATCCAGCGATCCCGGCTGGTGGTCACTTTCTGGTCGAAGCGCTCCCGTTCGAGCGCCTCCTGGCCGAAGGCCTTGATGACGCGGATGCCGGACAGCGCGTCGTTCAAGTAAGAGGTCACCGCCGCCATGGCGCTCCACAGCAGCGCGAACCGCCGGTGCACGCGACGCCACACCCAGGCCGAGAGAAAAATCATCAGCGGCGCCGGCAGAACCACCAGCATCGCCAAAAACGGATTGATGCAGAACATCACCACCGCCACGCCGATGATCTGCAGGAAGTTCACCACCGTGAACTGAATCCCCTCCGATAAAAATCCCTGCATCTGCCGCGCGTCGTTGTTGATGCGGCTCATCAGCGACCCGGTCTGCTGCCGGTTGAAGTAGGACATCGAAAGCGTCTGTAAGTGAAAATAGGCTTTCTTCTGAATCGAGTTGGTGACTGTGGTGCCCACCCGGATGCCGGTGCGGGCGCGCAAAATGTTGATCACCTGCCCCGCCACCAGCAACCCGAACATTTCGGCGACCACCCAGGCCAGTTCGTTGTACTGGATCGGCGCCACCAGTTTCAAATGCCCCTTCGCGAAAGTGACATTCAGCGCATGGTCGACCAACTGGCGCATCAGCAACGGGTTGATCAGGCCCAGGCCGGTTCCGAGGATCATCAGCGCGCCCATGTAAAGAATATCGTTGCGGCACTCGCCGGCGAATTGCAGGATGCGCCGCAGGGTTGCCGAGCGCGGCACGCAGAACGGGCAGACCTTGGTGTTCTTGGGATACAGCCGCTGGCATTTGGGGCAATGCAGTTCGCGCTGCTTGGCCAGCAGTTCCTGAAAGTCCAACGGTTCCGGTTCCGGTTCGTCGGCGGCGGCCGATCCGTCCCGCGGGGCGTGCGGCACAGCCGGCGCAACCGGGGTGGGAGCGGGAAGTCCGGGGGCGATAGGTGCGCTCGCGGCTGGAGACACGGCAGCCATCGCGTCCGCTGGCGCGGGAGCTGTGGAATCGGGAGCCGGCGTGACCGGCACTTCCGCCGTCTTTTTCGGCGCCAGGTGCTTGTTGAGTTTCTGCGCGATGCCTCCGAACAGCGGGGCCTGCCCGGCGTCGAAGCGCAGCACCTCGCGCGGCTGGCCTTTCACATCGACCACCATCACCCCGCCGCCGGTGACTGGCTGCGTCCGTATGCCGGTGAGATCGGCGGTGGCCTGCCGCCAGAGCAATTCCGGCCCGTGGCCGTTTTCCGCGACGATCGCAATGGCATCGGGACTGAGCGCCAGCCAACTTTCGCCATATTGCCCGTTCAGCAGCACGCGGCTGGGCACGCACAGTCGGCAGTGCCTCAGGCCCAGGCCGGCGGCCTCCAGGGTCTGAACAATCGCCGGCGGCACGAGGTGAATCGTCAATTCCGACCAGTTTTTTGCGGGCGCGAGCGGAGCGGATGCGGCAGTGGCGAGGTCAGGTTTTGCGGGTGTGGTAGCGCCGGCAGAGGCCGAAACGGGCGTCGTTGCAGTCGAAGTCATGAAGGTGCTCTGGATCCGTGCGGAGGGGTGACCAAGAGCGGGCCATTATACCAGAATCGATGGAGGATTTGAACCACCTGCGTGGCCGTCGGTTCGCCGTCCGCTGCACCGCCCCACTGAGCGCCCCGATCGGCGGGTTGTCAGGGCCTGTCCTTGCGCGATCGCCGCGCGGCCGGTAGGTATTCCGGGGAAGGCTGAAAAAACGGATGGTGAGGGATTCGAACCCCCGGTACCCTTGCGAGTACAGCAGTTTTCAAGACTGCCGCCTTAAACCACTCGGCCAACCATCCAAATCAGCGGACCTGTTCGGGCCCGGCCGACGCCACGGTTCGATGCCGGCGCCGGCGTATCGCGGCCCGTGCCTCGACGGCGAATATTTTAGATCGAGTCGGCGCTAGGCGGTAGGAGTTTGTTACAATTGCGCCGCAGTTTCGCGCGCCCAGGGCGCGCAAGCCAAGCGGGCGTAGCTCAGTGGTAGAGCACTAGCCTTCCAAGCTGGGGGTCGCGGGTTCAAGCCCCGTCGCCCGCTTTGTTTTCTAAATTCCTCTCGCTTCACCGCACCTGGTTGGCCGCGTAGCTTGCGCGGATTTGGGCGTTCGGCAGCCGGCCTCGCTGAATCTATCGCCGACGAAACTGGCGATTGGCAATATCACACAGCGGCGTAGGCCGACCCGGGCGGACGGTTCGAATGATCGATATGCGCGCCCCGCACCAGCACGCGGTTGGGCAGCAACCCCGGCGCCAGTTCGTCCACGCTGTGGTAGCCGGCGGTCATGCTCAGCCGCGTCGCGGCGGTCCGGTTGGGCCCGGGCGAAAAGAGATCAGGCCCCTCTATAACCTCCAGTTCGTTCGCGAGCATCGGCAGTCCGCTACGTTCAAATAGCGGTTCGAGAACGTTTTGCTGGCCGGCGCCGCTGCACTGCGCAGACCAGCAGGCCGATGACGCCAAGCAGGCAGATGCTTAAGTTCGCGCCGCCATCGTCGCCGATCGCGCAACCGCGAGACTTGAGCCCCGTCGGAGTTCCCACGATCAGTTCCGCTGGCAGCGCCTGCGATCCACCGGTCGAATTGGTCAGGGTCAGCGTGGCGTAGGCCACAGCGCCGACGACTGACGAATTGGCCGGCGTGACGACCACGGTCAGTTCGGCCGAGCCCCCCGCCGGAACGATCACGCTGCCGGCGCTCAGCCACCCCGTGCCGCTCGTGCCGAACACGGTGACCGGCGCTCCGGAACGGTTGGTGAGTTTCACGTGGTCGACAATCGGCGCGGTCGCACCGCTGGGCGCACTGAATATCAGGCTGGCCGTGACGGTCACGATCGGATTGGGCAGGGGATTCACCGTGAGCGTGGCCGGGTTGCTCGTGGCCGACCCCGCGCCGTTGGTGACGACCACCGTGTAGCTGCCGGCGGCGGCGCTCTGCGCATTGGCAATCGTCAGCGTGCTGGCGTCGGAGCCAACCGCAGTGCTGCCGTGCATCCACTGGTAGTGCAGGGTCGCGTCGCCAGTGGCCGTGACGGTGAAGGTGGCCGTCTGCCCGGCGGTGACGGTGACGTCGGTCGGCTGCGCGGTGATGGTGGGCGCAACCGGCGCGCTGGGCAGCGTGACGGAAAGGGATATCTGGTCCGTGACCGATGCCGCACCGTCGTAGACGGCAACCTGCAGAGCGTAAGTCCCTGAAGCCGCAAAGGTGGCGGTGGTCATGTTCGCAGCGGTGGTGCCGTTGGGGTTGAAGGTCGCCGTTCCCGGTCCGCTGACCACCGTCCAGGTATAGGTGAGTGCCGCCGGGCCACTGTCCGGGTCATGCGCCACCACCAGGAGGGAGCAGGTAGCCTGATTGACCACCGGATCGGGGGTGGCGGAAATGGGCGAATCGATCACCGGCGGTTGATTGGCCACAGAGTTCACCGTGAGCGTGGCCGGATTGCTGGTCGCCGTTCCAGCGCCGTTGGTGACGATCACCGTGTAGCTGCCGGCGTCGGCAGTCTGCGCATTGGCAATCGTCAGCGTGCTGGCATCGGAGCCAACAGCGGTGCTGCCGTGCATCCACTGGTAGTGCAGCGTGGCGTCCCCGGTGGCTGTGACGGTGAAGGTGGCCGTCTGCCCGGCAGTGACGGTGACATCGGTCGGCTGCGCCGTGAGGGTCGGCGGGACGGGCGTCGCAACATTTTCTTTCAGATGCAAAACAATATCCGAACCGGTCGGATTGCTGAATGTCTGGACGGCGCCGCCCGCGACGGTGCCGGCCGCGGTTGTCGCACCGCTGGAGGGATCGATCCATTCGGCGGTGAAGCTGCTGGCCGAACCCGCTGCGGTTAGATCGACAGTGAAGTTGCCTCCCGAGAGGGTGTACACCACGTATTCTGCGTTGGGGCTGCTCGGGTTGGCGATGCAGTACCCCGTCGAACTGAGGCTATCCTGCGGGGGCATGTGCGCGAGGTCGATGCGGTCAGCCAGTTGGCGGGTGGCGCCCATGGCCTTGCGGCAGTCTTCCATCCAGTCGGTGCTGGCGGGAAAACTCACCGCGCCGCCATCCATGAAGGCGGTGTTCAGCCCGCGGCATAATGCTTTCCAAGCCCAGGTACGGTCGCCGCCTTCGCCCCAGATGTGATCGGTGTCGGAGAGGATCACTTTGGCACCGGTGTTATCCGGCGGCGAGGTATCGTAGCCGCCGGCCGCGAGGGGCTCGATGTAGTCGGCCGGCGAGTTCCACACCTGGGCGAAGGTTCCATTGGGCCAGCAAGCGGTCATGCCGACGGGATGCTGCTTGGCCTTGGACGTTTTTTCGTAATTGTGGATGTAGTTGACCATGTCATATTCCCAGGCAACCGCGTAGGAACCATTGGATTCGTTGGAGACTTCGTACAGGACGTTGTCGAGGTCGTTGACGGTATCGATGACTTTGCGGACGTAGGCCTTCTGCAGGTCGTTGACAGTGCCGGACGTGTTCGTTTGCGTCTCCTGGCCCTGACCATCACCGTTGGTGTCGCCATCGACGCCGTTGATGTTGTTGTTTTTGTTGAACGGGTGGCCGGCCCACGGATTGCCGGGCTCCCCCGGCTTCATTTCGACACTCCAGCCTTGAAACAGCATGATGGAAACGTAGATTCCCTGGTCGCGAGCCGCAATCACCCGCGCGCGCAGGCGGTCAAAATAGGCCTGATTGAATTGCGACAGATCGAATTTAGGCTGGCCGTCATTCGCGGTGCCGGGGCCGGTGCGCAGGTAGGGCATCGGCGCAAAAGTGGGCGGCGTGGCGGTCCACGGCGCACCCCAGGCACTTTCCCACCCCCACATCCGCATGTAGTTGTGATGGTGCGCCACCAGAAAGGTTAAATAAGCGGTGTAGTCGAACGTAGGCTCGTCGGAGCGGTCCTGCAAGTTTTCCCACACGTGCGAGCCGGTCAAAAATACCGTGTGTCCGGCGCCGTCATTAAAATAGCGCGGGTTGTTCGAATCGCGGACCAGCGGTCCCACCGCCTGCGCCGCGCGAGCCGTGCCCGTCAGCATCGCGACAAACATCAGGGCAATGCAAGACCCTTTCCATGCACGCATGGATCCTTCCTCCTGTTTTGGGAACCGAATCTACCGAGCCTTTTCGATCGTCAAAAAGCAAATCGTCGTGTCGGAGCTTCCATCCTGGGAAACCCGCCCGTCGGTCCCGCCGCCAACGGCCACGGTCAGCGTTCCCTGCTGAACCTGCACCGCCTGCGCCGGAGATTCCAAAAACTTTCCGGAGTCCGTCATGGCGCCGTCCACCACCGTGATTCCCTCCACTTGCACCCGCTGCGGCCCCTGCGCCGACAGCGCGTCGCCGACGCACACGCGTACCGTGTACTGACCGTCCGGCAGCGCCATGTGCCAGGTTTCTGCGTGGTGGTTCCAGCCGGCGGCAATGGCCGAATCCCGCAGCGGATCCGCATTCAAATCTCGGCGGCCCGCATTGCGACCGGCGGTCGCCTGGTGCGGATGGCCCTGGTCGTCGGTCCAGTCGCCGCCGGCAAACGCTGCGCCCTGTTTCGGACCGTCCCAACCGTAGCCGCGCGTAGCGTCAAACGGATCGCCCGCATCGTTGAAGGCGCCCGCCGGCAGAGTGATGCCGTCCGGGCCAAAGTTGATCGTGACCTGCCCCGTTTTTTCCAGCCAAGCCAGCGCCGGCGAAGGCGGCGGCGCGGGCGGAGTCAGCGGCTGCACCGCCAGTTGAATCCCCGTGCCCGCTTCGGCGAAGGTCCCGGCCGTCACGTCGACGGCGGCGCGATCGCTCAGCCGCGTGAAATGCACGCAGCCGCGGTCGACTTCCAACCGGGTGCGATCCGCTTCGACCCGCACCCGAAAGTGCGTTCCAACTACCCGGGCTTCCGCCTGGGTGGTGTCGACCCCCATCGGCCGACCGGCCGGTTGATGCGCCGCCTCGATTTCGATCTCGCCCGTGCTCAAGTCCAACCGCTTTCCGTCGTGTTCCGCCCCCAAGGTCAGCGCGCTCCCCGCTCCGAGCGTTGCGTGCGTGCCGTCGGGATATTCAAAATCGAGCTGGCTGCCGGCGTCGAGGTTCACAACATCCCCGGGCATGAGCAAGCTGCCCACCTGCGCCGGCAGCGCCGTCGCGCCGGCACCCGGGTGAACGATTCGCCCGCTGCCGACGAGCGCCACGACCTGGCCGACCAGCGCCGGGTCGGTGGTTGCCGTTCCGGACTGGCGTACATACAGCACGGCCCACACCGCGACTGCGGCCAGCGACACCAGCGCGCTCAGCGAAAGGCCGATCCGTACCAGCGGACTGCGACGGCTGCGCAGCCGACGGGATCGGTGGCCCGCCGAGCGCCGGCGCGGTGCGCGCGGCGTCGGCCGCCGGGTCCCTGCCTGGGGCTCCGCCCGCGATTCGTCAGCAGATGCGTCCGCCAGACCGTCGTATTGCATGGCGTTCGGCGAAGGGCTCTCCGCAGCTACCAACTCGCCGCCCGCGAAGGCCTCCTGCAGCAGCGCCTCGTCCTGCGCCAGGCGCAGATATTCCTGCGCCAGCGTCGGTTCGGTCTGGAGCCGATCGGCCAGCGCCGATGCCTCCGCGTCGCTGAGCTCCCCGTCCAGCGCGCGCGCCAGCAGATCGCCGTCGGTGGGGTGGGGGAGCTGCGTCATGTTCCCGTCCCTCGACTTTGCGCGGCCAGCCGGCGGTCCACGCAGTCGCGCAGAATTTGGCGCGTCCGTTTGATGATGGCATAGGTGGCGACCGGCGTTTTTTGAACGGTCGCGGCGATGCGCGCAACCGCCAGGTTGGCCTCGTACCGAAGCGCCATCACCTTGCGCGCGACGCCGTCCAGGTCGTGGAGACATTCATGTAGCGCGTCGCGGCGCGCCGAGGTCGGGCGCTCGGTTTCAACCGCCTGCGCGGCGGCGTCCAGGCTGGCCAGAACTTCCGGCCGGAGCAGTGCGGCGCGGCGGCCCGATTTCCGCCGGTAGTCGAGAATCCGGTTGCGAGCAATCTGCCGCAGCCAGGCCGGGAAAAGGGTGCCCGGGCGGAACTGCTGATAATCGCGGCTCACCGCCAGGGAGACTTCCTGCAAAAGGTCCTCGGCGTCGTGGTGGTTGCCCACGGCAGCGCGGAGAAAGGCGTAGATTTCGAGGCGATGCTTCATGAGCAGTGCGATGACCTGCTCGCGGTGGCCGCCGTCGGCGGCGGTGGGGGTGGTATCCTCGGTGTCGGAGATGGGTTCAACGGGAAGATCGGGCATCGAAAGGAGTCCTCCAGCCCAGGGCATTCACTTAGCATAGTGCCTCAGGCGGCGGATTTAGGCGCGGAAAATCGAAAGGGGACGGGATTTGGGCTACGAAAATGAAGGTAACCCGTGTAATTGAAACCGAATGCAGCATCTGGAAACGCGCACGCAAAAGGGGACCAGTAAAACAGACGAATGCGCGAGCAAAAGGGGACCACGGCGGCGCTCGCCCCGTAAACTCGTCGACCGCAGCCGGCTCTGTGCCGGCAGCGGAGCGGCGGGGGGCGGGAGAGCGGGGAGATGCTGGTCGTGGAACAGTACGCACGGATTTGCGAGTTGTATTACCGTCAGAAGAAGAGTCAGCGCGAGATCGCCGA
>JBOHNC010000095.1:0-8757 GCA_050730415.1 Planctomycetota bacterium
GGGCAGATCGTGGTCCAGAACGATCTGGTCGGCGTCGTCCTGCATGCCGCGCCCGCCGGCGAACGCACGGCGTTGGAGACCTTCGGCCTGTACGCCTTCCCCAAGCCCACCGGCGCGGGCACCGCCATCCCCTCCGGCACCAAGGCCTACTGGGACGAGGCGAACCAGTGGGCCTCGGCGGCCGACGGCGGCGGCGCCAACAAGTACATCGGCAAAACCGCCGCCGACGCCACGGATGACGACCTCACCGTGCAGATTCGGATGGCGCAGTAGCGTGGGCGATCTGCTTGCCGATGGTTCGGCTTGGCTGGAATCCCAGCGCACCGCACATCTGAGCGGGCCGGTAGTGTACCGGCGGGGTGCGGACGCGGTCACCGTCCAGGCCACCATCGGTCGGACGGTGTTCCGGGTGGATAAGGGCTATGGGATTACCGAGCGCACCGAGGCGCGGGACTTCCTGATCCTCGTGGCGGACCTGGTCCTGAACGCCGTGGCGATCCAGCCCAAGGCCGGCGACCAGGTGATCGAGACGGCAGGAGTGAAGTTGTTCACCTACGAGGTCATGTCGCCGGATGGCGAGCCGTGCTGGCGGTATTCGGATGCGTACCGCCTGACGTACAGAGTGCACATGAAGTTGGTGGCCGTGGAGGTTGCGCCGTGACCGAGCCTATACTCCTTCGTGTTTGGCACCGTACTCTGCATCATTCCGGACAAGTTACTTCTTTTGATCTTTGCCATCTTGATTCATGAATTCAGAAAACCGTCGAAGTGAAACACCCTTCCACATTTTCGCATGCTTATCTTTCCAAAGAATCGAGCTCGGCTTGATTCTCAGTGTGCAAACAACCTGCTTTTTGTTGTCAACGATTGTGAGATCCAAGTACTTTTCTGGCCTGAATCGGTTTTCCATAAAAAGCTCCTATGCAGTTTACGAACAACGAGACGTAACTGCAAATGGTACATCTTGGCAGACGAATCTGCTGGAGATTTCGCATGTTGCTTGAAACTTTCGCTAAATGGGGCATGGGGGTGCTTCTTTTCGCCACCATCCCTGTCGGCGGCGACGCTGCGCAGTGGGGCAACTGGGGGTTGGCGGGCCTCGTGGTCGGCTACACCCTCTGGCGCGACTGGCAGCGTGAACGGCGCATGTCCACGGCGATGGAACACCACCAGGCGTGGGTCCAGACCACGCTGATCGGCGCGCTGGAGCGGAACACTGTGGCGCTCAACCGGCTGTGCGGCCGGCGCTCCGGCCATGGAGCCGCTCGTGCCAGTGCCTTCGACCTGGCGACGGTGCCGGGGCCCTTGCATGAGGACAAACGGTAATGGACAGCGATCTGATCCGCGTGGCCGATGCGGTGGTGGCCGAACTCAACGCCGCCGGGCTGAGCCAGACGGTCAACGCCGCCAGGCAGTACAGGCCCGAGTTCGAACTGCCCGTGATGCAGGTCCTGCACATGACGGTCGTGCCAAAAGCCGTCGAAACCACCCTTGCCGCGCGTGGCCGGACGCAGAACGATCACACGGTCGATATCGGCGTTCAGAAAAAGTACGCCGTGGACGACTCGGCGGAGATCGACAGCTTGATGGGCTTGGTGCAGGAGATCGCGACCTACTTCCGGTTCCGGAGGCTGGCGGCAGTGCCGGAGGCGGCCTGGGTGAAAACGGTCCATGCGCCCGTGTACGCACCGGAGCACATGGCCGAGTACCGCCAGTTCACCAGCGTGATCACGCTGACGTTCCGGATGATCGATTGAAGTTCGAATTCGAAAGGAGTGACCCAATTGAACAACGTCATCATGCGCAAAGCGGTAGTCGATGCCAACTACACCCCGCTCACCAGCAAATCCATCGAGATCGGGTCGGTGGACGTCTCGACACCGCCGACGAATTCGGGGACCGTGTTTTTTAAAGGCGACGACGGCAACGACGTGCCATGGGTGCCCGGCGAATACCACGTCTTCAAGAGCATCAACCTTGCCGACCTGCGCGTGAAAGGCACGCCCGGCGATGTGGTCACCATCATCGGAGGGACCTGGTGATGGGCTACTACGGTGGGGTGCCGGCCGGGCCGCCGATGCCAGCGGGCAGCAACCGGCAGGTCCAGTTCAACAACAACGGCGTGCTCGACGGCAAAAGTGGCCTGATCTTTCGGAAGTCCACCAACTCGCTGGAAGTCGGCGGGCCGGTGAAGGCGACCGCGCAACTGACCACGATGCTCACCACCGCGCCAGCCGACGCCGACCTGGCCAATGACGAAATGGCCATCTGGTTTGATGTCGCGGCCGGGCGGGTCGCCTTCAAAGCCAAGGACGGAACCGGCGCAGTGAAAACCGGCTTCGTCCCGCTGACTTGATCGGAAGCAGTCGCGGTGCTGGAGGTGGTGAGGCCATGTTCCGCCTGAAGATCCGCGTCTACTCGAACTTCCCCGCGGTGCGGGACAAGGCCGAGTATGCGACGTTCAAGAACCTCGGCCAGGCAGGCGCGGTGATCCGCAAGCTGGCCAGGAACTCGATCCGGATCGCCAAAAATCCGTCTACACCCGGCACTCCGCCGCATTCGCGGACGGGGAATCTGAAGCGCGCGATCCTGTTCGCCATCGACCGCAATAAGCAGTCGGTGGTGATCGGCCCGGACGCGGATGTGGTGGGGACCTCGGGCGCGGCGCATGAATTCGGTGGGGCGTACAAACGCGAGCGCTACGACAAGCGGCCGTTCATGGGCCCGGCACTGGAAAAGGTGAAGGATCAACTGCCCAAGTTCTGGGCCAACTCGGTCAAGGGATAGAAGGAGCCTCAGGCATGTCGATCAAACTCGGGCTGGACGCCAAGCTGTACCGCAACACTGGCACCTACGCGGCGCCGACGTGGGTTGAAATCGCCAACGTCAAGGACGTGACGTTGAACCTCGAAGCCGGCGAAGCCGACGTGACCACGCGGGCCAACGCCGGCTGGAAGGCGACGCTGGCGACGTTGAAAGACGCCTCGGTCGAGTTCGACATGGTCTGGGACACCGGCGACGCCGGGTTCACGGCGCTCAAGGATGCTTTTTTCAACAACGGCGCCATCGAAGTGGCGGCCATGGACGGCGACATCACGGCGACCGGTTCGCAGGGTCTGCGGGCGACGATGAGCGTGACCAAGTTCAGCCGGAAGGAAACGTTGGCGGACGCGATCATGGTCTCGCCGACATTGAAGCCGACCTACGCTGCCCAGCCGCCGGAGTGGATGGTGGTGGCGTAAGCCCCTGCGTTTCCAATTTGAAAATCTGGCCGTTCCAAGGAGTCCTCTATGCAAACCTTCAAAGACAATGCCGGCCGCACCTGGACGCTCAGTGTCGATATCGACGCCGTGCGGCGGGTGCGGTCGCTACTCAAGGTCAACCTTGTCAGCGCCGACCTGGGCAAGACGCTCGAGGAACTGGTCGCTGACCCGGTGCTCTTGTGCGACGTGATTTACTGCATTCTCAAGGCGCAGGCCGACCAGCAGAACGTCTCCGATGTGGACTTCGGGCGCGCGATGGCCGGCGACGCCATCGAACATGCCACCTCCGCTTTCTTGGAGGAACTCGCGCTTTTTACCCCGAACCCTCGGGACCGTGCGCGGGTCCAGAGGGTGGTCAAGGCGCTGTTCACGATGGCCGACAAAGCGCGCGATCTGGCGGAAAAGAACCTGCCGGTGGCCCTGGAAAAAGCGGAGGCGGCGATCCTGTCGAGCGCGACCCCTGGCCCGACATCTGGAAGCTCGCCGGCTGCGTCGGCGTCAACCCCGGCCCCCTGACCTTGCGTGAGCTTTTGTGGATGGCCGAAGGCCACGGCCGCGAAGCGTGGGCGCATACCGCGGCGCTGTTGGCGCTCACCGCCAACGTCCATCGCGACCCCAAGAAATCGAAACCGTTTTCGCCGTCCGACTTCCATCCGTACGAAGCGGCGGCCTGTCGTAAACCAGTCCCGAAGCTGAAAGACTTGAGCGTACTCAAGGCGGTGTTCGTGGACCAATGGAGGAGATGACGATGACCAGCTGGAAGACGACCACCTGCGGCATTCTGGCGTTGATCGCGGCGGCGATCACGCTGGTGGCGATGCCGATGCTCGACAACGACCCGAACACCAATCCCAACTGGGCCGGCCTGGGCGCGGCCGTGATGACCGCCGCCGGCCTGTTCTTCGCCAAGGACCACAGCGCCGACGCCACGACCGCCACGCCGTCCGCCCCTGCCCCCGCTCCCGTGCCGACGACCGCTCCGGTGGCTGTCTCCCCGGCGGCGGCACCGGCTGAAGCGTCGGCGGCGCCCTCGAACGCGGTCTCGACGGGTGCCAATGTGTCGCTCAGTGGCGCCCAACTGTGAATCTGGCCGAGTGGTTGGGGCAGTTCATCGGTTCGGTGCTGGCCGAATGTGCGCCGGTGCTGGTGGAGATCCTGAGCCATGCGATCCGCGAAGGGTTGGGGGATACGGTCGAAGATGGCGCTGTGCGCGATGATTTGCGCCAGCGCCTTTTGTCCCGGCTGCGTCAGAGCAATTCTGGTACCGCCGGGACAACCCGTCCGCCTGCGGGAAACGATCCCTGACGCGAAAGTGTGGGTGGCCGACGAGACCGGTCAGGAGGTCGAGACCACCGTCGATCTCCCGGCCGGCTGGTACTGCCTGCCCGATCCCGGTCCCTCGCCCGACGCATCACCCGCTCCCACGAAATAACCGAGTACCTTCCTATGCCGTCTTCCTCCTCCATCCGTGCCGGCGCGGCGTATGTCGAACTGTCGGTCTCCGACGCGCAATTGCGTAAGGGGCTGGAGGCGGCCACACGGCGGCTCAAAGCTTTCGGCGAAGGGCTAAAGAACCTCGGTGCCGACATCCAGGCGGCGGGGCTCAAGATCACGGCGCTCGGGGTGGGACTGGTCACACCGTTACTCGCTGCCGCGCGCAGTTTTTCCGAGACCGGCGACCGGCTGGACAAACTGGCCGCACGCACCGGCATCAGCGTGGAAGCGCTGTCGGAACTGGGCTACGCCGCGCAGTTGTCCGGCGCCAGTCTGGACGACCTCGAAGTCGGCTTACGCACCATGCAGCGCACGCTCGGGTACGCCAAGGAAGGCCTGGCCACCTACACCCGTGCGCTGGACAAGCTGGGCCTCACTGTCGATCAACTGCTGACACTTTCACCCGAACAGCAGTTCGAACTGATCGCCAAGCGGCTGCAGGGCATCAGCGATCCGGCCATCCGGGCGGCTACCGCGATGGAAATCTTCGGCCGCGCAGGCACTACCTTGTTACCCATGCTCGGAGACATCCAAGCACTACGCACCGAAGCTCGCCGTCTGGGCCTGACCATCTCGACCGAGGACGCCCGCGCCGCCGCTGTGTTCAACGATTCCATGGACCGGTTGTGGGCGACCTTGCAGCGGGTGGTGTTCGTGGTGGGCGGAGCGCTTGCGCCGTTACTGACTCGCTGGGCCAATCAGGTCTCCGCCATCGCGGTGCAGGTCAAAACCTGGCTGGCGCAGAACCAGGGGCTGGTGGTGTCACTGCTCAAGATCGGCGCGGTTATCGTGGGGACCGGCGGAGGGCTGACGGCGCTGGGAGGCATCATCTCGGCGGTAGGCACGCTATTCACGGCGTTCGCCACGGTGGCTGGCACCGCGCTGGGGTTCATCCTGACGCCGCTGGGCCTGGTGTTGACCGCCATCGCCGGCATCGGCGCCTATCTGGTGTGGTCCACCGGCGCGGGCGGCCAGGCGCTCAAGTGGCTCGGCGACCGCTTCGGCGACCTGAAAAACTTCGCCATCGAGTCATTCCAAGGCATCAAGGATGCGCTGGCCTCCGGGGACATTGCCTTGGCGGGGAAGGTGCTGTGGCTGTCGTTACTCGTCGTATGGCGCGCGGGAGTGAACACGCTCAAAGGCTGGTGGCTCGACTTCAAGGAATGGTTTTTCCAAGTATCGAACAATCTGTTCTGGGGGCTGGTCGCGACGGTGATCAACGTGTTCTACGCCATCCGCCGCGTGTGGCTGACGGCGGTGAACTTCTGGTCGGACCTGTTCGGGCGGTTCACCAACTTCTTTAAGAATACCTGGAACGAGATCGTCGGCTGGACAGCGAAGCAACTGGCCAAGGTGCTGGGTAAGCTCGATTCACGGATCAACGTAGATGCCGTGGTAAAGGGCATCGACCAGGAAACGCAGCGCCAGAACACCGCCAACGACAACTCGACGCTGGACGCGCGGCTGAACCGCGCCAAGGAACTGGACGACCTTGAACAGGACCGGCAGCGGTCGATGGCCGCCGCGGCCGATATTGCCGACGCCGAGGACAAAAAGCGCAAGGCGCAGAACGACAAGGAACGCCAGGACGCGCAGAAGGAGTTGGACAAGGCCAAGCAGGCATGGCGCGATGCCCTGAAGGAGGCGCACGACAAACGCGCCGCTGCCGAAGCCAAACCGCCCGTGGCCGGGCCGCCGGGGCCGCCCGAGCCGCCGCCGGTACCGGATGTAGGGAAGGTGCAGGACGCCGTGAAGGCGGCGATGCCACAAATTGCTGCGCAAGCCAAGTTAAGTTTCGACGTGGCCGGCACGTTCAACGCCTCGGCCGCTGGCGAGATGGGTGTGGGCACCACCGCCGCCGACCGCACCGCCAAAGCAACCGAAGAGACCGCCAAGTACTCGAAAAAGCTGTGGCAGCAGGTGACCGACAATCCACCGGCGTTCGAATAATGGAGTCCCCCATTGGCCGTTGTCGAAGAACTCTTTTCAGGCCGCACGGAGATCCTCGCCGACAAGTCGACGGCGGAGGTCCCGTACGTGGTCCACGACGCCGTCGACGAAGCCGAAGTGAAGGCGGCGGTGCTCGCTGCTGCGCCCGGCCTGTACGCCAACATGGCGCGAACCCAGGTCGAACTGGTCGAGCAACTCACCAACGGTACCTGGAGGGTGTTAGTCCGCTACGAGAAGCCGGACACGACCACGCCGAGCGAACCGACCTTCTCGTTCGATACCGGGGGCGGCAGCCAGCACATCACCCAGAGCATCCTGACGCGCGGCAAGTATGGCCCCGGCGCGTCCGATCTGCTCGCCGGCGCCATCGGCTTCGACGGCCAGAACGTCGCCGGCGTGGACATCACCGTGCCGGTGTACAGTTTTTCCGAGACGCACTACATTCCCGATCCGCAGGTGACCGACGCCTACCGCGCGCTGCTATTCCAAGCCACCGGTACCGTGAATGCCGACGTATTTCGTGGGTTCCAGCCGGGCGAAGTGAAGTTTCTCGGCGCGAGCGGCTCGAAAAAAGGCACCGGCACCGACGTGAACTGGGAGATCAGCTTCAAATTCGACGCGCAGCCGAACCGCAACGACATCACGGTCGGCGCCATCGGCCCGATCACGAAACAGGGCTGGGATTACATGTGGGTGCAGTACGCCACCGATGTGGACAACGCCAAGATGCAGCTCATCAAGAAACCCATTGCCGTGTACGTGGAACAGGTCTACCGCACGAGCGTGTTCGCCAATCTGGGGATTGGGAGTTAGGCCATGCCCGGCGATGCCTTCCAGAAAGTCAAACCTGGCGACCCGCTCACGATCCCCGCGGCGGCGTACAACGGCTTTGTGGACGCGGCGCTCGACCTGCTTAAGCGGCGGCAGAACCAGGCCAGCGCCAACCTGGCGGCGTACACCCAGAACGGCGTCATCTGGGTCAAGAATGCCACCGCCGGCGGTCTCGACCAGTTCAGCGTGGTCGGGTTGGGCGACCTGGTGATCACGCCCGAGGGCAACGAACGCGAGTTCCGTTCCCAGATCGTGATGCAGGTGGCCGTGCCGGACAAGACCAAGCACCGCGGCCGCTTCGCCGTGTTGGCCGAACCGCTCGCCGCCGGAGCCATCGGCCGTGCCTACGCCGCCGGCGTGTGCCAGGCGCATCTCGACGTGCCCGAAAACAGTCTGGAATGCTCCACCGCCGCCGTCGTGGACGGCGAGACCGGGTTCCTGCGCATGGCGGCCTACGGTTCGGCGCAGATTCTCTGGCGTGCGGGTGGCACCGGATCCCAGTGGGCGGTGGTGCGGCTGGACCGCTCGCCGGCGCTATTCCCAGTGAAACTTGACCAGATCGGCGGTAACCACGGCGACGACAGTTCGCCCGCCAGTTGGACCTACTCGGTGAAGGACCCGTTCACCAAGGAGGAACTCGCCCCCTCCGTCGATCCGACCGCCGCGCCGCACCACTGGCAGCGCCCGTCGGTTGGCTGGTTACTCGCCGCCACCGTTGGCACCGCGCGTTTCGATGACCAAGGCGCGCTGGTCCTCGTTTGGATCAACGAAATCCCCGAACAGGAAGCCTGCGATTCGAGTTCCGGCTAGCAGGTCCAGCCCGATGGCCTTCGTCACCACTCAGAATCGGAGGCTATCCCATGGCCGACGCGGGCAAATCCGTCGTTCACCAAGGCGGCAAGCGCGGGGTGCGCTCGGACGGCAAAGGGTCGGTCTTCAACGCCGATGGCCTGTGCCCCGGCTGCTGCGGCTGCACGCCGGCGATCATCGCCACGTGTACCGTCCACGCCAGTGATCCCGAGACCAACTGGGATCTGAGCGCCTTCCTTGGCAACGGCGTCGGCAGCCCCGGCGGCTACTGGATGATCATTGAACAGGTGTTGTGCCTCAATTTCAGCCTTGGCTCCGTCGATGCCAACGGTAAACTGGTCGGCCTGATGCCCACCTTCAATGCCGTGTTCCTCTACAACACGATGCTCTACCTCGTTGTCGGCTGCGT
>JBOHNC010000096.1:0-7167 GCA_050730415.1 Planctomycetota bacterium
CGACAGCCGCGTGTACGATCGCTACGTCGCGAAGCTGCGTGCGGAGATCGCCGCCGAACGCGAACCGATCGACCGCGCGGTCGCGCAGGCCGGGCCGGAGATCACCTCGCCCGATCAATTGGGCCCGGACACGCCCTGGTTCGAAACCGGCGACATGGCGCTGCAAGATTACGCGCAGATGAAGCTGAATGAACGCAACGGCACGGCGTAGTTCGTGGCACGGGCTGACCAGCCCGTGTCCAGCGAGTCTTCGAGCGTTTCCGCGGGACAGCGCGTTTCGCGCTTTCTTGTTCTTCCCCGGGCCCGCGGGCGGGCACGCCCGCTCTTCGTCGGTTCTGTGAATTCGGCTCCGTGAACGCACGGATCGCGTTCGCCTATTTTCGCTCGCACGGAAGGCCAGCCCGCGGGTGCGGAGGCTCGCTCCAACCGCAGGTTGGAAGCCTGCGCTACAAGATCGAGAAGTACGAAAATTGATGAGCAGCGCGAAACGCGCTGTGCCAAAGGCATCGCGCACCGTTGGTGCGCTCGACACGGGCTGGTCAATCCGTGGCACCTCCTGATGCTCGTGGACCTGTGCGGGAACCGGCACGGCAAATGGCCCAGCCGCCGTACAATAGCGCTTGTTCCCCTACCCCCGCGCCGTACCCTCCATCATCCATTCCGGCTACCCCCCAGCCGCTCAGGAGATGCATCATGCCCAAAGCCAAAAAGAAGGCCAAGCCGCAGCCGCAGTCCGCCGCCAAGCGTTCTCAGCCGGCCGCCGCCAAGCCCACCGCCCAAAAAGCCCGCCGCCCGCGCCAGGCGATCTTCATCATGGTCGACAGCCAGCGCTGGGACATGGTCAACTGCTACCGCCAGACCGGACTGCTCACGCCCTGCCTGGATCGTCTGGCCGCCGCCGGCGTGCGCTACGAACGGGCCTACGACTGCCAACCGCTGTGCGGCCCGGCGCGCTCGGCGTTGTTCACCGGCACCTGGCCGCATTCGAACGGCAGTTGGTCGAACGAGCTGCCGCTGGGCGCCGGCGTGCGCAATCTGGGCGAACTGCTCCAGCGCGCCAAGGTCGACACCGGCTACATCGGCAAGTGGCACCTGGACGCCTCCGACTACTTTGGTCGCGGTCAGGCCGCGCCCGGCTGGGATCCCAAGGCTTGGTACGACATGCGCAACTACCTGGAGGAACTCACGCCCGAAGACCGCGTGCGTTCGCGGCGCCAGAAGACCATCGCCGAAGACCCGCCCGATGATTTCTGTTTCGGCCACCGCGTCGCCACGCGTGCGCAGGACTATTTGGCCGATCACGCCGGGAAAGAGTTCTTTCTCACCGTTTCCTTCGACGAACCGCACGGGCCGTATCTGTGTCCCAAGCGCTTCCACGACCAGTACAAGGATTTTTCCTTCCCGCGCTCCCCCAACATCGACGACGACCTGCACGACAAGCCGGAGCATCTCAAGAAATGGAGCGACGGCCTGCCGCAGTGGTCGGGCGCGACGCCGAAAAACGACCCGTCGCAGTGGTCCACCGCCCAGCCGGCGTTCTACGGTTGCAACGGTTTTGTCGATATGGAAATCGGCCGCGTGCTCGACGCCATCGACCGGCACTGCCCCGACGCGCTGGTGATTTACACCTCCGACCACGGCCACATGCAGCTTTCCCACCGGCTGTACATCAAAGGCCCGGCGATGTTCGATGAAATCACGCGCATCCCGTTCATTGTTCGCTGGCCCGGCCATGCGCCGGAAGGCGTGGTCGCGCCCGGCCCGGTCTCGCACATCGACCTGACGCCGACGATTCTCGATTTCTTCGGCGCGGCGATTCCTGAAACGATCGAAGGCCGGAGCATGCTCGAAAGCATCCGCGATCCGCGCCAGCCGGCGCATGACATCGTCTTCTGCGAATACGGCCGCTACGGGTTGGCGCATGACGGTTTTGCCGGCTTCCAGCCGATCCGCTGCGCCATCGACGGCCGCTACAAGCTGGTGGTGAATCTGCTCGAAACCGACGAGTTCTACGACATGCAGGCCGATCCCGGCGAGATGGTCAATCGCATTGCCGATCCCGCCACCGCCGCGCAGCGCGACCGCCTGCATGACGCCTTGCTGGAATGGCAGTACCGCACGCGCGATCCGATGCGCACCTGGCGCTGGGAGCGCCGGCCCTGGCGCACCGGCCTGCCGCCGATCAAGGACTGGCACTACACCGGCCGGGATTTAAATTTTGTGCACGCGCCCGACGACGGCCCGGAAATTCTCGACTACGACACCGGTTTGCCGCTCAAGCAGCACGACCGCCGCATGTAGATCGCCCGCGACCGGGCCTCAGTGCGCCGCGACCGCGACGTGATCGAAATAGGCGGTGCCCTCTTCGATCAGCAACGCCACCCCGCCGCCGGGAAGCGCAGCGTGTTTGTCTTCGGCCTTCAACACCAGCTTGCCGTTGACGCGGCCTTCGAGCAGCGCGCCGTACGGGCCATTTTTCACCGCCAGTTCCAGCTTGAACCGGTCGTCCATTTTCCAGGCCAGCGGTTTCTTCGCCAACGTCTTGAGCCCTTCCCGGGCTTTGACGATCCGCACGGTGCGGTCGGCGCCAAGTTCCAGCGCGTAGTAGCGGCCAAGCCCCTGCTGGCAGACGGCGATGCCGGCCGATTTCGCCAGGTGCGGCTGGACCTCGGCGCGGAAGCTGTAGTTGCGCCACAGGTCGCTGCCGGTGCTGAGCATCCCCCGGCCTTCGTCCTGCGTCAGCCGCTGCCAGCCGCCCACGGCGTGATCGACCGCATGCACCCAGGCGCGCTGCCACAGGTCGCCCTTCCAGTCGGGTTTTTTGAACTCCAGCGTGGGCGTGCCGTCCCAGGTCAGCCAGTCGAGCACGACCCGCCCGGCCGCGGCGCTGCCGGCCGCGAAGCTCCCAGACAAGGTGGCGGCGGCCGCGGCGCTCATGCCGGGCGCGAGCGTTTCGGCCGCCACGGCGTTCGACGCCAGCACTTCCACGCCGACCATGGCGATCGGCGCCATGACGGTGTTGGGAATTTTCCAGGTGATTGTCGTGCGCGCTCCCGGCTGGAGCGTGCCGGCCTGTGAATGGTAGGTCACGAGGTGGTCTTCGGGGCCGAAGCAGCGGATGAACAGGGCCACGTTGACGGGCTCGGGGTTGGTCGGCGCGGCGGCCAGTTCGGCCTTCACCGTCTGCGTCGCGTACAGCGTCGGGCTGGCGACCAGCCCGTAGCCTTCGCGGCGCGCTTCATCCAGTTGCAGGAAAGTGGGCGTGGCGACGCGCACGGCGCGGCCGGGAGCCAGGTGCGCGAAATCGACGGCCAGGCAGCGCGTGCCCAGGCGACTCAGGCCGGGCTGGTTGGAAAGCTGCGCGATGCCGCGGCATTCGGGCGCGGTGTCGAGGCTGAAGCCCTGAACCGAGCCGGGCAGTTCGAAGTGAAAGCGCGCGCCGTTTTTCGGGGCCAACGGCGTTTCGCGGGCCAGGCTGCGAGCGGCATTGACCACCGCGTAGGTTTCGCGGACCGCGTCGGTGATGCACTCGCCGCCGCGCGCGGAAGGCAGGAACAGCCGGTCGGCAACGGGGCCGCGCCAGTCAGGGCCGGCGTCCACGGCGGCCAGGCCACCGCGGATGCCCATCAGGCAGCCGACATTGGCGGAATTGCAGTCGGTGTCCCAGCCGGCGGTGTTGGCGATCATCAGGCTTTTCTGGAAATCGCCCTCGCCGTAGACCAGCGCCAGAATGATGACCGCGTGGTTCGGAATCATGTGGCAGCCGCCGCCGTAGCGCGTGTAGCCGTAGGTCGCTTCGATGCGCTCGCGCGTCTTGCGCCAGTCACGGTCCTTGCGCCGCCAGCCGCGGATGTCGCGGATCAACTTGGCAATGGTGCAGTTTTTCGGGACCACCGACAGGCCGGTGTCGAGCAATTTTTCGATGTCCTCTTCGACGAAGGCCTGCGCTTCCATCGCGGCGATCACCTGCGCGCCGTAGACCGCTTCGCCATCGTGGCTGACCGAACCTGCCTTCTGCGCGAAATCGGCCGCCAGCGCCGGATCGCCGGGCGCGACCATGCCCCAGGCATCGATGAAAATCTGCGCGCCGATCTGTTCGGCCACCACCTGGCCGTTCAGTTTCATCGAACCGCTGGCCGGCGCCGGCACGCCGCGTTTCAAGCGCAGAAAGGCGGTGTGTTCGGTGGAGGTCCCCACCCCACCCCACCACAGCACCGTCTTTTTTTCGATGATGTAATTGAGCCAGGTTTCACCGATCTGGCGCGCGGTCAGTTTTTTGCCGGCGCCCGAGTCCGCCAGCGCACGGAAAAACAGAAAGGTCCCGGAGATGTCGTCGTCGGTGACGACCAGGGGTTTGCCGAGCTGTTCGTGAACGTAATAGTTCACTTCGCCCAACTTTTCCATGATGGAGTTGTAGTGCCAGCCTTCGAAGGGCCGGCCGAGATAGACACCGATGATTTTGCCAAGCACGCCGGCGTAGACACGCTCGGCGTAGTCGTCGGGAAGGCGCATGGAAGGTGCTCCTGGAGCAAACAGTCATTGCTGAGCGGGGCCCGTTATTATCGGAAAGAAACTGCCGCTGCCAATCGCCGCTGCACGGATTGTGCCCGCCCGCTGCCCCTGCCTTGAAGTCCCGCCTGCGGGACGCCAGAGTCATAGCCCAGCACTTCAGTTGGGAGGCCGGGCGCGATCGAATCGGCGCATAGGTCCCAGCGGGACGGCAGACCGTTCCGCGGCCACCACCCCAAAATCAACCCTAAAACGCCACAGGTCGCCGCACCGCGCGCGAAAAAAATACTGGCAGTCGCAAAAATCAATTCGGCAGTCGGCATCGCGTGCCAAAGAATTGGCATGCCAATTGACCCTCCCGTGCCCTCCGCGTTTGCCTCGCACGCTCATCCGATCCTCTATATGTTCCAGCCAGTTATAGTTTTTCTCTGCGAATGCGTCGGCTCCGAGTCAGTTTTTTTCGCCTCCCGGCCGCCTTTGGGCCTCGGCTTTGCACTTCACCCGGCAGGAACGCGCGCCGGTTGCCAGTGGCACTCCGGTGGCGAGATCAGCGCGGTCGCATCGGCGGGGGCACAGAAAGGAGGCCACAATGTTCACCAAACCGAAAGTGGTCGTCCTCGGCGGCGGATTCGGCGGGCTGGAGGCGGTTTTCTACCTCCGCCACAAGCTCGGATCGCGGGTGGACTTGACGCTCGTCTCCGACAGCCGGTATTTCACCTTCAAGCCGAGCCTGATCTACATTCCCTTCGGCGAATCGCCGGAAAAATGCCGCATGGCCATCGACGTGCCGCTCAAGAAAAAGAATATTCACTTCGTCCACGCGATCGCGTTGGAAATCGAGCCGATCGCGCAGCGGATCGAAACCTCGCACGGGCCGATTTTCTACGACTACCTCGTGGTCGCGACCGGCGCGGCGATTGACCCGCTGGAAATTCCCGGCTTCAAGGACCACGCCCACACCATCTGGACGGTGCAGCAGATGCTGCGGCTGGGTGACGGACTGGAACGGCTGATCGACGCGGCGCGCAACGGCACGCGGCCGCGGCTGCTGTTCGCGGTGCCGCCGCAGGCGCAGTGCGTGGCGCCGCTGTACGAACTGGCGATGATGACCGACAGTTGGCTGGCGGACAAGGGCGTGCGCGAAAAAGTCGAAATGAGCTATGTGACGGCCGAGCCGCGATTTTTCGACGCCTTCGGCCCGCGCATGCACCACCTGGTCGAGGAGGAATTCGACCGGCGCCATATCGAAGGCTACACCGGGCAGGCGCTCGAACGGGTGGAACCGGGCGTGGTGCATTTCACCAATCGCGGCATGCTGCCGTTCGACATGCTGGTGGGCATGCCGCCCTGCGTGGCGATGCAGCGCTACGCCAACCTGCCCACCGACGAGCGCGGCTTTTTGCAGGTCAATCGAACCAGCCGGCAGGTGCGCTACCGCGAGCGGATTTTCGCGGTGGGCGACACCGCCGATTTCCCCATCAAGCAGGCCTTCCTGGCGCTCTTGCAGGCCGATGCCGCGGCCGACCACATCGCCGCGGACATTCTCGGCACGCAGCCGGAAATCGATTTCCAGCCGCTCAGCCTGTACGTGATGGAGCAACTCGACCAGGCGCTCTTCGCGCAAGTCCCGCTGAAGTACAAGGAAGATGGCTCGGGTGCCGTGGAGGTCGACCCGGAGGCGCCGCGCGAATACCAGGTGGGCGTGTCGCCGCTGTGGCGGGTGGGCAAAAAAGTGATGGGCCGCTACCTGCCGTGGCGCTTCGCGCACGGGGAGCCGTTCCATTCGGGCGTGGCGTGGAACACGATCAACGCCGGCCTGAAGGTCGCGAAAAGCGTGTTGGCCAGTTGATCCGCGCGATCCAAATCGCCTTTGGAGTGCGGCGGCTTGACGCCGCCTTTCTTATATGAATCTCAGATAGTTTACCGTGACTCTTTCAGTCCTGCCACGCTTGAGCTTTCCCCGCCTTTTCTGCCGACCGTTTCTTGGCCCCGCAAGGGGCCGCATTTGGGTAGCCGTGGCTGTAAACCCACGGAAGGGTGTCCCTGGTACGCGCGCCTGCCCCACGCCTCTGCCGCGCGGTCCGAGGCGGTGTCGCACTTTCCACGTTCTCCCGCGCGGAACGTCGCGTGCGATGCGTCGAACTGCACCGCCTTCGTTGACCGCGAGGTGGTGGTTCCGCGCGGTGGCGTGTCGGAGCCGTGGTTCCGTTTCGGATCGCGCGGGGGAAGTTTGCAGACCGCCACCAGCAGCCTGCTAGCGCCAGATCGAAGTGCAGCCAACGTACCCACGCTGGGTTTCATCAAGGATGCAGCGGGGTCGTGGCCGAGGGGGCGATGTCGGGCGCATCCGGCGCGCGCCAGTGCGGCGCCGGCATGGGCACGACCTGCTGCGGGATTGCGGCGGCCGGCGGCGGCAACTCGGACGGTGAGGATTTGTGGTTGGAGACCACGAAGCAGAACAGGCCCATCAGCCAAATGAGGGCCGTGATGCCGATGGCTTTGATAGGGACTTCATTCGGCGTGGTGGCGGAAGTGGCGGAGGCTTTGCGGTGCAAAGGCCGCCGGCCGCGCGGCAGCGATTCGGTGCCAGCGTCCGCGCGCCGCGATGCCCGGGCGGGTTTCGGCGCCGATTGGTGCGCGGGGTCTTCGAGCGTGATC
>JBOHNC010000097.1:0-4392 GCA_050730415.1 Planctomycetota bacterium
GATCGTGTTCCATCGTTCTATCCTCCTGTATCGGGGTCTGTAGACCCCGTTGAACCAGAAGGAATTACCGCACCCCTTTAAAGCAATTTAACTGCCAGCATTACGGGAAGGGGCACACCGATCTGCCGGCCGCGCTGCGCGCACGGAATATCGAACGGCAGACCCGGGCGCTCGGGTTTGTACCGGAGGCGTTGAAGCGGCGGCTGATGGCCGAGGCGCGGATGTTTTTGTTCCCGTCACGCTACGAGGGGTTCGGCATCCCGCCGTTAGAAGCAATGGCGCTTAAAACGCCAGTCGTGGCGGCGAAGGCCACCTCGCTGCCCGAAGTCCTCGGGGACGCGGCGCTATTTGCCAATCCTATGAAGCCCGAGCAGTGGGCGCAGGCGATGACCGACCTGCTCGACAATCCCCGGTTGTGTTCCCAATTGAAGAATAAAGGTACTGCGCGGGCGAAACAGTTCGCCAACACCGGCGCCGGTCTGCAACTGGTCAAACTCTTCCGTGAACTGGAGGCGGTCGCGTGAAGATCCTCCACTTAGCCAGCGAGTACCCGCCGCAGAAGGTCTTTGGTCTGGGCCGGTACGTGCGCGATCTAAGTGAGGAGCAGGTGCGCCAGGGACATGCGGTCACCGTCGTGACCAACAGCATGGGCAAGGAGCTGTACGAGACCGAACAGAATGGGGTGCGGGTGCTGCGCACCGATTTTCCCCCGCCGCCCAAGCCGCCGTGGAACGCCGGCTGCGTGATGATTTTCAATATTTTTATCCTGCGGCGGCTCATCGGGCTCGGCGTCGAGGCGATCCGGTCCTTCGACGGGGTCCAAAGCCACGACTGGCTGACCGCCCCCGCGGCACAGGCGATTCAAGACCACTTCGGCGTCCCGCACATGATTACCTTTCACGACACGATTTTCGGCAAACGGCTGGGCCACATCGAGTCGGATCAGGACCGTTTCACCCAGGCGGCCGAAGGCTGGGCGGCGGCGCGCGCCGCGCACGTGATCGCCAACTCCTCGGCCACCCGCGAAGAACTGATCCGGGATTACGGCGCCGATCCCAAACGGATCACGGTGGTGCCCTGCGCCATCTCGCCGGACACCTTTCCGGTCACCGAAGACCCGGTGCGGCTAAAGGCCTTCCGCGACGCGCTGATCCCGACCGACCACGCGTTTTTACTCTACGTCGGCCGGCTCGATCCGGAAAAAGGGGTCGATGTCCTGATCGAGGCCTTCCAGCGTGCCAACTTGGCGCAAGTAACCTTGTGCCTGGCCGGCAGCGGCGGGGGAGAAGGCGCGCTCCGGGAGCAGGTCCGCGTCGCCGGCCTCGAAGACCGGGTCCAGTTCCTTGGGTACGTGGAAAACCCCGCCTTAGCGCACCTGTACCATGTGGCCGACCTGCAAATCTGCCCCAGCCGCTACGAGCCTTTCGGCATGGTGGCGCTCGAAGGCATGCTGCAAGGTACGCCGGTCATTTTGTCCAAGACCGGCGGGCTGGCGGAACTGATCGAGCCTGAGGTGGAAGGGGTCTTTGTCGAGCCCGGCAGCGTGGAAAGTCTGACCGCGGCATTGCAGCGGTTTGCCGTGGACCGGGCGGCGTTCGAAGCGATGGGGCAGCGGGCCAGGGCGTCGGTCTTGGCCCAGCGGACGTGGGCCGTCACGGCGGGGAAAATCCAAGCGGTGTACAGCCGCCAGGCACGGCGGGCCGGTCAACCCAACGTGAGCCCAGTCACCACCCTGGGCGTGGCGGCGCACGTGAACGATCCGTATGGCTACGCAACCGGCGCATGGTCGCGCCGGGTGTGCGCCGACGCGCAATCCAAAGATCAAAAAATAACCTGGCTGACCACAAAGAGCGCCCCGTTTTTCCCGGTGCCGACCCATACCCGGGACGATGCCAAGATCCGCGACGGGTTCAATCTGGCCGTCGATCTGCTCGGGTATGTCGCGGCACCGCCAACAGAACTGCTCGCCACCGACTGGCACGGGCTCTTGGCCGGCGAGGTCTTACGCAACCTGCCCCAGGCGCCAAAGTACCGGTTTGTGCCCGATCCGGACGGGCCGCCGCCGGCATTTGATCTGCGCAAAGAAGAAAACATCGCAGGCTATGACGCCTACGCGCAGGCCTGGGCGGCACTGCGAGCGGACGAAGTGGCGCTGTCAGATGCCGTTCAGGTCGCCGAACTCAAAAAACGGGGCGTCCGCGCCGTGCGCTCTGAACCGATTTCCACACCCATCCGCCATGCCTTTGCTTCGCCGGCGCAGCGGGACCATTTTCGGCGCCAGGTCGCTGAACCGGGGGAACTAATCGGGATTGTCGCCTTGCGGCTGGAGCCGCCGTTCGATCCCCGTGGCCTGATGCACTGCCTCGAAGTTATTGTGAGGCAGCACCTGCCGATGCGACTATTGATCTGCGGGGATGGGTTCCTCGCCGCACCGCTACGGCAAGCCGTGGAATAGCACCGGCTGCCAGCGGAGTTCCTGGGCGAGCTGCCTGAGCAAACCTTACACGCGCTGTTGGACGTGGCGGAGTTCGGGGTGGCGCCCTTGGAGCCGGGGTATAGTTCGCGGTTCCTCGCGACGATGCTGGCGCTAGGCAAACCGGTCCTCGTGTCAGAGGCCAGCTCCGCCCCATCGACCGACGGCCATGCGCACCTCATCCAGGTAAACTTCGACCGGCCGGAAGCAGTCGGTCGGTCTTTGCAAACGATCCTGGAGAGTTGCCGGCCGGCCTCCCAATCGCTGCAACTGCGTCAACTGCTGCAATCGACGCAAATGCAGCAACCGGCGCCGCAGACCGCGGCGCCCCGCCGCCCGTTCCCCGCTTCCTTGCCGACCGATCTCGTCCTCTTCAATGACTGGGGCATTGGCGACGAACTGCTTCTATCCGCCGTCGGGCGGGAACTGAAGACTGCCCACCCGGGACTCAAAGTGTGGATCCGCTCGCGTTACGGCTTTCGCTACCCCGACTTCATCGAAAAAAGCGAGCCGTCGCGCACCGCCATCCGCGTCGAGACGATCTACCAGAACGCGGTCCTGTACGGTCCCAAACATCATGCGCCGTTCCCTGGGCACCTCGTTCAGCAGATGCTCGACAAGGTCGCGCTCGATACGGGCATTAAAGTCACCGCCAAAAATCTGCGCCCCGAACTGATCCTGACCCCCGGCATCGAACGCCAGCGCGACTTGGTGCTGCTCCACTGCCGGCCCAATCCACGTCTGCCGAGTAAAGACTGGGGGCTGCCACGCTGGGAGGCGCTCAGTTCACTCCTTACCGGCTCTGGCTACCGCGTGCTCCAGGTGGGCGGCAAACAAGACCCGCCGCTCCCAGGCGCGCAGGACGCGCGGGGTACGCCCTTGGCCGAGTTGCCGCCGCTTTTTCAACAGGCTGGGCTGGTGATCTGCCTGGTGGGGATGCTCATGCACATGGCTGCGGCGACTGAGACGCCGGCCCTCGTGATTTTCGGCGGCCGCGAACACCCCGCCATCGATGGCTACCCGGGCCACCTGCATCTTTGCAGCGAACCCCTCGACTGCCGCGGCCGCTGGGGCTGCCATCTCGATCCCGATACCCACTGCCCGCATGGCATGCAATGCATGGAAGCCATCACGCCGGACCTGGTCGCCTGGCTCACGAAGCGCACACTGCCCTTGCCCGTGGAGGCGGTCTCATGAAGCTGGGTGTCCTGTACGATCCCAACAATCCCCTGATCCCAGCCGCCCAGGTGGTCGAAGGTCTCCGCCGCCATGCCGAGGTGGTGCCCTGCACCTTCGAGCGGTTCTCGCACCGCACCCAGCCGAACGCCACCTTTGCGATCCGGCCCTTTGTGGAACAAGAGCGGCTCGATGCGTTACTCTGGATCGAAGGCGGCCCATTGCCGGCCGACCTGTCCGGTTGCTCCCTCCGCAAAGTGGCCTGGATGATCAACGGCCACATCGAACCGAGCCTGCTGACCGATCTCGAACCGCTATTCAATTGCACCTGCCTGCCCGACAAAGCCCGCGTGACCGGACCGACCCGCCGCTGGCTGCCGCTGTGCGCCACGGGAGAACGGCTGCGGTTTGCGCCGGGTGTCCACGTGATGGGTCAGGACCCCATGCCCCCTTCGCAGTTGGCGCTGATCCGCACCTTGGACGGCTTGGCAAGTCAATTACAGCCCGCTTACCCCATCGTGGTGTGCCCCGGCAGCCGTGGGAACCCGCATCCGGCGCTTTATGACGTGCTGCAGGCCAGTGCGGTGGCGCTGGTCGGCCCCGAGACCGATCTACGCGACATCGCCTGGCCGGAAGAACACCTGTTCCAGTACCACCATCCTGACGAACTGCCCAAGTTGCTACAAGACCTCTGCCGCGACACCGCCCGGGTGGGGCACGTCGCCCAGCGCGCGCCGGAGATC